>QHBN01000256.1 GCA_003176995.1 Candidatus Nitrosopolaris wilkensis
TGCGAATATTACAAAAATTGTAAGTGCTGTTGTTCTTACAATCATTGCAAACAGCGTAAGTGTAATGCATATATATAATTTACTCACTAATTTCGCAATTCTCACAGAATCTCTCAAATTCCTAGCAATGATCCGCACGATTTCTCGTCTAGTATCTAATACATACATTGTAATTTGCTAGTGTCTCCAGGCTCATGCAAACGGTCCGATGGTTGCGATTTAAAATTTCTACTAAATTCCTTATGTGCCCTTTCTATGTTTTTAGCCAATTAATTATCTGAAAAATCATCCATGCCGGTAAGCACCTTGAGGTATTGTTCGAGCTCATACATCATCCGCAGAGAGCCTTGTTGAGATTCTTCAGGAGAATTAGGATGAAGATTTGCAAATGCCTCCAGTTTAGCAATATCCTCGTTAACCTCTGGATTGTTGTTCATTGTGCAAGAACCATGTGGATAGCAACCCACGTCAATACCAAAATTCATTCTGGAAAACTTGGTGAAGTGTCTAACGACATCAATCTCGCTCAGATTTGGAAAAGGAAGAACCTTTCTTTTGATGTTGTCTGGTATTTCAATTTGGACGTCTGCATCATTAGGACCAATGATCGAACCATCCAAAGACGATGAATCTGGAACGTGCTCTGTAATACATCCGTCAGGATAGTCAAATAGCAGTTTCTCGATATCTCGTTCTCTTACTCCACTTCGGCCATCGGCGTTCCTCATGCAGCTTGTTCTTTTTCTGCTACTGCAGACACATAATCGTCTATATCCTGAGCCGTATTCATCTCCGTACAACAAATTAAAAGCCTGTCATCTCCTACATCTAAACCTCCGCAGATCTCTTTTCTTGCTAAATCGGCAAGGATTTTTTTGGAAGACTTATGTTTTCACAAGGAATTCGTTATAGAATTGTAAGTTGTTTAGTGTCTGAAAACCCATTGCACTAAGCTCACTTTTTAGCAAATGCGCGTTCCTGTATGAAGCTTTTGCTACTCTAATTAAGTCGCTCCTACCTATGGGTGTTAGGTATACAGTCGCAGCCAAGGCATTCAAGGCCACATTTGTTTTGATATTGCTAGTGGCCCCCTCTCTTCTTATGTGTTGTTCGAGAGCCTGGAGTGTAAGAACAAATCCTCTGTTTCCCACAGAATCGTTAGTCAGACTGCATATTCTACCTGGAATCTTCTTTAACAATCCCTAGCTGCCAAAAATCCAAGGTACGGCCCACCGAAGTTTAGTGGGATACCAAAGGGCTGCCCTTCGCCTACAACAATATCCGCCCCGTAATTGCCGGTGGTTCCATTATTGCAAGAGAAGTCGGTTCACTACACACGTCACGTATAGTGCACCCAATCTATGTGCTCGTCCTGATATGTAGAATAGATTCTCGATGTTCTCGTAGAAATCAGGGTTTTGAGTCAGAATGCATGCGGTCTCCTCGGTAACTCGATTCATAGTGATTTCAAGATCTGCACCTTCACAATACGTCTTCAGCACTTCAAAATATTATGGATGAATATTGTTTCCAACAGAAATTTGTTTTCGCCCCGTGTAGGATGCTGACATAAGGGCTGCTTCAGCTGATGCAGATGCTCCGTCATAAAGAGAAGCGTTTACCACATCCATTCCAGTTAGAAGGCATATGAAAGACTGAAATTCGTACATTGCATGCAGGGTTCCTTGACTAATTTCTGCTTGATAAGGCGTATACCCAGTCAGAAACTCTCCTCTCACAACTAAATGGTTTAATGCCGAAGGTATGTAGCGGTTATAAGAGCCGGCTCCAACGAAATATCTCATAATCTTGTTTCCCTTGGGTATGTTCTTCATGTGTTGCATTAGCTCCATCTCAGTCAATGCCGGAGGCAGATCCAAGCTTTCATTTGAAAGCATAGGACGGAATGAATCAACCAAGTCATCTATTGACTTTACCCCAATACTTTCTAGCATTATTTTTTCGTCTTGTTTTGTGGTGGACACATAATCCATTATATTTCATCATCTCCTTTCTTTAGCCTTAGCCTTAACTTGACTTATTCCATTTCACTCCCTTTGTCTTTCTGTCCTTCTTCGTCAACGAACCTGTCGCACTCTTCCATTGTCATCAGACTATCAAATTCTGATCGCCGCGAGGATTTTGTCTTTAGTATCCATCCTGATTCATACGGCGATTGGTTGATTAGCTCGGGGTGTTCGAGAAGTTTCTCATTTATCTCAGATACCACTCCATTCAGAGGAGAAAAAATATCGGATGACGCTTTTACAGAATCAACAATTGCCGTTGCCTGCATCTGCTTAAATGTGCCACCTACCTTAGGAAGTTCTATAGAAACTATGTCCCTCAGTTGATTTTGAGCAAAATCCGAAAACCCAATTGTCGCAATTCCGTTTCTCATCATTACCCATTCATGTTCTCTTGTTAATCTGATATTTGCTTCAGACATTTAGAGATCAGCGATATTTATATCGTCGAATTCTAGAGTATAAATCCTTACTCAATCACTTAACTCTTACTTGTTTCGTTTGTAAAGACGGGTACTTGTAATTCTTGTCGGGTATAGGGTTTTTTTGTCAGCTGACAATATAGCGTCTTCTAGTCCTCCTGCCCCTCCTTTCATTCCTGCTCCCATCATAATACCAATGTCGACTGATTGACCCAAAGTAACTTGGGAGGGAACAAAGCAAAAACCTATCGATTTTTTAAGAGTAGGAGAAAGCCCTCCACTCGTAACAGAGCCAATCTTCGATCCAGCAATAAAAACCTCGTTTCCCTTTCTAGCAATGCGCTTGCTTAGCATTTCAAAACCCACGAGTTTTCTGGTTACGCTCTTCGTTTGCAATGCTTTCTTCCCTACGAAGTCTTGTTTCTTGTCAAACTTGACAGTCCACGACAGCGAAGCCTCTAAAGGCGTATTGTGTTCGTCCATGTCGTTGCCGTAAAGGAATAAGCCTGCCTCAAGCCTGAGTGAGTCTCTTGCACCCAGGCCCACAGGTCGTACGTCAAGTCCTGAATCCACCTGCAAGAGTTTATCCCAGACTTGTACTTCTGAGGAGTTGAAGGAGAGTTCAAAGCCGTCTTCTCCGGTGTATCCTGTTCGTGATGATGCATTCTACACCAAAGAGCTTCGCATTTATTAGGTTAAATGGCCTTGTTGGTCGAAATTGATATCCGGTTCTAGTTCTATCGATTGTAGAACTTTATGTGCCAAAGGGCCCTGTAATGCAAGCAGTGCCGTGCTATCGGTTATGTCCTCTATTTTTATTGCAGTTGATGCTGTTTTTTCAGTGCAATGCTCAAGAATCCATTCAAAATCCTTCTGTCTATTTGATGAATTAACAACCAGAAGGTATGTTTCTTTATTTATCATGTAGACGATCAAATCATCCACAATGCCGCCGCCATCATAACACATGAGTGAGTACAGCGCCTGGTTCTCTTGCAACTTGGATACGTCGTTTGTCATCAAATTTTGCAGCAATTCCAACGAGTTTGGTCCTTCAACTTTAAACCTTCCCATATGTGAGACATCGAACAATCCTGCTCTTTTTCTAACATTCATGTGCTCGCTAATTATCCCAGAATACTGTAACGGCATAAGCCAACGGTGAAAGTCTACCATTCTTGCATTTAGCGACCTGTGCTTTTCTTAAAAAGGTGTCTTCATTGTACGTAAACACTCCCAACACTACTGCTGCTACTTATCAGTCCATAAATCCTTATTATTGTGTATATGGTTCTCAGTCTCTGTATTACGTGTGGACCTGCGAGACATCCTAATAAAGAAACCCGAATGGCTGAGGATAAAAGCTCCGCCCGATAACAACTATGTGCATGTTAAACAAACCCTTTCGACATTCAATCTTGATACTGTATGGCAAGAGGCAAGATGTCCGAGTATAGCAGAGTGCTGGGGGAGTGGTACAGCTACCATCATGATCATGGGAGACCTATGCACGCGTCATTGCAGATTTTGCGCTGTGAAGACTGGATATAAACCTGTATTGCCTGACCCAACAGAACCATTCAAAGTAGCCAGGGCTATTAAGGAATGGGGATTGAAATATGCAGTAATCACTTCAGTTTGCAGGGATGACATGGATGAGGGAGGAGCTAGTTATATTTCCAATACTGTAAAAGCAATAAAGATGCTATGCCCAAAGACTATCGTAGAACCCTTAATTCCAGATTTGCAAGGCAACGTCTCTTCACTGGAAAAAATAGTTAGCTCCAAGCCAGAAGTCATAAGCCACAACATTGAAACGGTTTTGAGACTTAGTCCTAAAATTAGAGATGGAAGAGCGTCATATAGCCAATCGCTACGGGTTTTAAGAAAAATCAAAGAATTTAATTCCGAATTTTCACGAAATCATCCATAATGCTAGGTATTGGTGAAACCGACGATGAAGTTTTGCAGACTGCTCATGATCTTCGATCGGCTGAAGTAGATCTGTTGACATTTGGTCAATATCTTCAACCGACACCCAAACATATGCCAGTAGTTAGATACATCACTCCTGAGGCATTCAAATGGTTTAAGGAAACTATAGAACCAATGGGATTCAAATATCTTGTAGCTGGCCCACTGGTTAGGAGCTCCTATAAAGCCGGAGATTTATTTTTAGAAAAAGTGATTGGTCATCATCCTCATCATTATCAACCTACTCTATCGTAACGAAGTATCCTAGGATGAACACAAACGAATCAATTAGAGTAGGTAAATGTAAAAAAAATCTTCCATTCTTGTCAAAGAGCAGGTGGGTGTTAATTTGACCTACCGATTATTTTACGCGATCTTATGTTTCGTGGTTACAAAATGCCCCCTACCAAGTGGTTTGATCTCTCGCCATTTTGGGCATCAATAGCCATAACTCGCGACTATCTTTGATTCGAAATCATCTTTTTCCTGGCAGTAACGCTGTACCACAAATAAACAATTAGGATCCCAACTCCTTCTATTGGTAGAGCGTACATTTGAGGTATGAAAACGTCACTAAAGTTGAATGGAGCAAGTAAAGGAAAGTTTGCCCCGGCGCCAACGAATACATCATAAGCGATGTGAGACAGGTATGCTGCTAATGTAATAATGAGAAACTGAAAAAATATAATGTATAACTTTTCTGCTGGGGATAGTGAATTGTATGTGTTTGCCACTGCCTTTTCTACTGTCCTACTGGATGATGCTGCCAAGGTTGGTGTTGGTATTACTATTTTCTTCCAAACTAATTTTTTTCGAAAGAATTGGGTTGCGATAAAACCCATTAAGACCGAAGATAAAACTGCAAAAGAAACAGAATGACCCATTCTACCTTGTATGTCAAACCCAGCCGCGTTGAGTATGTGATCTGCATCTATGGTTAATGCCATCAATCCACTCAATACAGCCATCTTAAGATTCCTAGTAGGTAGACCCACTACATAGCCAAAAAGAAAATGGCCTCCAATTTCTTGAGGAGTAAGTGAACCAAAAGTATCGAATCTATGTGTTGTTTCATTACTAATGATACCAAAAAATGAATAGAGAAATGCTAATGCTCCAAATGTTGAAGATATTAAGAAAATAGTTAAAAGTTGAGGAGCTGTGGAACCCACTCGTAGGCCAAGCACACCTTAATTCCGCCGGAAGCCATAAGAGTGTTCTGCCATTATAACGTTTTAGGCTTTAGAACTAAACTTAGTTATCATAAACACTCAAGTTGGGAATCCTATCTAGTACCCCACTTGTCTTGGTTTCGTCCCTTGATATTTCGCGACCAGAAATAATTTTCTGAGTTTGGAAAGCTAGATCTCCAAAGTGGTGCCTTTTCAGGCCGTATTGCTTCTTCAAGTTGATCTCATATAAGATAATTTAAGCATGGAATGATTAGGGAAATGACGGGTTCGGCCTTGTGGGACTAATTAAGTACTGATTTTAAATACGTTGAACTAGGGATTTTTCATCGTTGACTCGCTTTCCGATTTAAAAGAGCAGGGTTCATTAATGGAGGCTTAGATATATGGTAATTCCCCCACCTGTCATGAAAGGCTTTAAAGATTCCATCTTTAGTTATATTGTATAATCTCCCTAACAAATCAACATGGATATGATGATATTGAATGCTCGCAAGCGTTCCAAGTATATCATAATTGGAATATCCGTTGTTGTCGTAGTGAGGCAAGGTTCTATCCAAAGCAAGAACACCCCTGTCAAAGAGATATTTGGCTTCAGGTGCATGTGTATAATTGTAGTATTCGTATATACTAAGAAGAGCATACATCATCCCGTTGAGGACCCGTGATTCTCTGCTGGCATTGGCCGCATATTCTTCATACCACCAACCGTTCGTAGGAGTTTTGAAAGTAACCCCTCCATTCTTGACTTCGACAAAAAAGGAATTTAGCAACATTTTTGCTGTATCCAGATATTTCTTTTCACCTAAAACACGATACGCGTCAACTAGAGCTTCCATTGCTTGACCTTGAGCCATACCAGATCGCCAAGGAGACGTCATATCGTATGTCGGATATGAAAATTTGTACTCTAACATCGAATAGTTTCCACGGAATTGTGCATTTTCAAGCAGCCAATTCGCAGTATTGACCAATGATTCATCTGCTTTCTTGCTGAGCGTTTTCCTGAATAAATCGTAGTAATAAATCGCTTTCTGACTGATAGTAACAGGATTCCGCTGAGGGCCGACATAAATCCCATGTATGTACCCATAATTTACTATAGGAATGCCAGTAGAGTCTAACGTTATTTTCGCGGATGATGTGTTTGTAATTCCCCTTGCGCCAGATATGGGTGTTGAATTAGGATTAAGGTTGCAGACGATTGTTTGGTTAAATCTAAAACTAAATTTGCAGATACGAACTTGTGCATTTGAGCTCGACGTTTGAAGTAGTATCAGTGCTGCACTAAGAATCAGTATGAAAATAACGATGGATTTCTTTTCAATGAATCTATATATTAATCGGCGATGCCGAGAATACAAGTATCTTCAAATCAAATATATAAGCCGCTTCCTTATTATTGTATATATACTGCCAACAGGATGGGTTTCTCTTTATTTTCATCCAATTATTAAACTATTACCCATGTTCGCTTTCACAGTCGCAGAGATTCACTGATCTCATTACTGTTTTCGGCAATTTCTTCTCACTTGCCTGTCAAAAGCTATACTCAATTATTTAGCAATGTCATTTTATATACAAGTGGATAACTATTCGTTGGGAAAGATTCATCTGGATCCAAAGCAACTCCTGCTTCGCAGTACTACCCAGAAAGAGCAACGTGCCACAACGTGCTCCGACTGGACATGATAGCATAGATTTTCGACCACCTATATATTGAATAGCTTCCACAGTATTCTGACTTAACCTTAATTATCCACTGCATCCACTGGTTGCTATTGAAGGTATTGAAGATAGGTTTATGCTAACTATTACAACTCTATGGATATATATTTGTAAATATCTTAGACAAAGTCACGTATTTGTATACGTTCTTTACTATTTAATATTAAACAAGAGGATTAGCACAGCAGTGTTGCAGTGTCTGCTCAACGCTATTCGATTGGGTCCTGTTAACGTCTTAAATCACCAGACGTCTGGTAATTTTGGTGAAAAATTCCGCAAAATAGAAATAATGGATTAACAATTACATTAATTCGAAGTTGAGAGCTTTAATTCCAGGTAATGGCATTGACGGTAGGCAGGAATATTGCGAAGGATACAAAATCACATACGAACTAAAACGAACAGATAGAAAAATCGCAAATCTGAGGCTTTCGACGTCCTGAGGTGGCATATTTTGATGCTTACTGATCTATACGTCGAAGAATCATTACCTTTGTATGCTATTAAGTCATCTAGGATTTTAGTAAGAGATTGTGAAATACCATCAGGTTGGGAGAATACAATAAGAGAATTAGCCGCAAGCATACATCAGCACGGCTTATTGCATCCAATAATCGTAAGACCTATCGAAGATGGTTTTGAGATAGTGGCAGGAAATAGAAGATTTGAAGCCTGCAGACTTTTGCGGTGGAAGTATATTCCAGCCAAAGTTAGAGAGTTATCTGAAAAAGATGCTTTTGAGATACAACTCATTGAAAATATACAAAGAATGACGATGAATCCGATAGAAGAAGCAAGCGCCTTCAAAAAGTACACGATGGAATTTGGATGGGGAGGAGAATCTGAGCTAGCTCGTATCATTTCTAGAAGCGAGCAGTATGTTTCAAACAGAATTCAGCTTCTTAGGCTGCCGAAAGCGATCATTGATGAAATCTCTCAGAATAGGTTAAAGGTGTCGCATGCTCTAGAAATTGTAAACCTAGATGAAAATCAACAAAAAATTATTAATAATGCCATTCTCAGCGAAAGTTTGACAGTTCGGGATATTAGAGATATCACAAAACATTCTAGGTTAGTAAGAAAGAATAGAAAAAGTGAAATGGGACAGGAATATGGAGGTTACTATACACACACATCTGACAACGATACTGTAGATGCAAAGAATGTTTCGATTAGACGACAAACCAGATTGCTACAAAAAGCGCAGGTATGTCTTAGAGTTTCGTTGTATAGATTAGACAGTTTAATAAATGAGTCTACAGATAAATTAAATCCATACGAACACCCGGAGGTTAATGATATTCTTATGCAATTTAGACTAAGGATACACTCAATTATGGATGACAACATAAGAGCTATTGCCAAATTAAACAAGAAATTATCGTGAACAAAAAATGTGAATCTATTGACAGTAGGACTACTGCTTTAGTGGTGTTCAAACGTGTTTCAACACTGATACTACAAAAAATTGTATATGCAAGATGAGATTTGTTCACCTGTTATTTGGAACAAACATTTTTTGGAGCGGCCAGTTTTCATATAATGATTCCGCTTAACCAGCCTCGGAATGGTGAGGAAGAACGTTGCGAAGTATTACACGATTTGGAGCATATACGAACTAGCCTTGAAAAGATGGTTTGAATAACTAGTGAATACCTTTTAGCGATTAATGACTGAGACGACTGCCTGCTTTTGGGTGATTTGCTCAACGTGGGCGGCCCCGTTCCGGAACGTATTACTAGACTTTCAACACAAATGGTACGTGCTGTTCCCAGGTAACACGCAGGACTTAGTACTTCATGCCGCGCTTTTGAAGCTCTTGGGATTTAGCCGAAAGAAAATGTCGACAGAAACGTGGAACACTTCCAAACACGCCTTGGCTTATTATATCTTGGCTGACGTTATTATTATTAGCTGTCGACCGCTGCCAAATATCTTTTCGATCAAGGTGTACTCGCGTTAACAAAGGACTTGTCGCGGTAAGATTACAAAAATGGTACTTCGTATTATGATCTCGCAGGACATGTTGCCTCTCCAGATCGTCTGACAATTACTGTCAATCTATTGGGTCAGTTGTAAGACCTTACAAAACATGCAGTCTTCAAAGTATAGAATGACAAATGGGAGAATTCCCTTATTAAAGCCCAGTCACTTAGTAGTAAACAAATAAGGAAAATATGATCTCGTTTCGATCTAGTATGAGGAGACACCTTCCAGCACCATCTTATAATAAATCATGCCATCACCTCGAGAGTCATCATACAAAAGTCACACAATATTGGGACCCTGGATTTAGTCGCATCCCCCGATCCATAGATTGGCTTCATCGAAGTCTATAATGACTTATATTCTAGAAGGCATAATGGCGTCGATCTACTACTATTCCTGGATTGCCATTTTGTTAGATACTGTCTCATAATACTCTAGGATTTTGGGAAACACAACCTCTTCTTCATATTGACTTGCTTTGATTCTTGCGTTTTTTGCTAATTTTATTCGCAATGAGTCATCGTTACACAGTAATCTAATCGCACGTTCAAATGCATTTGTGTCATATGGATCTACTAGTAGGGCTTCCTTGTTGTGTATAACCAACTGCTGATTAGCGGGTATATCACTGCATATTATGGCCCGGCCACAAGCCATTGCCTCTAATAAGGCAACCGATAAGCCTTCGGTATAAGATGGAAGGACAAAAATATCAAAAGAGGAAAGCATCTTGTTAATATCATACCTAATACCACAAAGAATGACTTTATCTTCAATTCCGCTCTTCCTAATGTTTTCTCGAATTTGCGATTCTAATGGTCCTGCTGCCCCCACCAATACTAGCTTCATCGGAGAATTATCTCGCACTACGTTAGCAAAAGCGACTAATAAGGTGAAGAGATTTTTTTCGTGTGAGAATCTTCCTACGAAACCGATAACCTTTGTTTCCTTATCTATTCCTAGCTCATCGCGAACTAGGTCTCGATCTGTTTCAGAAAATTGGAACTTCCTTACCTTTATCCCAATAGGTATATAGTCAATTTTTTTTGAAGTTAGTCGTTCAAAATAATTCTTTATCGAAGGATTAACTACTATGATATTATCTGCATTCTTAATCGTAAAAATATCTATCTTGTACTCAATTTTGATCAAGACCTTTTTTAGCCTCCCTCGAACAGTTGATTCAAGAGTTTTGTGTCTTATGCCATGAGAAGATATCACAACAGGAATTCTTAGAAATCTGCCTGATAGCACGGCAGCAAGCCCTGCATATCCAGTATCTTGTGCATGAATTATTGTTATCGGGGACTTCAAATTTATTGATGAGATCTTTAGGATCCAAAGTAGAGACTGCACTAACCTAGAGAGTAAATAGATCGAGTATGGTGGATATAATACTCTAATTTTTCCATGTTCTGGTATTACATCTTTATCATGCTCTTCTATAGGATGGGAATCTGACAATCGCTTAGATTTGACACCTACAAATCCGCTACCCATCAAGATTACATCATGGGATCTACTGACCAGCCAGTTCGCAAGAGACGTCGTAAACTTTTCCTCGCCCCCATATGCGAGCTCGAACACTCTACCTGAAGTTAAAATACATATACGAAGCCTTCTAGTCAATCCCTAACTCTAGAATGCCCTCCATAAGTAAGTTGTTATCTTGTTTCAACATAAAAGAGTATTTTCCGGATTTATTAACAAAATTCTCGGTCGGTGGCTCAACAGCAAGAATTGCATAGGATTTGTTGTCGGCCCTCAAATTGGGAAAATAACCATCTTGCGTGTTCGAGAGACGAATGATCTTAATTCATACGAGTGAGCATGAGCTATTTAACATCCCATTGTGTATGGAAAGCAGAAGAAGAACATGCATTATTTAGTTAACGGATCAGAAGAACTTAGTTAAGCTGAATAGTCTGTACCATCCAATCCTTTAAGACAAGGTATTATGATGATTATTAAGTGGTGAACAATGATGGAAACTCATGATTCACCATTCTTTAGTTAATTTCAACGTTATATCTGATATCCACCAAAGCGCGTGATTATTGAGTCCGCCGGGGGTCGCATTAAATTATTATGCGCTTGTTCTGAATATTGCCATGTATTAGGTCAGTTCTGCGAGATCGATATAGAATAATCCATTATTTTGGCAGCAAGTTTTCGTAAATCTTGTACAACTTATCTTCCATTGCAGTCCAGTTATATTTTTCGAGAAATGCTTTCCGACCATTCTTTCCTAAAAGTGTACGTAAGTCTTTATTATCCCTTAGGTTGATGATAGTTGCTTTTATTTGGTCAATATCATTATACTCCACTATCATACCGCACCCTATTTCCTTGATAAGATCGTGTGTCACATTGGTAATTAGTGGTATCCCGCACATCATTGACTCAAAAATTTTACTACCCATAGAGAATTTATTAATTGGATCCCCGGAGTCGTACAATGCTATCATGACGTCAGAAGACGCTTCCACTTCTAGAGCCTCACTAAATGGCAACCAGCCTCTATATTGAACATTGGGAATCTTTAGTATGTCATCCAATAGTTTCCTATCTGTGACCTGACCCGCAACAACAAGTTCAACGCCCTCGAGATCCTTTACTGCAGTAGCCATTTGTTCTAATCCCCGACCCTTTCTCACGTGTCCCATAAAGGCAAGTGTAAGAACATCAGTTTCTGACTTATCCACTGGTACATCAAGTTCATGTGGACAATTCATTATTGTTACACAATGCTTTGGTTTTCTTACAAACGTTCTTTGCAATTCATCAGAGACATTAAGCAAAACGTCAGATTTGCTAGCAAACAGATCCTCGAGTGAATTGACAAAGGAGTATAATGTCCTAAACTTTGGAGGAATAAATGCCATTGCGTACCTATCAAACACATCGAAGACCATCTTCTTTCTAAATACTATTTTGTATATGTAACATGGTAAAACGGTGTCTAAATCACAGGCATGGACAACATTAGGCTTATGTACAAATAATTCGATAAGAATCCACAGCCAAAATAACGGAAGATATGCTATCAGAGATGGTGTTCCGACAGGCGCCTTTAGGTTGAATAACTTAAGATGCAAGAGAGGTTCATTGGCCGTCTGTGAAATTACTTCTCTAGAAATTCCCTGCCTATTCCATCCCAGTACTAATGTAGAATATCTTTTGCTTAACGATCTATAAATATTTGGAGTTCTGCGGTCAAGGTTGATAGTCGTGCTAGACCTTACTAGCGCTATATCCAGCAACGCCACTCCCCCTGTCCCAAGTCCTTGACATCTTTGAATGATAATACGTCGAATTCTATTACTCTATAATCAGTAATTCGCAACCATTTAAAAATATTCTTCTACTTGGTGCTATTTGTATATATTGAGCTGATCATATAAAGGTGGGCCAAGCTTAGGATGACGCAATAATGATGAGCCTACATCCCTATTCTACATGTTAAAGCGGATCTGTCATATATTGGGTAACGAATTTAGGTGAAATCGTCGTTGTGTTGAGAATACAATTTTGATGAGTACGGATAGTAAGAAGAATCAAAAAAAAGTATCGAAGAACTTGTATTGTGGCGAGGCACCATTAGTAAGCGTTGTTGTTACAACTCGAAATGAAAGTGATACCATAATAGATTGTATCACTTCTATCTTCGAACAGACTTACCCTAACTTTGAGGTAATCATTATTGATGCCAAGTCTTCTGATGGAACATTCGAGAGGACAGTTGAGTTAGAAAGTCTCTCGCGATCATTTACGAACTGTAAACGTTATTTCTTCTGCTCCGAGGAAGCCAATTCCCCAGCAAAAGGTAGAAACGTAGGAGTAAAGGCCGCACACGGTACTATCCTCGCCTTTACGGACGGAGATTGTGTTGCGGAGAAGGACTGGCTTACGAATTTAGTCAAATATATTCCGAAAAATACGGGAATAGTCGGAGGTCCAAATATCCTCAGGCATTTCAAGACATCGAAAATCATAGATACAATTGATAATGTACTTGGGACGTATTTAGGGAGCGGTGGCTCTCCTCAATTCCTTCAAATCGGAAAGGTTTCTGAAGTATGTGGTGTCTCTTCTTGCAATCTCGCAATTCAAAAAAGCCTGTTTGATAGTATAGGCGGATTTAACGAAAGATTACGGTATAACGAAGACTCGGATCTGTCCAATAGGGTACGTGAAAAGGGCCATAGGATTATCTATAGCCCACAAGCCAAAGTTAACCATTTTATGGGCTTGGATTCTTTTTCCAAGTTCTCAACTTTTGTCTATAAGTATGGATCAGAAAGAGGCAAGAACATCGCGCATGACTCCAAGCTCTTCACAAAAATTAATGGTCTTTCGATTACGTTTCTTTTGACGTTACTCTCTCTCATGATCCTTTGCTTTTTTACATTAGTAGCTCTTACAATGTTACTCGCATTAATTTCCTTTGTTATCATAATTCTTATTTTTTTTTCAATAAGAATAGCGATAAGAAATAGATCACCTATCTTTGCTGTTTTGGCTATGCCAACTTACATTGTGATATTCACTTTTTACAATTTTGGATTGGTGTCAGGTTATTTTTGGCAAAAAAATTCAAAGACGATTTAAGCATAGAAATTACTTCCAGCATGACGCTGACATTGCTGCATTTGTCAATACGATTCTAGCATTTGCTCCAAAAAAGGGCTATTTGGCTCTTACATAGAAATCTTCCGTGATTTAAATTTTGTAACTGGCATTTATCGTGACCGCAAGAGCTTTCGAGTTCTGAGGCTCAACTAACAAGTCGTGCTGTCCCAGCGAGTTCGGTATTGAAGAAATGTCTCCTGAGTACAATCTTGCATATATTCACCGTCCGCATGTACGAAAGAAAAAATTCAATGTACGGTGATCATTCCGTTTAACACCTATTTGAAATTTTGAATACCATTGAAGTTGCTCACTTATACGGGATATTACCGTCAAAGACTCGCTTACCCATTCTTAAGTTTGTTTTTTCCACATATTTAGCGATTATATACATTATTTGCGAAAAATGCATCCTTAATCTAATGGATAATAAGCACTAGACGTACTCCCGTCTACAAAAATATCTCACTCCGATTGTTCACGTTTATGGGGCGTGAATTACTCGCAATAACTTACAGACATCAAGAGTATAGAAATGGATTGCCTATAGACGTTTAGAGAACCTCATACCGGACGTTAAGTTAATCAGCCTTGAAAGAATCGGGATGGTAATTAACATTCATCAGATCCTATGGAATGTTATAGATGTGCATACTCCTAACATGAACGCTAGAGAATCCTTTTATAGTTAGTTGGTATGGCATAAACCAAATGAATTATCCTAAACTTGGACTATTAAAAAAATCCAAATACACTATCATATTATCGCTGGCAGCTATGATGATTATGGCAACAGGATCTGCGGAAGGCGCCATAACTCCGATTCATGCTCAGCGCGTAACCACCTACGCAAATACTCTTACAGTATATCTCACACTTTCCGGAATAAATAGTACCACGGGTGAAGTTTTTGCCTTTGTTAAGGCACACGGTGCAATAAAAAATGGCCTGTTCAATGCAACGAAACTTGAAATTGCGCAGAACAATACATCAGGCATAGGTCAAATCTACTTTTTATTTCCGAACACTACCTTAAATGCAGGTGAGCCTTATTCAACATGTGTTGTAGTTCTAAAAGACGTCAAGATGATCTGCACGACAGATTTTAAAACGCCATTCCCAAGGCCCCAGTACGTAGATCTTTCACTCCAATAACAAGAGATCTTTTATTTTATTTTCATTTACCTGTGTGTTAATATTTTTCAAAATGAGTTATAACTACTAAAATAGCTGACTAGGAGTCGAATTAAGAGAAAAGAGTCTCCTTACAACCAATTGACTTTTTTCTCAAATGATAGTCAATAGCTAGGTTCTATGTTGGCATTTCTGTTACTGAGCAGAATATTTGATGAGGCTATCACACACATTCCAATAGACCAGATTTCAACAGAAAATAGTTAACATAATTTCATTCAATTCTTTATTTAAATGAGGGCAATAGCCGACGGAATGCTACATTATATCTGTGTCTATGCAAAGAGGATCAATGAGTCCTCGCTATAAGGAAGTACTTCAAAAATGATAGCGGTAGGATGCATATTTATAAAAATAATGCGGATGTCTCTGTGTATGCTACTAAAGGATATGAGGTCGACATCAGAAAAGAATAAGACTTGTAGAATAAATTTAATTCAACAAGAATTATAGAATATGGCCAGAACCCTTTATTTGATATCTAATTTGACATCCTGATGTTATTACTAATTCATAGCTTTTCAATCTGCTAATTTATGCCTCAGGCTTTAGATATTTCTCAAATTGGGACAGGTTCGGTTTTTTTAGGTCGGATAGATAGAAGAAAAACAAATGTAATTAAAAAGGGAATAAGCACCAGAAAACGAACAAACTCTGGAAGAGAATATAATTTCTGAAGTGAGAAATGCATAGACAAGGAGGTGATTTCATTATAGTGTGATACAGGCATCACCAGCTGGGAGATGCCATGCATAGAGATTTCGCTTAAGAAAGTGTATACGTCTGACATGAATGGCGATAAGGAAAGATTACCCGAAACCTTCAAATCGTTCCCAGATATCTGACCAAAATATAGTTCATTCAAAGTAACGTCACCGTTGCTAATATTTACGACAGGCTGTCTTGCATAAATTTGAATGGGGCCTTCATTCATGATTTGAGCAGCAGAAACATTCTGAAAATGAAATGATCTACCATCATTTAGTACAGCTGTTATAGTCGTTGTACTTCTTTTGTTATTAGCAAAGGACAAATGAAGGCCTACGTTATTACTGTTGTAATCACTACTACTGAAGGTTAGATTACTATACAAACCTTTCCCGTTTGCGAGAGATATATTGCCTTTATTGTGATCTGTGCTCAAAATAGCATAACGATAACCATCTATATATAACCCGTTAATATTTGCAACTGAGACTTCTCTATTACTGGATGCTGTTACTCTAATCTGTCCTAATTGGGTACTAAGAGGGAAGATAACTGCCGTCGTCTTGACTTTGACATCACCTCTTGCGTCCATCTGTCTGAAGGTGGCGACATGGTGGTTGAAAATATGTTCAGTATCGAATGGAGAAGAATCTGTAAGCGTCAGGCCTATTATATGTGATATCTTGCCAATCGTAGCGTATGCACGAATCTCTGATGTTTTGCTCTTAAACATTCCAGAGAGTATCGGTTCGATGTCTATGTATGTGATCTTGCCGTGTCCAATGGTTGCATGTTTCACAAAAGGCGATAATGGTTTGTCTTGTGCTGAAGTATAGATACTAGACGGAAGATGATATGCGTTTTGCGAATTAGCATCAGGGATCTTTGTTAACCTGTTGGGTTCGGTGGGTGATGGCTTTATATTATTAAAATTAAATACAGAATTAGCTATCGATCCATAGCCATTTGTGTTAAGTACGATTAGGTGTCCTCCGGACTTCACGTATGACATATAATCATCCAATTGTAGGACATTCATTTTACTTAGTTCTTGGACCTTATAACGGTCAAATACTACATCCTGAATCCTGCTGTAACTTAACCCAAGATACCCCGAAGTGGCAGCGTGTTCAGTATGTAAGTAATTAGTTCCATTCAAGAAAAGCTCCTGTTCTTGCGATCCAGATTTATGATTTTGTACAGACAAAGTCATATTGAAAATATCGCCAGCTTTCCAAATTAAGTTAGTCTTTATACCAGGCCACTTAGGATATAGATATAACTTACCGTTACTAACGGTTGTCCCCGATACATAAACATCCCTATTGTTAAGGATTGTAATTCCTGCATATTGATAATGGTTGGGATCGGTCCATGAATAAATAAGTGATATGTAGTTGGCAACTCGAGGATTTGAGCTAATTATCTTAAATGAAGTGCTTACGGTCAGGTTATTAGAAGATACGGGACTGAGTATAACGGCTTGTGCAAGATTTGAATTGCCAGCCTGACCATGCAGACCACCTGAAGAATATTTCCAATTCCCTGAAATAATATTCCAATTACCACCGTTAGAAATATTGTTTTGAGGGAACTCATCATAATAGCTGTAGTATTTATTAGGATCAAAACTCAATAGCACAGTTTTACTTTTTAGGGCATTGGGATCTGTATCATACATTACAGTATAGTTCTTACCCGATTGAGATATCATATCATAAGCGTATAGCCAAGAATTATCATGGTTGGATCCAGTTGGAATCAGCATGGTTGTATCCGAGTTAGGTAAAGGAAATGAGACATGTGTAGCGTTATAGATAGCAACTTCTCCGTTCGAAAAAACGACAGGCAGCATGGGAAGAAGATGTTGGTAAAACCAACTTTGTTGTGGCAGCTCTTTTAACAACTCAACATCACGAGAATGCATGTATACGTAAGCATGGTTTAGATTATAAGCAGCCAGAGTAAGCAAGGGTAAATCCGGATATTTCGAAAAGAGCGAAAGCTGTGGTGAAGAGACTTGATATCCTGGGGCGGAGAACACAACATTATCATACGAACCTTTTGAAGGCGTAATTGTGAATGCATGTGCATCGTGTTGTAAAACGCTTTTTAGATAACTAATAGCCTGCCATTCTTTCTCACTTATTTGGTATGGACTATTATTAGCAAACGCAAACCAATATTCAGATTGAAGAGCTATTGTGGAGAAACCTGAAAGCATAATACTAGAGATAACAGTGACTATGAAAGTATTTGTGAGTAATGATTTACTTTTTATCTTTACTCTCAACTGAATATCATCTACAAATTTGATTAATGATATAGGAGCCAGAAGGCAAGCAAAAAGAAATATGAATGGTATCACCCTTTTCTCCCAGTACCCTGTTGTTGTCAAATTAAGATTTACAAAAGAGATTGCTCTACCCATTAAGAGAATAAAAACGATAGAAGCTAGAATGACAGTAACAGAACTGTTGGGCAAGATATTACTCAGATGTCTTAATGCCAGAATTGCAAGAAGTCCTACGATTCCTAGCGTGAGAGGATAGACAAACCATGGCGTAGCTCCTATATCTAAAACTGAGGAAGTTTTGAAATCTTCGATGAAGAACCAAGTCAAAAAACCAAAAAGGTAGACTGAGACAAATACTGTAGATAAAGCTAGATAAAATTTCCTTCTTTCATAAATATACTTTTTGGTTATCCGGATCTTTGGTAATGACAAGACTCTCCTTCTCCAATACATAGAGATGACAACTAGTAGTATCGGCAACAGCCAAGAGAGCATAATCCTATAGTCAAAATTTGAACTTCTTAACACGGACGTCCAAACAAACGATGTATATATAGAAAATGCACCTGAAATGATAAAGCCTATCAAAGATGATAATAGAGCATCATCAAGACGTAAACCACCGTTAGTCTTTCTAGATACAAAAGAATATGTAGCTATAAATATCCCAAAAATTTCAGCCTCAGTCGCATGAGTAAGATACATGGCCAAAATCAAAAGACTGTAGAGCGGCACAAAGATTGACTTTGGCATGCTTTGGACTCTTAACAAGAGGTAAACTACGATAAACATTATGAAGGACACGGAGAGCGGCACAAACCAAGGAAACGGCTGCAAGAAATTTATGTTTCCGCTAAATGCTTTCTCTGCAACCTGATACGCGAAAGTTTGAACTTCCGTACTGCTAGTACTGAGCAATTTTAACTGAGCGAAATAGATGAATGCGAAATTACTTAAAATTCCGTAAAATATCGTGGAGATGGCAGGGATTCTTCTGTCAACATCTCCTACGAACCTTTTTGCAAGGGCATAAACAGAGATGGGTAAAAAGATATTCAATATTACTTGGATCGATTGAAAAGATGTCATTAGCTGTTGAGATCCAGAAAGCACTTGAAAGGCAGCCTCAAACGCATGAAAGAGTATATAACTAACGTCGGGATAAAGATCTGAAGTTCTGGAAAGGATTATCGAATCTCTATAATGTCGTGATATATCACTACCTGGCAGAAGTGTAAAGTTTGGATATGTATAGTAGAAAAATATTAGGTAGAATATAATTGAAAGCGCGATGGCTAAAACGTCAATATTTTTGGATAAGGAATTCGGAAGTGTTCTGTTACGAGCGACATCTCTGTCATTCGCATGTCTTAAAGCCGATATTATACCAAGTATTATAAATAAAATAGATATTATGATACTTCTCGTACTTTCGTTTATGGATAAGAGAGCCAAACTAGAAAATCCACAAAAAATAAAACTTGATAAATAAGATAAGACTACAGTCTCAAGTGTGGATACATATTTAGTCACTCCGAAGATATTCAGTAGTGCATACCCTGCTAGATTAGATAGACAGACAAACGAAAGTAATAGTTGGATAATTCCTGCTCCCTCAATATGCAGTACATTAATGAAAATTAGAACGGATGCAGAAGCGACGAGAAAGAAATCAAAAAAGAAGCCTTGGAATATTGCTGCTTTCTTGGGGTAAGCTGTACTACTTTTCAGGTCGTAATTGTTTAAAATAAGATAAACAGTAAGTATACTACATATTTCAAAAACGAAAAGGGAATACTTGATTGAGGATTGGACTAGCCATAAAGTAAATGAAGAGGCGAATATCGCCAATATCACAACTACAATAGGCGTTGCTATGGATCGGCCTAGTAGGATGTTTTGTTTCATTAACAATCATTTTTTAGTAGATTGAGAAAATCTTCAGCTATCTTATTTCTGTCGAAACGTTCTTGAATTAACAATGCTGCTCTTTTACCGGCATCGCTTATGAAGATATTGTCATTATATATTTTTTCGATTGTGTCAGCAAGAGCATCTACATTTTCAGGTTCTGAATACAATCCGATTTTATTTTCATCTATCAATCTAGCAACTAGAGAATCACCATGAACAGTTGCGAGTACTGGTAAGCCACAAGCAAAATACTCTAAAGACTTGGCTGGTAAAGCATTGTTCCAGAGAGGATTGGCGTCCCTCGGGATTATGCCTACATCTGATGCAGAAAGGATTTCACCTAGTTCCATCTTATCAATTTTTGCACCCAAATAGAAAACGCTGTTTTGTAAACCAATTCTGTTGGCCAAATTCAATACTCCTTCCACATCTGAGCCGCATCCGACCAGAAGCAACTTTACACTAGGAATTTTATCTATAATTATTTTGAGTGCTTTAATAACAACGTCTAGTCTATAGTATGCGCCTATAAAACCAGTATATACTATGATAAAATCATTTTTGTTAAACCCCATTTTGTTCCTCAAGATTTCTTTGCCATTTGGTTTGAAGACATTGCAATCGGCACCATTTGTTATAATCTTGACATTAGCTATGCCTCTTGAATGAAGGCTTTTAGCTAGAGGTTCTGTCACAGTTATCACGAAATCGCTCTTCATATAGCACTTAGTCATAACGGTTTTGAGATACTGGCATGATCTTTTGTAGATTCGCGAGCTAGCGTTATTAATGGAATAATCCTCCCATTCGTCCCTATAATCTATTACTATCTTCTTAATTCTAAAGAGCTTTGCCATTGCATATGAGCCAAGACCGGTTTCGCCATTGGGAACTGAGATTATAACAACCTCTGGTCGTAGCAAGATAAGGATTGGAATAGAAGTAACCAGTGATGACACGATATTGAGCATAAGGGAAAATAGGTTTTGTATCATGAGAATCGGGGTTATATTAAGAATCCTTATTCCATTCCATTTAACGGATCCTGCCTTGTTGAGAGTGAACAGAGAAAATGAGCCGGCTATCGCTACTTTGTATCCTTTTTTCCTGAGGTACTCTGCAAAGAATTCTATCCTTGTCCATGAAGCCCCAGGAAATGGATTTGGAGAATGTAAGAAGAACAAGACCCTCAGCTTATTGCACACACCATTTTGTTTTTCACAAACGAATGTAACGAGTAATCTGTGAACGCCGTAGGCTTGGATATTGATTTCTTTAATAATTTTATCAAGATATAAAAAAGATGGATCGGACGTCTATAACCTTTTCTTATATATTAATATTAAATAAGGCTGTGCAGAACCCATCAATGTTACGATAAGATTAGTTAGTCTATGCATATTGTAGGGCTATACACCTAAGAGATAACTCTCTGTTCTGTGTTCTTACCAATCTTGATGTAATGTGCTCTCCAAATAGT
>QHBN01000257.1 GCA_003176995.1 Candidatus Nitrosopolaris wilkensis
ATCTATGTAAGTACTACAGCTAATTAAGTCAGGCATTTGTTACCCTTTAATAGTTCGATCAGACTCGTGGACTTAATGCTTCTTTGTGCGAGTGAACCGGCGCAACACTGGATGAGGTCCAGTGGCCGTACTAGCCTCTAGCGAGCAAGACTACAGGCTAATGAAGAATACGGCATAGCCTCTTTACATAGAGAATTCTCATTCTTTTCCTATTCTTTGTCTATTTCAGAAAACTCACAACAAGATAGTACGGAGGTGTTGTACGGTGTTGAAAGTGCTGTTAGCAAAGGCGTCCAATTCATGCAAAATGCAAACAAATGGATGGATCTGTATGGAGATGAAAATGGCCCGTCCATAATTATTGAATTTCCTGATATTTACAAGAATAACTATATTGAAGCTAGAAGAAGAGGAGCTAAAATAAGATTCATGACAGAAATTACTAAAGAGAATATGCGTTATTGTAAAGAACTGATAAAAATTGTCGATGAATTTCGTCATTTGGGGGGATTCAAAGGCGGCATAGCGGTTAGTGAGTCCGAATATATGACTACTACCACATTACGTCAGAGTGAGATCCTGACGCAAGTTTTCTACAGCAACGTTAAAGCAGTTGTTGAACAGGGACAGTATGTTTTTGATACTTTTTGGAAAAAAGCAGTTCCTGCTGAGCAGAAGATAAGAGAAATAGAAGAGGGAATTGTACCCGATTTTATAGAACCAATCAATGATGCTAACGAGATTCAAAGTCTTCAGTTAAAACTCGTAAGCTCTGCTAACAATGATATTGATAATATTTCCTACTGTGAACACATTTCGTTATTACCAAGAAGTCGGCTTTATTAGGTCCATTTTAGATGGATTGAACAAAAATCCAAGCACGATAGTGAATATTCTAACTGCTAAAGATACGAATGTAATAAATATAGTAGAAAGACTTCTAAGACAACATTCGCTCCATAACCTAGATATAAAATATATCGTCCAACCAGCTGAAGCCACGGTGTTAACACTCGTTGTAGATAGAAAATTCTCTTTGTCTGTAGAAGTAAAGGAACAAGGAAATAGTCAGGAAACCATAATGGGACTTGCAACATACTCTAATAGCAAATCAACTGTACTGTCATATGCATCAATCTTTGAAAGCATCTGGAGACAAGATGAGCTTTATGAGCAGTTAAGGCATTCGACTGAAGATTTAGGTGAGATGAAGCGATATCTAAACCAAGTATTAAGAGAGGTAAAAGGAAGCAAGTGATATAGCATGAGAGAGTGTATAATTTTTAGATTTGTTATTTTTGATAGATGAGATGTAGTTGCTATGATGCAGTTGCTATTCACGCTATTACTTCTGCTACCACTTGAACTTCCGGCTATGAAGTTCCAGCTATGTACCATTGTTCTTGTTATGCTTAGATCGTAAGGATGGTACGCCCCCACATCAAAAACTAGGGATAGAGAAAAATCACGACCAGCTGCCTAATGAGGCAAAAGAGCTTAGAGCCGTATTGCAATAGCAGGAATACGAAAGGTCAAAGCAATACAGACGATGATCAGAGAAATATTGAAGTCTTGCATCAACCTGGGCTTATGAAGGGTATATTAATTATATAGTACTCTAAGATTATGTGTCAGGAATTCGCGAAATTCAAGGCGAATATTCACCCCCTTTCAAACGCGTTATAGTCGAGGAGTCTTCAGTGCCGTTCAACCTCTAGGCCCAGAAACAGCTATTTATTCTGAAGAACGTAAAATTGAGAGTAATTACAACTGAGCCAATGTCCACTAACAGAATGATATTGAAAAGGGTTGTAGAATGCGAATTAATTTTTGATCCAATGCAGATGAAGACTTTCCATAAATGGCTTGGCACTAAAATTGAAGAATATGAAAATGTATCCGGTCGTATTCCATTCCATCACCAGAGGAACTAGAAAGTAGAACTCGCCGACTGGCAGGAGAAACTTAACTGTCACGGTTAACATATTAGAACTCAAGAACACGAGAATAAAGACATTCTTAAAAGCTAACAAGTACACGATAAAGGTCATGTTGAAAAAATAAGCAATTCAGAACTGTCTATACTGAGCTAGTTCTTGCATCACTGTTATCATTTATTAGTCAGTCTGTTTCCATGTCGTATTTTGCAACCCTTGTATACCCGCAAACTAAGGCTAGAAAGGTAAGAAAGACATCTGGAGATATTTCCAAGCTTTGCAGTCATTGGTAGGTAATCACAGCAGCCATCTTAGCAGTTGGTGTGGTAGCAGCGGTGAAGATTACAACTCAATCAGCATCCACAATGACTATGATGCCTGGGAACCAAACGGGCGGTAAGATGATGTCTGGGAATGCTACGAGTAGTATGATGAAGGGAATGAGATTACACCGTCCATGTTGCCTAGGAATTAATATCAATAAATTTTGACAGGAAGTAGAGACACATCTAGGAAAAACATCTCCTAAAAATCAATAACTCACCCAGCACTTTTTTTACATCTGTAGTACAAGTTTTTTTAGTTGTTTATATTCTATTGCCGATTGCTAAGAATCTTCCCGTTGTTCATCCGAGGAATATTCGTCCTCGTCTAACTCATCCAGATCTTTCTCGGAAATCATCCTCGAGCGGCCTATCGGAGTTAGTATCTTCAGACATTTATGATACTTTGCCAGCTCGGAGATAATTCAATGAAGAATTAAAGGATTTCTATTGCGGGCCCTATAATGATGTCAAATTCTCTTACGTCTTAAGATCCCATCATGCCAGGAATTTTAAGCGGGGTTCTATAATCCTTGTAACACTTAAGCCATGATCTGCTGTAAGTGCTGTGACTGTTACTGATTTAAGTGTAGAATTTTCTGGTGGCGAAAGCATAGCGTTTTCACTCCAACCACAATATAAAAGGACAGCTTGGTGAGTCCTCGAAGGATGAAGGGAATCAAGATCCATAGACAGAGAAGTTACCTTGTCCAAGCAACCTGATACTGTTATTTTTGTTGTTTATACAGCAATATATCTACTTTCAAACACTCGATCTTTCCACGATAATCATTTCTGTGGATCTAGCGATACTTTCCCATAAAGTGATACTTTCCTCAAACTTTGATAGGTTGCATCATTTGGATTATTGTTTATTTTAAATCGGTAATCTTATTCAAATATTCAATGACCCTATCATCAAGCATTTTATATTGATTTTCGTTTATTTCTCTCCTCTGCAACATATGGATGATCTCACTACGCACGACCTCTAAGAAGTCTAGATATTTCATGTCTTTTGCAGGAAACAAAGCGAGACCATGCGAATCTGAGCAAGCTCGACTATACCTCAAACTTCTGATTGTGCAGAGGTAAGCTAAATGCAAACGAAGCTCCTTTACCTTCAGGATAATTATTTTTACCCCATATCTTACCACCATGAGCTTCGATTATGCTTTTCGATATGAAGAGACCGAGTCCGGTACCAGTAGTAGATTTCGTTACAAATTTCGTGAATAGTCTAGGTAATATTTCGGTATCTATGCCAAGGCCAGTATCGCTTATACTCACAACAATCTCATTGTTATTTGTTACTGCAGCTACACTGACAGTACCTTCATTTGTAAATTTAATAGCGTTACTTAGAAGATTCGAAACTACTTGATTAATCCTGCCTTTATCTGCCTCTAGAAAGATACCTTCTTTAGAGTCTATAAACTCTAATTTTAGATTAGTATCTTTGTGTTCCTTAGCAACCTGGTTGTTGGAGTCTGCGATGGCACTTAATATCATCTCACTTAGATTGAATAATTCTTTTTTTAGACCTAATGATTTACTTTCTATTCTAGTGATGTCTAGAATGTCTTCAGTAAGTCTTTGGAGTCTTTTTGCATTTCTAATTATGACATCCAGATACTCTGCTTCTTGTCCTCCATCTGTTTGTTTGGAGCGAAGAATATCTGCTAACCCAAGTATTGGTTGTATAGGGGTACGTAATTCATGTGCTGCTATGTTGATAAATTCATCCTTGATTTTGTCTGATTCTTTTAGTTTTTGATACAATTCAGTTTGTGTCCAAAGACTTTCGAATATTGAAGCATACGACAACACGGTAGACAGGCTATTAGAGTAAGTTGCTAATCCAATTGCTTCATTAGATGTTTGTTTCGCATCATCCTTTAATTCTACAGCCAGAGAGTATTTTCTGTCCACTATTAAGATAGTAACCTTGGTTTGTAAATGCGGTTGAATGTATCTTATGCCAATGTTTTCATGTGGTTGCTGCGCTTCTTCTTGCACCATCATCAACTTTCGCGCTGTTTCTACAATTAGCTCATCCTCAGGTGTCAGGATCCTAACCTTTATTCCTCGTTCCGTTGCTGCTTCCTTTAATAACTGAATTCCTCCTGCACGCTCTTGGCGATGAAATGCGCTAGCGGTAGAATACATTACCAGTATTTCTTCTAATGCTGTTTTTATAAGGCTGAAGCCAAGCTTTTGTATTTCAACAGGGTCTTTAATGATCTCAATTCCTTCTGAGTCAACTCCTTCTTCGATCGCCTTTATTCTCCATTTGGCATCAATTCCATTTTTCCATATCTCGTCAAACAAAGAATTAAAGTGGTTGATATAGAGAGGCTCATTACTGATTAGGAAACTCTGACTCATCTTACCACCTTCCATCTTTTCCATTGTTGCTGCCATTTCTTTGTCTGAAACACCAAAATTCATTGGTGGCATATGTTTTACATGTCTTATCTGTATTCCTGCTTTAAGAAATACTTTGACTAAATTTAGATTTTCTTTATCTATATTGATAATCCATCTCATTCCTTTACCTTCTCCTTTTTGATGCCTATCTACTATGTTCATATATGAATCAAAAAGATACTTGTGACTCATTTGCATTCCACCAAATGCCGAACAAACAGATAGTCTGCTGGCATTATTGTTTAGGCGTCTTAATTCTTTGGTTATTTCATCTTCGTTCTCCAATATTTTAGTCTAAACGGGCATTATTCCTTCTTCAATTTCTCTAACCTTCTGCAGGGCGGAAATCGCATTTTTCCAATCTGACAAAAAGTGTTTTTAACTTTACTCGAACTGCGATAACCGCTTTAAATATTCTGAGATGGTATAGAGCGTCTTCGCCTAGAAACAGTTTTTGGCCTGATGTGGGGTAGTTAAAGCATCAGTCTATAGTTGACATTTATCCTTATTATGACTGAATGGTGTTTAACGATATGTAAAAGCGAGTGAGTACGGCCGCTATCGTAGCAGTATTATCTTTAGTTTTGATTACTTCATGTTGTTCGGCAACATTAGTAATTCCATTATCAAGTACGTGGTAGCAAAGAGTAGTGGAGGACATCATCATCAAAATAAAGATTCCTGCTCTGCTATGTACTCGGAGCATTCCTACTGTGAAAACCAGAACTTATCATAGACGGTGTTGTCATTCATTCATTCATAATGTGACAAAAATACGACAGGGTAGATAATATACTTTCTAAAATGGAAAGTAAATAGTATTATTTTTGGTACTTCCTCTATATCGCGTACATACATACATCAGGTCCGCGCCAGTAAAAGCTAACGTCGATACAGAACCCAATGCCAACCGTGCAATCGATTTTAATATTTCCATACATTCATTGTATAGGAGTAGTTACTTGAATAACTCCGCTCAATATTACGTCAAAACAAATCATAAACTGTTATTATAAATTCAAACTGTCTCTTAATATGATAGAAATAGGAAGCTCCAGATACTATAATTCTGATATGTCTAATAAACAAATCTCGGAGGATTTCATACTGTGTGATATATGTAGTCAAATACTAGAATTAGACCATTCTATCAGGTTCGCAGGTTTTGCCAACAATATGGGCAAGATAATTGCAGCTCAATATAGAAATAGATTGGATCCATTATTGACAGTAGATGAATCAGTACTATCTTTTATAGAATCTGTGTTTAGAATGAGTACTAGAAAGGACATGAGATCAAAACTTGGTAAACCTATCTATTCATGTACACTATATGAAAAGGTAAAACGAGCAACGATATTATTAGATAATAAAGACCATCCCATTCTCATGGTGTCGTTCGATAGCGACATTTCAGGTATTGATCATGATTCTATAATTATGAATGGAATATTGCCATTAGCTACGTTCTTCTTATCATCCAGCGAAGCCATTTCGCATAACAGGTAAGAGTAATCGAAGAAGCAAGGCAAGCTAGAGATAGGTTCACTTACTGTGCGAGATATCTAAGTGAGAAGGAAACATAAAGTACGGGGTAAGTAAGCTACAGTACAACTTATCTGAAGCGTATAAACTACAACAATTGTACCAGACACGCTAGAAAGTTGTCGTTCATCACGTAATTATTTATCAGGAGGAGCTGTTGTCAGGCTCGTCTACCTTGTTTAGAGCTTTTTTTCTTTTTGTACTCGTTCCAATCTCTCGTGTGCCTAAAGATATTATCTCAATCAGTTTGGCTTTCTTATTTGAGTCTGGTTTAGGTCGAAGAAGTCTTCCCAGTCTCTGAATAAATTCTCTACTGCTCCCTGTTCCGCTGACAATTATACCCAATTCTGCATCTGGAACGTCAACGCCTTCATCTAACACTTTGGATGTTACTAATGCATTGTATCTTCCTTCTCTGAAACCGTTTAAGGTATCCTGCCTCTCTCCCTTGCTGGATTTATGAGTTATAAATGGTATCAGAAATCTATCGGAGATATCAAATACTAATTTGTTATGCTGAGTAAATATTATTGTCTTCAGACCTCTATTTTCTGAAAGGATTTTCCTTAATTCTTCTATTTTAGATCTGCTATTTAGCGCAATGTACATGGCTTTATTTCTTGCAAGAATTGCCTCTCTTGCAATACTGTTTCTTCCAGACATCATTATCAATCTGGTGAAGGCTCCGGTGTAGTTCATTCTTAATCCTAGCTTCTTCAGAGATACTTGATACACACCAAAGTTTTTTTTGTATTCCTGAACCTCTTCTGGCAACATCTCTACCTGCCTCCTTTCTATTTCATAGGAAGCAAGGTGTTTGTCTCTCGCAAGATCGCCAGCATGGGCACGAAATACTATACCTCCACCAACCAGTCTTGGAAAATCTTTATCCAAATTATCTTCCCTTTCAATTGTAGCGGTTAATCCCAATCTAAAAGGAGAGGCAAACCGTTCCGCTATTGACCTATAGCCGGGCGCAGCCAAATGGTGTAATTCATCAAAAATAATCAAGGAAAATTTGTTACCAAGACTTGATGCTCTTATATATGCTGAATCGTATGTGGTCACCGTTATTGCTTGAATATCATCTGATCCTCCACCCAAATTTCCAATCTTTATGTAAGGAAAATATTTTGAAAGAACAGAGGTCCATTGATCCATAAGATCAATTGTTGGCACTATTACTATAGAGGCAGAGTTTACCATTTCTATTGCTTTAACACCAATAACAGTCTTCCCTGCGCCTGTCGGTAATACTACACTTCCTCTCTTAGCTGCTTTAGCCCAGTTATCAAGCGCCTTCTTTTGATAGTCTCTTAAAGATATATGCTGAGAATTAGCTTCATCTATTGAAATATTTGGAGACGGAATGAGATCTAAAACTTTATTATCATCGTATTCTATTTCGCTTCGTTTCAGATACTCTATAATATTTTGGTAATCTAAACCCTCTGCCCTTAATGAATGTGTTCTCGGATCAACTGAGGCAAAAGGTATGTGAACGTTGCCTGTTATCAGAATGGTACCATTATCATATCTTAGCGCGACTTTGAGCACGATAATACGTAGTGTAGTTGCCGCTATGTAAAGGGATATCGACTATACCGCCATGTAAACGCAGATACGTCATTATTTGTTATATTCTGATATTTTCATGACCCATCAAGTCATTTACCTCTGTAGCCGAAAAGGGAGCTATCGAATTATTTTAAGGCAACTTTTTCCCTTAATTCCTGGGTTCTGTTTGTGATGGTTACTTCTGTTACTCCTGCAGATTGAGTGATTTAATTCATAAATTGAGTTTATAGCTTCTTTGAGCTCCGTGTGTGATAATTGATCATCGTAATTCTTCCTTGTCAGTTCATATTAATGAAAAGGACCTACTTAAAATGAGTAATAATTAAAAAATGCATGTAATGTATCCAGTGACCATCGTACAGTATCAAAGCTAATCGCTACGAAAGGCATTGAATCTGTAAAGTCAATTAAAATATATTTATACAAGCCAATAAGACCAATACTGGCAAAAAGGGTTAGAACAGCCCAATGAGCTTTAGAGAGACTGGGTGGAATAGCTGCTGCCGCTGAATACAAATTGGATGGTGAAAGGTAGTTTGTAGCTCAATTCT
>QHBN01000258.1 GCA_003176995.1 Candidatus Nitrosopolaris wilkensis
TGTTTCTGATTCAACAAAAGCCAAGGTTGTTAAAAGTAGTACAAATATTATCACCGGGACAACCAAAATAGATATTAGAGGCCTTTTTCTCATTTTTGATTGCAGTATGTTCTAGAAGCAGCAGTTCAATTATTATATCTTTGTCTAACGGGTTTAAACATTTGTCTGTAATTATGTACAAATATATATTCAGGATTCTTATAACATAACAATAACTCCGAAGAGAGACTCGAAGTAGACTCTTTCGGGCTGGTAAGCTTCATCGTTTCGGATTAACTGCAGTATTATGTTGGGGCAGTAAGAAAATAAAAGTATTACACGTACTTAGCCACTTACAGGCAGGCGTTCAGGGTAATGTCAAGGAGGTGTCTGAACTCCGGTAGGTACTGTGACAACGAATTTACAGTTACTCGCTTTTGTATCACCGTTCTTTGCATTAAAATCTAGAATTACTCCATTACCATTCGGGCCACAGTCAAAGTAGTTGGCTCCTCCGCCGCCTATCATAACATCATGACTTGATCCAGCGTAGAACTGATCATTTCCCTTCCCGCCCACCATAAGGGTATCACCAGTACCACCTATGAAGATGTTATTTCCTGAACCACCATATAGCTGAGCGCTCGAAGAGCTTCCAGATATAAGTACATTGTCACCAGATCCACCGTATGCCTTGCAATTGCCTAATCCACATTGTATGATATCGTTCCCGCCGAGACCGTAAATGGTAGCATCGGTGACAGCGGTAGCGATTATGGTATCGTCTTGTTGAGTGCCAATAATGTTTGTACAATTTTGTGAACAAGCTTTCGGCACTATCAGATTTTTAGGAATATTAAGGCCTGAAGTTGCGTCTTTTGGCATATACTGATTTTTATTGTGACCGGAGTCTGAGTGACGATACGAGTTACTGTATGAGTTACTGTATGAGTTACTGTATGAGTTACTGTATGAGTTACTGTATGAGTTACTGTATGAGTTACTGTTTGAACTTGGAATAGACGTGCTCTTACTATAAGACGGTCCGATTAAGTGATGTGGGATAGGTAGGAATAGACCATTACCGCCGAGATTAGGCATTGCGTTTGCTGCCAATGGTACTAGTACACTCGAGAGCAGTACTATCATTACTATTATGGGAACCATTAATTTGATTTGATTCGAAACTAACAACTGATTATGAAATTCTTTTGTTCCTTTTTATTACATATGACGCAGAGGTTAAATAAATAATACTAGACTTCTTAGTATAACCAAAGTATAGGAAAATTGTCTCTTTAACGGCTGAGTGAGATATTATCTAAAAGTGTCCAAAATACACTACAACTTTCTTGGGTCATCATCAGATTCTATGAGAAGCTGAAACAAAAGACTATTAGAAGCTATGGAAGTTGGGGTAGATTATTGAAGGGTGCAGACCCACTCGAGGCGAAACGCATTAGCACCGAGGCATATCCGACGTCATAATGACATGACACAAATCAGCTTATTCGTCTGATTAACCTTGAAGACCCCCCCACTTCATCAGACACTGTATCATCAACGAATTGAATAATGTACAATTTACTGCGGTCGAGTAAGAGTACGATAAGAGAGATTATCGTCTGTTATCGGTCGTTGCAAAAGTGATATTTGAAAAGTGAAAAAATAATGACTGGATTCGCTCATGCCAAACTAACTATTTCTGATTTTATTGCAGTTGTTCATGATCCACAATTATGTCTTATATACTATGAATCGCATATCTACTTATAGATAATTGACGACTCATTCGCGTAAAGAAATTACTGAGGTATTGTATGGTAATGAGGATATAATTAAAAAAACGCTAGATACAGAGGAGCCTTGAAGGTTGTGTCGATCATACAGAGGTACGGATGCATGTTACTACCCAACCAATCTGGGACGGTTTGAATCAACTCAAGGAAAGAGGAGTGAAATTAAGAATGGTTACAGAGATTACAAATGATAATATTTCTTATACAAAAAAAATGATGCAAATTGCCGAAGTACGTCATTTAAAGGGAGTAAGAAGCAGCTTTGGAATAGCTGATGGAATGCAATACCTTGACCATGCAATTTCAGATAACAACCAATTATCACATGCAATAATAAGCGATGTTAAAGCAATCGTCGAAGCAAAAGAATACCAATTTGAAACTCTCTGGAATTTAGCTATTCCTGCGGAGCAAGCAACTATAGAAATTGAAGAAGGGATCGAACCATCCAAGACTGAGATCATTCAAGATACTAAATTATCAATATCTCGCTCGGTAGATATCATAAAATCAACAAAAGAAGAAGCATTAGTGATCTGGGCCACTTCTAAGACATTTGCTATAGGTGTGAATACGGGGCTAGCTGAGCTTTACACACATGCAATTCGTAATGGTGCAAGAGTAAGGCTACTGATTCCATACGGAGAGAGTATAGAGGATACAACAAACAATCTAAAGGTGGCTGTCCCGCCAGTGGACATAAGGATCGCAGATAAAAGTTTAGAGACAAAAATCACAATTCTGATAGTTGGATAGGAGAGAAGTAATGACGTGGGAACTGAGGGATGACAATCTCGAAGATCCATATCAAGCTGGTGGCGAAGCAACATACTCAAATAATAAATCCATCGCTTCCTCGTATGCTACTATTTTTGAAATCTTTTGGAAACAAACAGAAATGTCTGAACAATCACAAACTTCATTAAAATGCAAAACGAGTTTATCAATATTGCAGCTCATGAACTACGCACTCCGGTACAACCAATCATTGATCTTTCACAAATTCTTCTTTCTAAGAGAGGAAAGATAGAAAATCATATTGAATTGATACAGACAGAAATGCAAAAAGGTTACAGCGTCTTACAGAAGATATACTAGACGTCACTAAGATTGAAAGCTACTCGCTACGCCTAAATAGCGAGATCTTCGAAGTAAGTGATCTAATATCAAATATTGTCAGAGATTTTGGCATTCAAATTAATGGCGAAGATAGTAAAAGACTGAAAATAAAATATGAGGATAAAGCAGGAAGAGAAGACCAAAAGAAAAGTAGTTTTATTGTAATGGCAGATAAAGCGCGGATATCGCAAGTTATCGTTCATCTTTTAGACAACGCTATTAAGTTTACCGGAGAAGGTTCCATCATCATCAATTTAAAAAAGTAAGAAAGTAGTAGCAGTACCTACTCCAAACATAATCAAACAATTGGCGTTGTCAGTGTAAAGGATAGTGGTTCGGGAATAGATTCCGATATAGTGCCAAGGTTGTTTGAGAAATTTGCGTCGAAATCATTTCAAGGCACGGGTCTGGGTTTGTTCATATCTAAGAAGATCATTGAAGCTCATGGCGGTAAAATTTGGGCTGAGAACAACACAGATCAAAAAGGAGCAACATTGTATTTTAGCTTACCAAAATTTAGTAACATCAGAAAATAATAACAATATTAACAATGAGAGGTTGGAGTTCTATAACGGTTAAGATAATATTTAGAGACTATGCCAAAGACCTTTCGGCAAGGATAGATCCATCTATACGGAGCGTCGTAAAAAGGACTTTGGCCGATGTTGATCATTACATATGTCTGCCTTAATTCTAAATCTAGATACCTTAATCGTTCTACAAAAGCTGCTTTGATAATATCTCTTCTCTGCATCATTTTATGATTAGTTTTTCATCCGAGATTGTAGTACATTAATATAACTAGTGTAAAAATGGTTCCAATTTACACATTCTCCTATGTCTTGAGATTTGTTCCATATTGAGCTCTGTGAGGCTTGTTGCGAGATCATGATAAAACACTCTGTAGAATGTGACGAATATAATTATATGTCATATCGCATTTTGCTTGTCTAATGAAACCTGGGGTAGATATTCAATTATTGCAGAGTGTAAGACACAAACTGATAGCCAAAAATATCACTTTACAGAGTATAAAGCAACGGCAGACTACAACCACGCTTGTAAATCAATTAGATATACCTGAAGGATTAAAAGAACTGATAATCAGTCATGGTTTTACATTAGATTTACTTTTAGGTTTACATCCAACTGCTTTGGCGCAAACCCTTGGAATTGATAATGATGTGGCTAAGATGATAATTAATGCAACAAGAAGAAATGTGAAATATGATTGACAGTGCACATGAAGAGGACAAGGATAAAGTTTCAGCTGAAACGATCAGCGTAGCCCAAATAAATGAGAAGAGAACGAATGTTTGTTTCTTGTGAATATTGTCATTGCTGGAAAAGAAAACTACTTTAGTTTCTTTTCTTCTGATTTTCTTTTCTTATAATACAGTACTAATGATTGTGGATTGGAGATATATTCTTCCGTGATTATCTGTAAAGTGCGTAACACAACTAATTCTATACTTGGTTTTTCCAGGCAATATTCCTCATAAAGCCTTTTTGCTATGGATAAAGTTGAGTCATATTGTGTTTGTGATAAATCAAGTTTTAATATGGGTATTATAAATTACCTTGAAATAACATTATGTCTGTTATTAAATAAACTTTGATGTAGGTGGTTGCATGAATGTGGTTAAAGCATATCTTGCTCAGGCAAGACTATTCAGGCAATTGTCGATCACTTGGGCTTGAGCTTGGGCAATGCTTTTGTCTGATTAATAGATGCAACATGGTTTTGGTGTGTGGTAACCGATGAAGACAGTTTGCAATTAGCCTTTGACTGATTGCACACAAACCAATGTTCACATTTATCGCAATAGTGAATATGATCAAAATCGTAATCCAGAGATGACTTTGGATTTAATATTTTAAACTCTTAACGCCTCCTTACTACTCACTGCTTAGTCAGTTATTTGGATTTATGTGTGCTTATTCCAGTCCTGGATGCTATCTCATTTCTGGACACTGCTTGCATGTAAAGTATGAAGGTATTCTCCACAGTCTGCTGAATTTCAGGTTTCATTTCGCTTACTACTAATTGACCGACAACCAACGTAAATTGTTATTGGTCATATTGGGCAAAACAACCGTCAAATTGGGCGTCACATTGATCAAACCCAGCACTTGGTGCATCTTATAGTAAGCCCTACGAGATCATTGCATTTGACTCGTTGCCTCAAAGAAAATTCGATCTTTATCAAGGTATGAATTAATCATGAAAACATTTGCGAATGTACAAGACACACATAAACGTGATTTTTCTCCTAGAACCTTTTACCGAAGGTTATCAGCATATCGCCGAAACTGCCTTTCGGTTTTGAGCTTGTCTTGAGCCTGATCTCCTCTGTAATTGTAACTTATATAAAAAAAGACTAGTGACAAGTGTACTGTGAATCTTGTTGCGCCTAGTTAAGAAGATTTCACATAGCTTATTAAATCAAGTAGAAAGATATATGCCTCAAGGAGCGTTTCAATAAGGTAAAGGCACAGAGGACAGACTCTGTTTGAGCAGATTGCAGATGGGAATAGTTCGATCATATTTTCGATTTATACCTTGGACTACGCTACGATTTACATGGCCGTATCACGATATTTGATCCCTTTCCTACACCTGCTGTAAACACTCAACAGAATTTAGTTAATTTGTGATTGCGTACAAATGCACCGAGTATCCTGAATTCAAATCTAGGATAGTATGACTGCAGCTGTAGTTATTTGACGATGCAACTTCATGCGGTTATTTTAATTTAATATGGTAAAGGGAAACACAGCAGATGTGCTTACGTATGCCGAATAGTGCTTCGGAATGCCGTAAAATCACGCTATTTAGATCTCTTCCCTAAATTACGAAGGCATCCAAACGACCATAAGTTGAAGCGTCAAAATGCCTACTCGAAAAGCAGAAAGAGTCAAATATCATAGGAATATTGCTTTGCATTGTATCAATGACTAGTGTTTTTAATGATCTTTCGTTTCCCCTCGTTATTATTACTATTATCATCATAGTAGTTGTAGGCTTAAGTCTATCTCTAAGTTCCATTCCACTTTATGATGTGAAAAATTACTTGTTCCCTTCTTTAGTACTAACAACAAATGAGGCTAACTCGCTCAGTCCTACTTCAGCGTTTGCTTTATCTGAAAGCCCTAAACTGAGCCAGCTAATATTCCAAATTCAAGAATTCACTATACCTGACAACAATGACAGTATACCTCTATATCCTCTTTATGATAAGAACCGAAACGCAATATGGGTAGGAGATACTGCAATAGATAGTAGTAGGATTTTAGCATTTAATTTAAAGTCAGGCAAATTCATGGAACATAAACTTAATGGTACTAGTATTGTGACTGTCATGGCTTTCGATCATAATAATACTCATATTTGGTATGTAGATCCATTGCTGAAACGTCTTGGACGTTATGATCCATCTGCTAACACTACCAAATTATACAACATTCCAACCAATGGTACTATATCACGTATCGCCATCGACCTAAAAAATAACGTTTGGCTGACTTCGCCGAATACTAATGAATTACTGAGATTTAATACACGAGAAAAGCATTTTACCGTATTGAACCTACCGACAACAAATGCAATGCCGATAGGTATTGCAGTCGATAAATCATCAGGAATGATCTGGGTAGCAGAAGGGATAGGGAAATTAGCGAGTATAGACCCAATAAAAAACTACAAAATTAATGAATACCCTGTGTTAGCCGCTAATAATAGTAACCATAATAACAATACGCACTATACTCCTACTGAGTTATTTATCAGGCCGTCTGCAAGCGATGATATCTATATTTCTGAGCATGATAATCATACAGTTTCTATTTTTAATATAATTTCTAACACCTTTAAGACCTACCCTGTATTTAACCCCAAAGCTTTGCCATTCGGAATGGCAATGGATATGAGTGGTTATCTATGGGTAGCTGAACATACTACAAATAAGATTGCAGTAATAGACCCCAAAACTGGCTCAAGCAGGGAAGTAGTAATACCGAAGCCAGATCCCTATGTTCAGTTTTTGACCTCAGATTCGCACGGAAATATATGGTTCGCAGAACAGCTAGGACATTCTCTGGGTGTTATAACGTCTTCAACCACCAAGACTCCGTAGATTTAGTTTGCGAGGTTCATACGCGAACAATCAAACGATCATGATAAGTTTAGTTGATTCAAGAAACACTTTTAACTTTTTAGTTTTTTTTCATTTTCTTGTCCTTCTTTGTCTTGCTATTTTCCCCTGATATTTCAAAAGACTATATTGTTATTACTCTTCTGAGCTGCGTCTTTTTTTATATTCTCTTTTCACTATTATTGAAAAAGTTGCTATCACTATAACACCAATTATTCCTGCTAATGCTGCAGGAAGAAGCAATGGAATCCGTATAGTTCAGATTGATGGTACCACGTGGTTGAAAGGGAACAAGGACCCTGAACGATGCCAATGCGATTGCATAATCCTTTGAATTGATCCTAAGAATCACTTGATATGTACCCTCATTCCCGAAAGTGGAATTTACAGAAAAATCACCATCTGAAACTGTCAGGTTATTAAATTTGAAAACACGCTGTCCATTTATTATTGTAACTTTTGCAAACAGATCTTTCAAATGTTGACCGGTTTGTAAATTCTGTACGCTGAATTTTAGTTCTGTAGGACCTCCAGTTAGAGGTTTTTCTGGTTCATAGGTAAACTGGATTTTCACGTTATCTTGTGGGTTTATCCATTGCTGGGTTCTATCACCAGTTATATGTGCATAAGCAAAATTTGGGAGTACGGGTGTAGCTATCGTAGCAATTAAGAAAGCACAAGTAACAGTACATAATAACAGAGAACTAATGCTTATCGACATAACACCTCACCGCTACTTAATACTATTTCAGCAAGAGAGATTATATTTTAGTTTTAGCCATCGTCAACTAGTAATAATCTAATAATGACCACGCAGCTCATATCGAGAGAGGATCTATTTCGTCAAAGATATAATCCTCAAACTGGTTGAATAAAGTGAATTGAATCAGACTGCTTTAATAAGTTGCTGTGGATTGAATTTTAAAAAACATTCACCAGTTCTCGGCATTAGAGACAAAGGG
>QHBN01000259.1 GCA_003176995.1 Candidatus Nitrosopolaris wilkensis
TGGGTATGGAGTTTTCTATCAGCCCGACAATACCACCAACGCCAGAAGCTCCAGATCCTCCACTTTGTTATGAAACCACCCTTGCTGTTAAATTTTTGTACACGGTCATTGCCGGTATCTATCCCCCTTCTTCCAGAATGTGAAAATTATAGAAACCATATCATAATTGGTACTCATAAAGTTTCTAACCTATATTGAAAATTTGAGGGCTTTGTACACTCTCTCCCTCTCCGCATGGTGTTTCATATATTATTATGGAACACCTTCTACTTGCCTAAATTCATAGTTGCGAAATAAGATATTCTGCATCTAACTTGCAAGAGGAGCATACAAAGAATCTACAAAAAAAGACGAGCCGATTCGAAACTATAATACAAGATCGAACCAAAGCAAACAAAGTCCTGAAGCGCTGACGTAATTTAGCTACTTTATTCTCGCGATTAGTAGGTTAGGACTGGTTCCGCTTCCAAGATGTATCCCCATCCAGCTCTGAAAAAGAGAAAATAATACGTAAGAATACATAATGGTTAAGACGGATAGAAGATATCCTTGCAAAAGATTTTGGTACGTGCACCACCGGAGCTGGCTCATAAACTGGAGGAAACCCTTAGGCACCGCTATGATGTTCGAACAGAAATACACGAAGATGACAGTAAAGTTATCTGTGAAATAGAAGCAAGAATAACGAGGAACTGGATTACGATTTGTAGGTTTGCACCTGACGAGAATTTAAAAGATATACTTACGATGTTTAAGGTGAACCTTGAAATAAAAAGCAGGAGATAAAAGTTCTATTTTTTCATTCTAAATCGTTCACCGCATTGTTCGAATTTATGTGGGTTTTCGAATTCTAAAAGAAAACGCACCCTTCTTTCTTGCGGATCTTCGACTAGGTTATTGCTAACCTATTGAATTGTTGAAAATTCTCGAACTCATTAGCTTTAAGCATAATTCTTATGTGAACTTTAATCCTACGATTTTTTACAATCTATTTATCCGAATACCTTCAATATCAGATCAATCACAAGTCTTCAACAAGCGTTATTTCATAATTAAACACAATAATTAGCCAAGCTAAATAATAACACTTTCTAAGGTATATGAAATAACAGGATATCGCAAAAGCCACTCCTTATTATTGTGCTCAAGTATCAAATTGACATTTCGTCTCACCGGATTGAAATTTAATACAGAAATATTCATGGGATAAAACCCAGCTACAGGATATCGAAGTATTCCCTGTCAGGGAATTTGAATTGGTGGTTGATGGGTTATCGGCCTTCCTCCCGGGAGGGTAAATTACAACTTTCTGTACATTGTTCTATAACATCTAAAATGGACGAGCTGATGCTCATAGAAAACATTTCTTTTTAAAACTTTTTGTAAAAATGTACTAAAATGATGCTTACCGCCCTCCCGGGAGGGTACTGTTACTGTAAGCAATCTAGTGTACAAGAACAAACTATATGAAGTTGGTTGCTGCAAGGCAATGAACTTCGCCCTATTTTTACGTGTATTTGCTGATATATGTCATAGGCTCTTTGTCTAGCAGGCGACGTCATGATCAACATCTCGATATGTTGATATTTTATGCCGGTGCCTTCGGGTACGTAGAACAGCTGGAAATTGTGGAAAACGGTTGTAACTGTGGAGAAAGTTTAGAGGCAAATAGCATTGCTGGTTGAATAGTGATATAGTATCTTCCTCCACAGAATGGAATTTGCTTAACCAAATCATTTTTTACCGCGACTTATTTGCCTTTATTCAATTATAGATGACTTCGTAAGATATAATTAGGATTTCGCGAGAGCTCTTGTATTCTTTATTGATCTCATCTGTCGTTTGTACATTGAGATTAATTCCTCTACTTCAGTAGCGTCCTCCGGATTTTTGTCGACTCTCATCTTGCCGGTAAATTTCGGAAACCTGAGTGCAAGGCCATAATTTTCCCTTATTGAATTGATGCCTGCAGTATGTGAAGGACTAAGAGTTATTTCAGACGCACTAACCTCGATTACTATTTTTGGCTCAAACCATAGATCCATTTGCATTCCGGTGTCCACTCTAGGATGTCTGTGAGTGATTCGGGTGTCTTCTAGATTTTTGTAAAAATGCTCGAGATGCAGGTCAGTAAAACCTGTCCCTACTTTACAAGTACTTTTAAACATATCCGCCTTAGAATCATATGCCGCCAACAAAAGGGCACCATATTTTCCAACTCTACGTCCTCTACCATAGAGTGCACCAACTATAACCAAATCCAGGGTGTCAGCAAGGTCGCTTCGATACTCACGTTTTAACTTAATCCAGGCAAACCCTCTTGCCCCTGCCCTGTACGAGCTTGTGAGCTGCTTTATCATAAGGCCTTCACAGCCATTCTCTATGGCAACAGCCATAAGTTTCTCAAGATCCTCCGTTTTTTTTACAATTGCTTGGGGAATCAGTCTAACTTTTTCGTTCTTTAATCCTTTTGTGGTTTTTTCAATTAGTTTACGTCGTTGAAGGTACGGTAAAGAAGTCTTGTCCTCTCCATCGATATATAATACGTCAAAAATATTTATGACTACAGGATACTCTTCTATTGCTTCTTTGATTCCATATTTTCGTCTGCGATGCATCAGTTCTTGAAAAGGAAGGAATTCGTCTGTTTGAGCATTAATAGCTACGACCTCAGCTTCTAATATCGTTTCATTGGTCTTGATTAATTTTTGGATTGCTTCAGCAACATCGGGATAATGGTGAGTGATTTTTTCTAACCTTCTTGAAAATAGCTCCACCTTCTCTTTTCCTTTATGGACTTGAATTCTTTCTCCATCCAATTTGTACTCTGCTGCTAGAGACTGGCCCTTCATTCTTACCATCGCTTCTTCGGCACTCCTTACCCGTTCTGCCAGCATTGGTCTGACTGGTTTGTATAATGTAATTTCGAGTAATCTCAGGGATTCGAGACCTTTTAAAGCAAGTAGTTTGGCTACTGTTCCAAGGTCACTTGAAACATTATAGGCATTTTCTAGTATTTGTCTATTGGACTTGTCACGTGTAAATGCTAAAGCTAATGCATCGATCACCGTATAATCGGCAATACCTAGCCGTAAGGTTCCCATTATAAATTTCATTATGTATCGGCTCTCACGCGAAATCGCATCACTTAAAAGGCTACTTACAAGCCGCAGCTTGGCATCCTGTGAGCCCGTGCCAGCAGAATGTGCTATCTTATCTAGAGTCAAATATACTCTTTCAACAGTCATTTTCTCAGCAAACAACGTTGTTTGGTTTTTTGAGTTCATTACTTCCCCAGCCGTATCGCCAAGATCTCCCGTTTTGCGATAAATTTGTTCTATAGACTCAACATCTAATCCTGTACAAAGAGAAATTGCACGGATAGCCATTTTTTCTGCCAAGCCAAGTTCGACACCTTCATAGTCAGGGTGGAGCTTGCCCTGGATAAGGTATATTACTCGATCAATAATGTCGGTGGGCGTTTTTCTCAAAAGCGAAACAAGGTAATCTGTAAGAGCAAGTCTACTGGAAGTTCGCTCCATCTGCTCAAATGTATCTACAATTATCGAAAAATCCAATACTCTTTAATTACAGCAAGACAACCGTAGGTTTTAAGTTATTCATTCCAACCATTTCTCGTTAGGCTGTTCATCAATGGCTCGTGTCTACACACCAATGTCGATCGAATTGAGTCTTTGTCATTTAACCGTCTAGAGTTTGACTTTTTTAATTTGTCTTTCTCAAGTTATCATCAATTCGAGATTGTTGCCGGTACTACCCAGACAGTCACATCTCCACTCGCATCTAAGTGACCATTCTTGTTATTCTTATTCTTTAGTATCACGTTAATTGTTAAACTATTATTAATATCATCTCCTTTCAAAGTTGTGCTGCCTGCAACGGTTTGATCATTCTTACCAACCGCTACAACTGAAATATACTTAGGAATATTTCCATTATCGTTATGCGTACGTTCTAGTGTCACCTTTAAAAGGTGTGGGTTACTTCTATCAACATCTGTTATCTTGATGTCCTTTATGAAGCTCTTGTCCTGAACATCTAATCCATGACGATTGTTATTGTAAGAATCCTTGTAGTTGTTATTGTTATTGTTATTGTTATTGTAAGTATC
>QHBN01000260.1:0-153 GCA_003176995.1 Candidatus Nitrosopolaris wilkensis
TCTTTACAACTTCCACCCATTGCCAACGCTGGGCCCGCTCAAGTTGTTACTGCGGGATCAATGGTGATTCTCAATGGCTCAGGTAGCAGAGCGCCTAGTGGCATAATTCTATCATATTCCTGGAATCAGATGCCGACCAACGCTAAAATTACT
>QHBN01000260.1:167-6463 GCA_003176995.1 Candidatus Nitrosopolaris wilkensis
GAACACACCGGTATGGGAGTTTACTGCTCCTATCGTCTCTGCTGATACGCTCCTGCGGTTTCAACTGACCGTTACCGGCAACTTGGGACAGACAGGGACCGACACCGTAAACATCCTCGACAAACCGGGTTCCACATTTAAAGCTCCGATTCGGACTCAGGTAATGAAGTCACCTTCTGTCAGTGTAAATATCCCGCCCTTTAGCCAGAATAAGGGTTCGAACATTGTTAGCATTCCTACCCACAATGCAACAGGTCCTCGGCCTTTGACTGCACCGATACCACCACCTTTGACTGCACCGATACCACCACCTTTGACTCCACCGATACCACCACCATTGACTTCCCAATAAATTCTCGGCTTACTCTACAGGCAAATAATGGAGACAAGATTACCACTCTCGCCAAATGTAGGGAATGACCAAGTCGTAATTGCTAATTCCAGCGTCGTTTTAGTTGGTAGCTTGAGCAAGGACCCAGACGCAATTCAGTGGCAGCCCTCCTGCGGAGCCAGTACGCCGCTATGGGAGTTTTACTGCTCCTAACGTTGCTTCTGATATTACACCTGCGTTCCACTCACTGTCACTGCTAGTCACGGCGTAAGCGATAGCGGCAGGGTAAACGTTTTTGTTAAGCGTCTGCATCCGTAAAATATGACAGCGGGTCACACGGATCACTGCACTAGAAATAACAACGTCGGCATCTAGTGTAGATTGGTAGGAGACAGCGAGCGAGAGACCACTCGCGTCGATACTGTTGTAGACGTACCGCATCTTGCCACTTCGAATCTTCATTATGAGGGCCACGCTGATGCATTCTGACTCCAAGTTAGCTACGACTGTACCATTTTGCAAAGGCAGTAACTGCTTTTGTTCGGTGAGAAAGTCTAATTTTATTGTCCTTTAACTGTCCAAAACTCAATTCAGATCCAGTCGGGATGAAAATCGGATCGTAGCCCCAGCCTGGACCGGCAACTTTGGGAGAGATCTTTCCGTCGGTTTTACCGAGAAAACTTCGTAGATTATTCCCGTCATTGTACACAAAAACTGAGACAAAAGAGGCCGATCTATCTTTTGAATGGGACAGCAGTTTTAGAATTCCACTACTGCCAATAGTTTTAAAGACAAAAGACGAATAGGAGCCTGGGAAACCATTTAATCCATGGATTAAAAGCCCGTCGTCCTCAACAATAACTGGTTTGGATATTAATTTAAAGGCATCTTTGGATTTTTCTACAGCAATTTGGCTAAGCGACTCTCCTTGAATTTCCTTTAACTTCATATTCAAAAATTTAAAGTCTATTTTGTACTTATGCAGGATCGAATGGATTTCAATGTACTTATTGGTACTGGTGCTCAGGAAATATAGCGAACACATTATTTTACAAATACTAAAACCGAAATAAAAAGTTCAAAGTGATAATTTCATGATGTATACCTAATTGAAATCAGAGGTGGCGGACAGGTGATAAAAATTTATATCCAATGAGCCGTACCCTATATATTGTCAACAGAAGATAATCGTAGTCACGTCAAAATAAGCATACCAACTATCGCATCGGATTTTCAATGTTTTGTATGCGGGGCTATTTTTACCACTGACGAAGATAGGAAGCAGCATCTCGAGAAGGAATCTCTCGGCAAATTACACGCCTCGTCTGATCAGGAGAAAGGGATTGCAAAGTTGCAAGAAGCCATAAATGAGAATCGGAGGCACTATTTCTGATTGGAATTCGCGAATCTAGACAGACTAATCGAATCCTGATACAAAATAGGTGTGGTCTTTCGTTTAGATAAATTTCTTCGGCTCGTCTACGTGAGGCGCATATCTGCCACGTCCCTCAATATCCAAGACTTTTTCCAAGACCTTTCTCGTTCCCCTTTCACTCATTATATCCGAATAACCAGCCAAGAAGTTTTCGAAAAGAGGTTCAAACAAGGCAAAGTGCGCGCTGCTATAAATTTCCTTTATCAACCTTACATCTACGGCTTTGTCTTCAAGTCGTTCTGAGTAAAAGGATAATCCAAAATCGACGAGAACTAATCTGTTTCCGACGATAAAATTGGAGGTGGTCAGATCTCCATGCACAATGTTCTTCGAATGAAGCAATCCTGCGTATCTTCCCATCTGTCTTGACAGGCCAGCGTTCATTATGTCTTTAGCATTTTTACCTGATATGAACTCCATTACTATTTCACATGCCGCCGGGTCTATGAAATATACAAATGGAGAGAAGACTCCAGCGGTCTTTGCGACTGAGAGCATATGGGCTTCGTGAAAGGTTCGGCGCCTGCGGATTTCTTTATCAAGGGATTCATGGCGGTACGGCTTTACCGCTCTAAGTTTCGTTATAGCTTTTTTTCCGTACCAATTCGTGATGTAAATGTTAGCCTCTGCACCCTTTTTGATTAAAGTCTTTTTTCTAGATGCTGCAATAGTAATATAGCGAGGGCATAGAGCATAAAAACATGAGTCCTGTTGAGCCTAGAGCTGGCGAGAAGAGAATTCTTGATGAGGACTGTGCAGAAGATAATTTGAAGAACGGGATACTAATGCTAACTAACCAACGTCTCATATTTGAGACGACAAAGGGAACCTTGTTGACCCTCTCAAAAAAAACTGAAGAAGCCGCGCTGGATATTCCTCTCGACAATATAACGTCAGTAAAAACTGAAGGATTCATTGCAACCAAGCTTGTTCTTGTTACGAATGGTGTTGTATACAAGTTTGGCGTCTATAGCAATCGCAAGTGGGCGAAGGCTATCGAGGAACAGATAAAAGCTCATAAGAGTTTCATCTGATCATCTATTCCAAGTGACCTCTACCTCGTCGATGCGCCATGATTGATATACCAATGCCTCTTCAATTTCAATAGTTTTTCTCGTAGCCATATATTGGAGCATTCCAACCCAGGCGATCTGTGCTCCGTTATCTCCAGCAAATTCGGCCGGGCAGAGATAGAATTTGCTGGATTGTCTTTTACACGCAGTTTTGAGCATTCCTGCTAATCTTTTATTCGCTGCTACTCCTCCTACAACCAAAAATTGTCTTTTTGATGTAAACGAAAGCGCTCGCTCAACTGCTTCAGTAATCATGGAAAAGGCCGTCTCTTGCAAAGAGTAAGAGACATCTCCGCAGGCGAGCTCGTTGCCTTTATCTGACACAGCACGAATAGCTGCGGTAAGCAAACCGGAAAATGAGACATCATTTCCTTTTACCACATACGGTAAGGACTGATAGTCACCTGACGATTGGGAAGCCAGCTGTTCAATCCTGTCACCGCATGGTGACGAGAACCCTATATGTCTTCCAAACTGGTCCAACAATTGCCCAATTGTGATATCAAGCGTCTCGCCAAAGATTCTCCATCTATGTTCCGAAAAAGCCAATATCATGGTATGTCCACCGGAAACCAACAAAACCAGTGGATCGCCAGCGCCAGTAAGCATCGCACCAAGTTCTACATGGCCAACCGCATGATTCACTGGAACAAGAGGCTTGTCATGAAAGGCAGCAAGGGTCCTCGCAATTACCGCTCCAACCCTCAGGCAAGGCCCAAGACCAGGACCAGCTGAATACGAAATGACATCTATGTCTTTGATTGAGAGCTTGGCCGCTGTTAACGAATTTCTGAAAACCTTGTCCGAAATTTGACAATGATGTCTCGATGCATCTCTGGGGTGAATCCCTGAGCCCTCTGGGGGTTTGTAAACATCACGCGAGTCTGAAACTATTCGACCTCTCAGCATACTATCAGAATAAGAGGATTCTATAATCGAACACCCAAAAGTATGGGCTGTGCTTTCAATTCCAAGGCAGAGCATATCCTTGCTAGTTCTATCCCCTGCTTGATGCAGATACTATCTTGATGATATCGTTGTTTTTTAGCTTGTGCTCAGCTCCGAGTCTGTGCTTGGTCCTAACATCTATCGCGAATAGAAAACCCTTTGCTAGATCTTCGTGAATGAGGCGGGCCAAATCCTTTGTAGTAGAATCTTGCGGAACGAGCCGTGCATCTGGGAGCACGTTTCCTTTCTTGTCTGTTAGCCTTACTTCATCTTCTACAGGATAAACGACAATGAATTTCAATAGCCTAAAGCACACATGATTTATGGCCTCTTGTACGCCGGTGGATCCGTATCTGCCAAGCAGAGACTTCACAAGATCTAACGCTTTTTTCTGGGCCTCACTTAAGGAATTGCCGTATTTTATTTCGAATGAATTATCCCCAGGAAGGTAATTCAGGACGCCACGTTTTGCAGCTCTCCTTAGTAATGATTCGGCTTCGGCAGAACAAGCAATAACCTCCGGTCTATTGCTTTTGATCTCTGTAATGACTTTATTAGCAGATTGCAAGTCAGCCTTGTTTGCAGCAATTATGACCGGTTTGCTTCTTAACCTGATCTTCTGGCAAAACTCTAGAAGATCTTGTTGTGTCCAATCCACTGGTTTCCTATTGTAAAGTCCTGTTTCATTTAGAACATCAAAAACAGATCTTTCTTTGATGGCTAGTCCTGACAATCTTTTAGCAAGAAGTTGCCCCAATTTTTGTACCTGATTCTCTGCCTCTCTGAGTACCTTCGTCCATTCTCTTCCTACAATAGAGAGAAGCCAATAATCAAATTCCTCTTCAACGAATTTAATATCAGATAATGGATCTGCAGTCCCAGCCAATACGGGCTTTCCTTCTTTGTCTGTCGATGCTGAAGCGTCGATCACGTGAATTAACGCGTCTGCTTGACGGGCGTCGTCGAGAAACCTGTTGCCAAGTCCCTTGCCTTGATGTGCGCCTTCTACAAGGCCAGGAACATCGATCAATCTTACGGGTATAAATCGAGTACCTTCTATACATATAGAATGGATTGGATTGTCCCGAACTTCAAACTCCTTGCATACACATTTTACTCTTGTATGAGTCATCCCCACATTGGAGTTGATGGTAGTAAAAGGGTAATTAGCTGTTTGCACTTCGAGTTCGGTCGCCGCATTGAAGAATGTAGACTTGCCAACATTGGCTTTGCCTATAAGACCAATGAGCATGAGGTACATAAATTTCTATTAACCCGAATTAATGTCTTTCAACTCTCTACCGTACTTATTGAATTAATGTCTTTCAAACTGCACGTAACAGACGATAAGAAACAGAGATTTAAATAACTTCGGTCAGATTTCAGCTGGGATCCAATATTGGCCGGAATTGTTGCTATTAACACTACTAATGTAACAGTAAGCAACAACATTGTCTATCTCCTGTCGCATTGTATGCGGATGCTTCAACATAGGGGAAAAGCATACTGGAAAATAGTAGTAGCAAAGAAAGCTATAAGCGGAGAAGGGTATTTACCATCTGATGATAAGATATCGTTACTTGCGCGAAAAGAGAAATTGATCGGTAAGAACGCAATCGGATATCTATCAAAAAGATCGCCACAATTTCATAGCATGCACACAATCCACGTAGTTCTTGACGGTTTTTTTGTTGACACAGAAAAGCTTCACCTACACCCGCTGATTGGAGCTGCAAAAGACTCTGATTCTCTGTATAAGATTTATCAGATCTTCACAAAATTGCTAATCGAACGACGACAGCCTGAAAGAGCTGCAGAATTCTTGGACAGGCACCTCCGTGGAAATTTGATATTTAAAGTCGATGATGACATCTATGCCTTTAGGAACAGTAGTGGTTTCAAACCACTTGTTATTGCCTCTAACAAAAGCAAAACATTAAGCATTATCGCTTCGGAAAATTCTCTACACACATCACTAAAAGACATGAAGTTCAACGACATAAGAGCAGGTGCGCTGATTGCATTGCGTAAAGGAGCGGTCGAAGAGGTATTGACAAATTTGCCACGTGAGGGAATACTTATGGATCCGTTTGAATTCATTAGAGAGTCACATGTCACTTCATTATTCAACAACAAAAGTATATATGAAATCAGAAAAAATATTGGAAGAGAACAAGCTGACTTTTTAGGGTGTAAAATAGGACAACAGATTGATACTGCTTATGCAGAGCCAGACTATACCCGTCCCATGACACTCGGTTTCAGCATTAAATATCAAAATTTCTGGAAAAAATTCGAGATGGCAGAGGGAATAATAAAGGATCGGTACGATGACGCGGATCATATGATCGATTTCTCTGAACAGGTCAGTAAAAACAAGTTACTCAGCACGGGGAAGTCTCAAATTTATTATCCAAGACCTAGTTCGCAATAAGAAAATAGCATCTGTGCAAGGCACGATCCAGACCGGCAGCACCGCGCGAGAAACAATTTATTATTTGCGCAAGGC
>QHBN01000261.1 GCA_003176995.1 Candidatus Nitrosopolaris wilkensis
TGTGTATACAGTTGATGCATGTGCAAGTCCAGAAATGAACTAGTACTACTTTTCCTTTGAGGTCTGCAAGTTTGATAGGAGCAGGTGTGTTAACTAAACCAGTAATACCGGTAAATTCTGGTGATAACCGGTCAATGTTCGGCTCTGAGTTAGCTGATTTTGTGATATCATGCAAGTGGTTCGATCAGTTAGCGAGCATCCGAGACCTGATCACACATAATGGCGCAGAACCGGTCTCTTCATATGAAGATAAATAGACTGTAGCTTAATTCCATACCAGAAGTGTTGACATTTGGTTCTGTACTCTTTTTAGATGTTAGTTACAAGCTGATGAATTTGTTGTATAGCATCAGTTTTAGTCCTGCTTCTACTTTCTGTGCAGAGAATTTCGAAAACAGGTCTTGACCTGGTACACTTTTGATTGAAGAAAACACTATTTCAGCTATCCATCTTGTACCTGTATCCTTTAGTTGTTTCCATCCTTCATATCCAAGTTTCTTCACTAGGAAAACATCGTCTCTTCCGAATGGACATCCTTTGCAGCCGGTAAATGCAGTCTTTCTAATACTAATATCTGGTTCGCCATCCATATCTTCGTTTACAATTACTTTTGATATAGAATGAGAAGGCCTATCAATCATCTGTTACGTATAACGGAGAATGTCCCCACTGAAGAGGAATTAACAGTTTGTTAACTTACCACTACTTTTCCAACCATCCAGGGATGAAGTAGGCATAAATAATTGTATGTACCTGCTTTTTGAAATGTTACGCTAAATGTACTTGAACTTCCAGGAAGCGGCCCCGCTGGAAACATCCAGCCTGAATTAACATACTTTTCAGTACCGGTTATCGTAAGGCTTGCATTTGGCGGATAAATTATTGTGACATCGTCCGATTCAACTATTGCTGGATTAAATACTCTTTGATTACTGGCTACAAAACCAAGTATCATAGTCTTATTATCAAATACAAACGTTACTGTGTGTGGTTCCGCTGCGACTAAAGGTCGAACATACCAGACAACGGTCTCTCCATCCTTAATTTCCACGTTTTGTGGCGTATATCCAAAGAAGGGATTGCTCAAAGTACCTCCTCCCACCTGTACTTGAGCGTCTACAGTTGTTTTTGTTGTTGCTGCTGTTACACTGTGGGTAAAGGAAATAGAATTAGCTGCGACTAGAGTAGCAAGCAATACTACCACAAAAACGAACCTTACCATTTTATCTTGTCTCACCATTAACACTGCAAAGAAAATAATTCTTTTTAAAAACCTATAACAAAATAAAAAAAACTACTTAATTACGTTGTGATATATACGGAAAAGATAAACAAAACAACTAATGGTGAATGCCAACCTTATCCAGAACTTATCCCGTGGCAATGGCAACGAGTGATGTCGGATTTCACCGTTAACTAAAGCAAACATGATTAGTCGTTGGTCTCTACTAACGCTCTATTTCACTACAACTTTTCCTTTCATCCATGGGTGTAGTATACAATAGTAATTGTATACGCCTGCCTTTTCAAAAGTTAGTGTAAAGGACGTGATGCCATTAGGCGGTCCCTTACCTTTTGGAAACAAGAGCCCAGAATTAATGTATTTCTCAGTACCTTTCACTGTGTATGTTGCATCAGGTTTTAGATGTGTTACGTTGCCAGCTGAATCTAAGACTACTGGATTGGATGCCCTTGCGTTTGATGCTAATATCATAGTCATGGATGGATTTTGAGGGTTTGGCAATATCACAGGTTCACTATTGGAACCGTGAGGTATGGCGATGAAGCTAGAGGAATTCTTGACGACAAATGGTGTACTTAGCCCTGGCCTCGTATTATTATCAAAAGCAAATGTAACAGTGTGTGGTTCTCCTACCTTTGATGGATTATACCAGGATATACTTTCTCCATTTTTAATTTCTACTTGCTTTGGATTGAAAACACTAAATGGGAGAGTAGTGTTTCCTCCACCCGCTTGCACCTTCACCATTGTGCTAGGTTGTGTAGTCGTTGTTGATGCAATTGAAGAATTATTTTGTGCAGACACGTGATCTGGAATTTGATTCATAGATAATGTGACTGCTGTTATCATAGCTGCTATTGTCGCAAATAGGATTAAAGATAATGAACTCGACCTTGTCATTGTCATTGAAATCTGTAATGATGTATTCGTATTTATGCATAATGTAAGCTTAACTGCACAAATCACTGCTAACTGTCCATTCCACTTATTTCACGTTAATCCTTGGATGACGCGGAAAAGACTAGAACTGATCGATTTTCTCAATACGAGCATGGAACCCGACCAATACATTGTGATTTATTTCACTCTGATTTGAACTCTAAATTGGATTTTCCTCTAAAGCCTTCTTATTTCTCGTAACAATTTGTCTGCCCTTGGGAAATGTTTCTCGTTTTAATATATCCCATTCTATAGATATCTTACATGGACATGTTAAGATGTGGCCAGCAGATATTGCTAATATCAACAAGTCTAATTCATATCCGACCACAAATCCTTTTGGTATTTTAGCTATGATGGTAGGACCAATCATTTCTATTATAAAGGGGATAGCTGCTGTTCTAGGGCTACTAACTTTGCGACCTCAGTAACACATGATACAGAAGCATGTTCGCCTATAATCCTAGGATGAACCTTGTCTAAGGTTATCTTCTATCCTTTATATTATGAACAATCTATGCAAAGCTCCAACTATTGAAAAACGACATATCGCATAGCTTTTTTCTAATTCTAACTTCGTTTTACGTTCCTTAGTCGTGCGTTGAATTGCAGTCAAATATGGTAAGAACATTTATGTGTTATCATAATTGTCTAATAATCGTCATACTCAATAAATAAATAAAAAAGGAACACAGATTATGACTGCAAAAGACAATTTTGATTCACATAGCAGCAATAACAAAGCATCTGGGATGCGCAATGTCATTGCATTGGGTATTGTAAGTTTCTTTACCGACTTTTCAACAGAAATGATCTTAGGAATATTACCTCTATTCATAGTTACCAATCTTGGAGCGTCAAGGGAAATCCTTGGTGGTATTGAAGGGTCAGCTGAACTTATAAGCTATGCTTTCAGAATGGTTTCTGGATCGCTGTCAGATAAATTAGGAAAGAGGAAGATCTTTGTTCTTACTGGCTACGGCCTATCAACAATCAGCAAACCGTTTTTTGCAATAGCGACCGGTTGGTTCGATGCTTTCATTGTTAGAGCAATTGATAGGACAGGAAAGGGGTTGAGAACCGCACCCCGTGATGCCTTGATAGCTGATTCTATTCCCGAATCCAGTTCCGGAAAAGCTTTTGGTATACATAGAACAATGGATCAAGCTGGCGCGATAATTGGTCCTATGACAGCGTTTGCACTGCTTCAGGTAATAGATATTCGTGGAATATTCATTGTATCCTTGATTCCTAGTGCAATTGCGGTTGTCGTTCTTATATTTATCGTAAAAGAAGTAGCAGCAAAAAGCCGCATAAACACAACAATGCTTTCAAATGTAGGTAATGTCTTAAGACAAAACAGGCCCTTTGTTCTTCTCCTCGTTATTTCAGGTACGTTTAGTTTTGGTGCTTTCAATTATTCATTTGTTCTTCTAAAAGCAACCGGTCTTGGAGTAGGCAAAAATGTAATTCCACTAGTATATGCGGTAATCAATGTTGCATATACCATTGTTAGCTATCCAGCCGGTCTATTAGCAGACAGAATTGGTAAAGAGAAAGTATTTGTAATAGGATATGCAATTTTTGCAGTATCTTCTTTGCTTATGGTTGTGATTGGTGGAAACTCGCTCTATGCATATTAAAACGTTTTTTGAGACGCCTCGAGTACACTAGCGCTTTGTAAGCCTGACGCCATTTGGCCTGATCTTGGAATATTTGAAGCCAGAATATATTATATTATACTGCGATTTTCAATTTTATCTGTTGCGATTTCTGTTTTAAACACGTACTTTACTTTAAACGAGTAATCGAGTATTTCCTCATTAATTCTCTCTCTTTTCTGATTGGAGTCCAACGTAGATTACCCCGAAAGTGCTGTTAATTTGAAGTCATTCAAATATGTTACTTAGCCGTCGTTCTTCTCTTTCAACCCAGCTTCGATTATGATATGCATATCCTACTAGCAATGGAAATGTTATCGTAGCTTCTCCATAAACCATCTGTTCATAAGTGTTATGGGCTTTGCCCCAACTACAAGCTTCCTTTATTGTGGAACCAGAAAGTGCACCGTCACGTTCATCAGCGACTGTAAGCTGGACAGCATATTTGTGCATAGGGACAGTATGTCCAAGTATATCTGCTGCAACTACTATGTCTTGTGTAAAGTTCTTAGGTACGCCTCCTCCTATAATTAGAATTCCCGTCTCATTACTTGCAATTTTTATCTTGGTTAGTTCAAGAAAGTCTTTTGCAGAGTCAATAGAGATAGGGGCAGTAGTTGCACTAGTATTATCTTTATCATATTGATGTTTAATCAACCCAAATCCGGCACTAGAATCAGAAAATGCAGGGACGAAAATAGGTACATCCTTATTATAAGCTGACAACACTATCGAATCGCATTTTGGTAAACCTTCTTTTTCTGCAAGGTACCTACCCATCTCCATGACAAATTCACGAGAAGAGTAGGGACGAGGAGGAGTTAATGAATTTGCAATCTCTGCGATGGTGTTATCGCATATACGCAATTGATCTTCATCGATAAAAGTGTCATAGATTCTGTCTATGTGTATAGTACGCAAGAGGTTGTCGTCGACAAATGGACTTCCTATATAATGCTTAAACCCTAGCGCCTCATAAAAATCCTGATCAACTATATTAGCACCAAGTAGACACAATCACATCTACCATGTTATTCAAGATCATATCAATGATTACTTGTTTAAGGCCTGCACTGACGAGCGATCCTGATAGACAGAGTATATTTGTACTGTCTTTGTCTTTTAGCATTTTTTCGTAAACAATGCACGCTCTGTGAAGGTTCCGTGCTTGGAACGCCATACGACTCATGCCTTCCAAAATAGGACGTGGATCGTGTTTCTTTATGTCAATGTGTTCAATCGTGTCTTTGAGATATTGTTGCTTAGTTAGTTGCAGTTCATTAACATTAACATTCAATTTTAATAATCAAAATTAATTCAAAATAATATTTTAAATACTTTATGGCATTTATCTTGACGGATCGTCAAGATACCTCTGAGGATTTTATATGCTCTTTTTCTAAAGCAATATTCTATCATTCCAACATAAATATTAATAATAGATTCCTGGTGTATTCTTTGACTATCTAAAAAATTAATTTGTTTAGAATGTAGATAAATCTATTTCTGAAATGACAAATAATGATAGTCATAAAAAATAAGACTCATATATGTTCTTACTGAACTTTGGTCTAGATGCGATATTTACTCGCTTTCCGACTCTTTCTTTAATTGCCAAATCAAAAACCAATTTATACACTTGTAGATCTTCCATTGCAAATCCGACGGAATCAAATATAGTGACCTCATTGTCATTAATCCTACCAACTTTTCTGTTTGTAACTATTTCGGATAGATCCCCAAAAATCTTGTCAGTAGATATTTGCTGTGACTCCCCTTCATAGACCGCCTGATCCATGAAATCTACTACAACTTTTGCTCTTTCTAACAGCGATTTTTCTAGTTCTATTTTGTTAGGCGAGTCTCCACCTACAGCATTAATGTGGATTCCATCCCGAATCCACTTGTCATACACTATAGGAGATGTGTTCTTCTCTTTACACGTCACAGTAACAAGAATGTCTGAATCAGAGCAGACAGACTCAGAATTTGAGGCAATGGTTATATCCAGATTGTTGAATATCCTTCCAGCAGTTCGCATAAATGATTTTGACGAATCAAAGTCTGTATCATAGGCATATACTCCTCTAATATTCCTGACAAGAGATATAGAATGTAGTTGAGGCAACGCTTGTGCCCCATTTCCTATGATTCCAATTATGCTGCTACCTTTCTTTGCTAGATACTTTGTGGCAATAGCGGAGGCTATTCCTGTTCTGATTGCAGTTAGAATTGTGGACTCCGTAATCATTATAGGAAAGCCTGTTCGACCATCCACAAGAAGACCGCTTGCAATTATCGTTGGTATATTAAATCTGGATGGATTTTCTAGATGCGTGTTGACGATTTTACAGCTAAAATAATCTCTATCCGAAGCAGGCATAGATTCCATGGTGCCCTTATTAAAGTAGAATTCCTGCCTAGGGGGTACGGTTATTTGTTTAGTAGCAAATTGTTTAAAACCTTCTTCAACCGTTTTTAGGACTTCACACAGAAAATTCTCTAAGCCTACTTTGTCTCTAATAAGATGTACAATATCTGCTTCTTCCAGCAATAAAGTTCCTTTCCGGAATATATTCACCTTTCAATTTTTTTGCACCTATGGCTTTAAACTTTAAAAGATATAAAAATATTGCTGTAGAGGATCTATTTCCAAAGTCAGACATGAAATATTGCTACTATCGTTCAAAATATGCTCATCGTATTAGGACATTTTTGTCATAGATGGCAGTGGTAGTGGTATGAATCCAATTTCGACTATTTGTATCATGAGAGAAGATGCATATGGCGAAAAGAAGATCCCAATAGCGGAGGCAAAAACACTGTCTTATCGAGGCGAGGTTCTGTTGTCAATAAAGCAACCTCAAAAAAAGAACGACTTAGATTAGAGCTCCAAACACGTTATATGACATGCTAGGCGAGGAGGTGAATTGCTGAAAGTTCTGACTGGGTTAATTGATAACTAAGTTATGGTCTAGGGGTCGAAATAGATATTCGAAATCCTAGGGAAAAAAGATGCGAACACGCACTAACGACACGCACTATCGACGGATTTTGCAATAGAAGCAATATTGAAGAATAGGGTTCAGGGATACTAGAATGTCAAACTGCAACTAAAATGAACGAAAAGTATCATCTTGGACTAGCTGTCGTTTTTTCTTGTCTTTTGTTGTTATTTGAGAATGTGTTAATGCAAGGTTTTGTAATCTTACTATGCACAGAATATAATGCCCACAAGAGTATCGCTATTGATACCAGTCTTAATGGAGTTTGATAATTCGTGAGAAAGTCTGTTGCAAATATGCCAAATCCTCCGAATGTAGATATTATTAGAAACCCGATTGAAGAACAGCTAGCACAAGCACTAGAAGCAATGCCTAGAATTGAACCCGAGAATAAGGACCTATCTAACTTTAGCTTTGAATTTCTAATCACATATACATTCATGGCAACCAATATTCCCATCAACACTGAAGTTATGTTTGTTATAACGAATCCTGCGACTGCATCGTCTGGTAAATAAAAAGTAAAGATAGGTGAAAAAAATAGAAGCTGGTCAAAAACATTAAAAACAATCCAAAATGTTGTAAATACACTAGCCGCTATCGCAATATAGACAGGATTTGGAAATACCATCTTTAATGCAAGTGGTATTGTTGTCTTTAAACTTGTTATTAATTCACGCTTTTTATTGATATTAAACATTTTTACAATTCCTAATTATTAGTTCATTTTTTTGTTTCTTATGCTCCAAGTTCTTTATCTATCAATGCCTTAAATTCTGGAAATGGTTGCGGTCCTTCTAGTTTCTGAGCGTTTGAGCCATCACTTTTCACTATTATAAAGGAAGGTGTTTGTGTAAATCCAAGAGAGTGTGCCAGAGCAAGGTCACTTTCTACAAGAGGTTTGTATTTTTGGCTATCAAAGCATGAATTAAACTTCTGTGTATCTAATCCTGGGATTTGAGACGCAAGTTTCTTTAGATTGTCCTTGCTAGCCCATCCAGAATCAATGGGTCCTTGGTTTTTATACAATAAGCTATGATATTGCCAGAACTTTCCCTGATCAGTAGTGCATTGAGCTGCTATGGCAGCAGGGGCAGAATCAAAGCCACGATTAGGTAGGTGTTCAAATACAAGTGCAACTTTGCCTGTTTGGACGTAAGTTGAATTTATCTGTGGTTCTGTTGATTTTACAAACCTATCACACAGAGGGCATTGAAAGTCACTAAAGTCAATTACAGTAATAGGTGCTGAAGTTCTTCCTTGATGAGGTTGACCTTGTTTGATTAAATTAGATAACGATAGGGCTGCATTCCCACCCTGAGTTTGTGCAAAAGTATAGAAAGACCATGTAAGTGAGAGAAGTGAGGCAGACGCTAGTGCTCCTGACAGTATGGTTACTGATATGATAGCAGCAACAATAGATATTCTAATCTTCACCTTTGTAATATTAGACTTCATATGGTTCATCATTATATATTACGTTCAAATATGCTATAAAGCCATTGCCTTTAATGATTAAAGTAAATCTTGAATGGTTAAACGTGATTTGATTATTAACAACAGATAATGTGGTAGGATGGAAATAATGATATTGATATTGCTGAAGACAATGCTTAGCGTAGGGCATATAGTCAAAAATGTGAGATCGTTGTTATTGACCTATAATTATTGATGCCAGTTAGACTATGGACTAACTGATAGTTATTCCAAAGGGTTTATTTTAACCGTTAAAGGCTTTCTTGTATTGTTGTAAGCAAGACTTAGATAGAATGTCATGATAAGATAATAATACGCTATGTATTACAATAACAGAAAGGGATATTACATGAACATTGCAAATACGACAAACTCAACCATATTTACATTAGCGTTGATAACAGTAATTGTCTCATCAATTGGTGTCGGAACTGTATTAGCTATCTCGATTCAGAGAGTAGATGCTCAAATGAATAATACCAATATGTCCGGAAGCATGGGTTCCAATACGATGACAACACAGGCAAAAACTG
>QHBN01000262.1 GCA_003176995.1 Candidatus Nitrosopolaris wilkensis
TTCGAGCTGTCCTTACAACAGGAAATTAGAATGATCAGGCTCTTCAGTCCGAAACAAACTTCGGTTATCTTAAGACTATAAAGACCCCGTAAAAAGTCCAATTAATAAATAACCAATTAGATCTGTTGCCGACCTCGTGAACACCAGACAGACAACGCCCGTATCAGCAGTATGTAATGTAGTGAATTCGCGTCTATTGTAGACCCATCGCGTGTGTAAGGAATTGGAACTGATCAGATGAGTCCATTGCATTCATGCTTACTACGCTGCCACATCTTGTCGGTTGCGTAAGTAGACCAAGACTGAATATCACTCTCCATAATAGCACTCCGTGATGTAGAGCCTCAAGTCCCAACGACAATCCATTCATAATACATCCTATTGCTGTCTCCCTGCTGACGTTAAAGTACCATTTTGACGACAAGACCATTGCATGACTGAAATAGAATGTTCATTTGAGTTATGTTATTTGCAAAGTATGTTCCAGTCAATTCGGACGGCGCAGTCATATTCGCATCTACTGTCGTATTATTCTGACCGAATGCCGATTAGATTTTTTTGAGCCATAATTTTTTGTTATTAGTATTATTCCTGCGTCTGTAAGAAAGCAACTCAGCTTAGATTAATTTCAGACCATCTTCTGTGATTGCTACATCACCATTCTTTGCATTAATTCGACTGTGCATGAGCCTCTTTCCACTAGGCATCACGATATAATTCTGTGTTGCGATCAATATAAATTCTGGGAAAGCAAACATACCACTTACCAGAATTGTTTTTTTATCTAAAACCCTTGATTCCAATATATTTTCACCGTTGATGTTTGTTATTAAAATATGCTCTGGTTCCCTAGATTTGTTAATTAATTTTTCATGATAATATATACATGCATTATGGTCTACTTTGATTAATTGCTTTCCCATGTTGTCGGAAATCTCTGCGCTCAAGTAAGGACCTAGATTGTTTTCACCTAAGGAGAAGAGAATCCTGTCGTAAATTTTGATAGACTTTGGACTCTCAGAGATAAAATTATTCCCAAATATTAAAGCATATGACAATCCTTATCGGCAAATAAAGATTGTTTTTCAATTGGGTATATTCTTTTTGTTGTAGTTTAAGGTAAGAATTAGGGAACAATTCATGTTAAAGTGGCAGCTGGATCTTTATTTGATTAAAAATACAGAATGAAAACATCATCATCTATTTTCTGGCAGTACTATATAGTATTCAATGACTCTAATTTATATTTTCAAATTAATTCATTACATAATGCCATCTCATGACTAGAGAGAAGGCCTATTTTATTGCTAATGGATGTGCTTTACCGAAATACGCTATAACATTTCGTCTATATGGATAAAATGCTACCACTACATTGATTGCTATCCCTATATACCACCAATGATTCCTGAAATAACTGTATTCGTATTATTATTCCTGCTACTGCTAATAGAAGATGCATTAAACACAGTGTCAAAGGTAGTTGAAATTATTTAATTGCAATTCCTATAAAAAGCAATATTATTGTTATAGTCCAAGGACCCCGATTTATTACAGCAGTAATTACATTTGGAATATAATAAGGCAAGATGAATTTCGTACATTACAGATTAAATATGGCTGGTAATCACTCTAGAGAAGAAAAGAAGAATCTGTTAAAAAGAATTGGATCTCTTAATGTAGAGCGAGTCATGGATAAGAATAGTCAAAACAAATATCGTTCTACGTTCTCTTCGATCGCATGAAAATATTTTAACCTATTCGATTATTACAAAATGTAAACATCAGGATTCGAAAAGAGATGTGGTTGTTTTACTTTGTATTCTCACAATACTTTACTAATTCATTCAAGAAATGAGACCAACCTTCATCGTATTGTTTGGCCTTCTCACCTGCTTTAAATCCCGCTTGATCTGGGAACCAATTTGTTAATTCATTTGGTCTTCAGCAGATGCTATTTGCAGATATCTTTGTGCGTTCCCGGCAATTTTAGTTATTTCAGCAACCTCCGTATTAGATGCTGGATGCATAGGAATTCCTAGACTTTTGGGTGAAGAGGAAGATGAATTATTTCGTCCATCGTCATGAACATTATCAACACCACTACCATAGAACTGCATACCTGCCTTAAGACAACAATCACACACACCCCAATAATACGTTGCTGATTTACACCGTGCTCTTTTTCATCTAATGGATACCATCTATGAGGGGCGTGAACAACATGGAATCTATGATCGAGTATTTCAAATACTTTGTCAGATAGTTTTATCATATAGATAATCTGGCAGATTGGCCATCAGTCCACTTTGCAACTTTACCTTCCTTTCAACATAAGCTCGTCATGTAATTGCTCAGTATGTGGCATTAAGTCGTCTAGAGAGGGCAAAGAAAAACTAAGACAAAATCAACACTTAAGAATGCAATTACAGAGGAGAGTGAAGAATCGCGTAATATTCGGTTGCAGTATATTTTATCTGTAGTGTCTTCTTCCAGTTGGGTTATTTGTGATTCTGATATCCAAATGAATTTAGTCTGTCATCTGCCTCAAGGACTTGACTAAGCGGGAGGAGTAGGTTCAGATAAACACCTCCCACCTATTGTAACGAACTTTTCATTTAGGTTTTGTTGCAATATGTCAAGCCTACCTACGACTCCTATCAGCTTGCGGTCATCATCTACGACTGGGACTAAGATGATGGCCTTTTGAAGGATAATGTCGATTATCTCGTTTATCTCTGTATCTTGCTTGACTACCACTGGATTTCGTGTCATTATATCTATTGCTCGAAGGCTGTCAAGATTTTTGCCTTGTCTTAGAGCCCGCAAAATATCAACTGCTGTAACTATACCTATGACTTTAGCATTAGTGTCGATAACTGGTAAGCCGTTAAACTCTCCGATAAGAAGCTTCGTACTAATATCCATAGCAGTAGTACTCTCACGAGCAGCGACTACGTTACTTGTCATTACATTAGAAGCCTTCGTCATACAGGGTTCACCTCGAAAAATACTTCTTCCGATGATATTAAATGTATCACAAATGTTCCTAGTCCCTGAAGGTCTTAAATGTTTGGACTTTTAGCTGACGAAGCTTCATTTATTTTTATCTCTGCGCTGTGGTATAATTATTTATATTTTCAAATTGTCATGCGTGATATGAACAATTGGTAAAGTGCCTATTACCTTATAAAAAAAATAAGGAGTGTCTAGAGTATACCTATCTACCAGCCTGGACTATAGGCCGTAACCATAACTGATTACAAGGTTGACAAATATGCGATACCTGCTGGCTCTATCATTTTAATGAGTCAATACGTAATACATCATGATTCACAGTACCTTTCTGACCCAGATCTCTTTTCCCCAGATCGTTGGACCAAGGAAGCAAAGGTGCAATTCCCTAGATTTATCTATTTCCCATTTGGTGGAGGCATAAGAGGCTGCGTAGGTGAGACCTTTGCCTTGATGGAAGAATATCACTACTAGCTACAATATGTCGGCAGTGGAAGATGCCTCTTGACCCAAATCATAAGGTCGAAGTAAAGCCCCATATTACACATATTACACTATGTCCAAAATATGGAATTCGTATGAAATTAGGGCGTAGAAAATGAAGATAGTAAACACTAAATTTTTCAGGTTAAAAGAACTGTTCAACAATACAAAATCGACTTGCTATTGGCAATAACGCATAAAGTACTTTCCACTTAATACATTCAATTGTCCGTCTAAACGAGGAGGAAATGAGGTACGACTGCGATAAGTTTTACCATAAATTACTTCTTCAGCATGATGCCGTCAGATACTTGTAGAATCGTCATACCGATGCACCGAAAGTTAGCTTGGGGGCTTTTCCTAGAATATCATAGCGGCCAACAATACAGGAATCTGTTTTCTGTAGAGGAATTTCTGCGGTTATTAATATTGGTTACATATACGTATATTATCTTGTATTGTCAGCTACAACATTCGTTTAACCTATCCCATATGTAGGTATAGCAGCACCTGTTATGACCTTTGCTTCATCTGAACATAAGAATAATATCACATTAGCCAAATCCTCCGGCTTTACCCATTTCGTAAAATCTGCAGTCGGCATTGCTGTTCTATTTGCTTCAGTATCTATTGCGTTTGGCATGATGCAATTTACGTTAATATTTGATTCCTTTGTCTCCTCGGACAGCGACTCTACCAGCCTTATCAATCCAGTTTTTGATGCTGCATAAGCAGAGTCATACCCACTAGACTTCAACGCAGTTTTGGATGATATATGTACTATTTTCCCATCTTTTGAAGACATCATTTGAGGGACAACGTGTTTACTTATCAGAAAGGCTGTTTTTAGATTTATAGTCATCATCTTATCCCATATTTTTTCGTCAAGTTCCCATACCCTTTTGCCTCCAAAATAACCTCCAACCACGTTAACCATTATGTGAATACGCCCATATTTTCCTAGGATATCTGAAACTAATTTCTCTACTTCATCTTCTTTTGATACATCTGTTTTGACTAGTTGTAACATTGGTTTACTATCTTTTTTTAGCGACTCTATTTCTCTGTCAACAACATATGACGATATAACTGTAGCATTAGACTCAATGAAAGCGCTTGTTATAGCTCTTCCCAAAGCTCCTGTTCCACCTGTTACCAATACAATTCTGTTTGAAAAATCATAGTTCATTTTATTTTCATTCTTCATACAAGATCCTAGTATATTAGCTCTCGACGTTCTCATTCATAATTCTTACAAAAATCGAAGAGATCCGCGCTTGCTTCTTCTTGTATGATATGGACAAATATCACTTCCAATCATTCAGCCAATTTCAATAAGGACAAAGAAGCTGCATTATTCATTTTTGGACATTTTTACATGCTCTCATCATTGAGATAGAAACTATTGCTTCGTTAACTCTCCAAACTAACACATTTGACATTGTTCTTTTTGTTTCAAGTGTACTTGCAGAGTCATCGCCTAATGTATGTCTCGGTTCTGGCTGTTCAGACATAACTGCCTTCAGTATTTCTTTCGCTAATTTTTAGGAGGAGTAACATTTTCTAATAAAGAAGCGAATCCTGCATTTGCTTTTTGCATCATCTAGATATGGAGAATATGATCTTTGTGCGTTTTGCCAGCTTAAAGTATCGAAAAAGAGGGATTTTACCACATCTGGTTCTATGAGAACGATTTTAATTCCAAACTGCTCTACTTCATAGTGGAGAGATTCAGATAATCCTTCCATAGCTTTGGTTTATCATGGTAGGCAATACAACCTGCATAACTCTCACCGATCCATAGAAATTAGTTTCAAACTGTGCTTTTATTTCATCCATTGATAAATCTTCGAAAGGACATACGAAAGCGTAACCAGCATTATTAACCACAACATCAACCTTTTCGTATCGTGTATTATCTTGCTAAGACATCTTTAAGTGATATATCGCTTCTAACATCAAGTTTTATTGCTTGAATCGGCAGGACATCGATTGTCGATGTCGACAAGATTGTTCACTCAGAGAATAATGGCCTCAAAGGTGGCAATAATAATATTAGTACGCCTGCCATAAATCTTCAATGCAAACCATCCGACATTGATAATTAGTTCTCTTCCTATTGTTTAGCCAGTTTTTATTCGATCCTCGCTACTTTCCTTAGAAAGTCTGACAAGCTGTTTGTAATGATGAATTATGTGATGATTTGATATTATTTTCAAGTTCTAACTATGAAGGCGAATGATTCAATCATGCTGGTCACGGTTGGCAAATATTGTTGATATTCCTCTACATCGCAATTAAACAATATTGAGTATATCTTATTGTTGTGCATAGCAATTATATTCAAGTACGTCGAATATACGTTATTTATTAGGCCATTATACACGATCATATGAGCATTTTCTCCTCCAAGCGTTGCCTTATTCGTCGATTCTAAAAGGTGGAAATTCTTGGTTTTTTCTATAATAAATAGCGTTTCAATGTTGGTATTTGCATAGGCCTCTAAAGTCAAATCTTTATCATTATCCAAAATCGCAATTCCTAGAGCAGCCAACGAAGTAAGGGGCAACGCCTTTAGAATCACAACATAATTTTTGTTTATGGTCTCATGGTCGGTAATGACAATAAAATTCAATGGTCTATTTATCTGAAATAAGTTTTGTCCTGTCTTATCCTGGTACCGATAGCATCGGATTTTCTCTTGTTGCATAGGAGCTGTGTTGTCTATTGGTTTATCATTCTGTAGTTGCTGCAATCTTTTCTTTTCAGCCTTAACTAAGGAAGCTACTCTGTTAGGGGCGGCAATATTTCTAAATATGATTTCAGGCTTGGCACCGTGCAAAAAGACTAAATCGCCGACGTGCCTAGAGTTGGAATTGCTGAAACCATGGTACGAACAAAAGTACCTGCCTGAAGAAAACCCGCTATAAATGCCTTGACTAACACTACGGTTATTCATTATCTGCACATCATCAAGATCTATCAAGGGAATTTTTATTGTACCTTCATTATCTCGGCTTAAGACAACGTTATAATTTGTAATTTCCTGAGTTTGACTTACTATTTTAGTATGTTTAGTGTGCAGTTTATGCCAAACGCTTTTTGTGATTTCATTTAACCATAGGATTACTTCTTGATCAGGCTGCCCTTGTTGTTCTTGCGACATTTTTCTTAATCCTTTGTGCCTACGGGTGTTGGAGGCAAGCTGTAATATGACACCAGGACATATAACATTTTTCGTTTGGTGTTACAAAACGGGGTTGAAACGGTGAAGAGGTTTTTATTAATGATGCCGATCCGAATTTTACTTCTAACCACAACCACAACGAACGAAAAGGAAGTAAAAAAAATGGATAATGCAGAGAATTCTTCTCTTCCAAACTTTTACATCTCACTAGTCGTCAAAAAACACACCTTAGCCATATTGTCTATCTTTTTCGAATTCCTGAAACAGATGAAAAGACACCATTTTCCTTTTTTTCTGCCTTCATCGATTATCATCTGTTGGTTGTTGAGTATTTACAAAGCTTATAGGCTGGCAATAACTTCTCTGAATGCTTCTAAAACTAAAGGAGGTTGTGCCTGATGGACTCATGCCAACTTTGCCTTTATCAGGACATAATCGATAAATCCCTTCTGAGATGCTTCTTTCATTTTTACTGCTGAGTTGAAGACAACTCTTTCGATTACATTGTATAGGATATTTTGGAGATATGTTGATGTTCTCTCTTTCAAAATTATACTTTTTATTGTCTTTCTATTTTGTGCATAGTAGTCTGCCAAAGGCTCATATACATGCGATCCGATATGCTCGATATTAATAATATCAAACCCTGACCTACTAATGAGTGATTTGACAAATTCTAATTCGTAATGTTCTGATGCCCATGTTAATGAAAGAATTCCAAGTCGCATGAAGTCGTGTATCTTTGATGATAATGACGATTTAACCATTGTTATAACAGGTATTGCAACAACAAGTAAGCCGTCATCATGTCTTAAGATTCTACTTGATTCCTCAATAAATTGTATTAATGGCTTGAAATGTTGTGCGGATTCTAAAGCAATTACTCTATCCATGCATTCATCTGTAAGGGGCAAAATCTTAGCCGTCCCATTTAATAGCCATACATCGGTAGCAGTGTTATGATTAATAAATGACAGTGCTTGATGTGTTTTTTTAGATTTCATGATATTATTACTGTCCTCACCTCTTCTAACCAAACCTGCAGCAGTTTTTAGTTGTAGGAAATTAACATTGAGACATGTGATATCCAAGGTGCTGTAAACTGATTTCCAATATATTGCTGGCGCTGAGAATCCACTTCCAACGTCTAGGACTTTTCTTGCAGAATGCAACTGAGCAAATTTTCCAACTAACATACAAAGTTCGTTTTGCGCCTGCCCAAGATTAGCGGTTTTTCCGTTCCAGTAGCCAAAGTTTAGCATGGTACCTCCAGTTGCTCGCAGGATATAGGGTGTCATAAAATTATAACAATTAATTATATCAGATTCATTCCGCCTTAAAATCCACAAAGGAGTCTGAAATGACTTTTTTATTTCTACCAATTTTTGATACTTTTAATTAGTTACAAATGATATAATGATTGCATGGACTAAAAGCAATATAGAGATAAATTACCTTAAAATGTATCTTTACATTATTCCATAAAGTTCTTCCTTTTATTAGATATTCGGTGTGTCCAATCGAAGCTTTTAGTCCTTTATTCCTTTGTCATCTCGATTCGTTGCACAGCAATCTAGATATAGGTTTTGTTCTTTGATAAATTAGTTCTTTAAGATTCACATGTGGGAGACGATGTGGTAGGAAATACGTAATCACTATACGTCCCTTCCCTAACGTCCCTGATCCTCGTTTTTATATTAATCTGAGCAACTAAATGGTTTCATCCGCTTAAATTAGGGTAGAATCTTTATTTCGTAAACTGGATGTAGATCTGTAATTCGTCCTGGCATCGCATCTTATACCGTTTTTATAAAATGACTCTGACCAAGGATGATCGGGACATCATTTGGCAGTTCTATTTTCAATCTTTGGATTTCCATAAATGAGTTAGTGCACCAACAATACATATCAAATTAGTAGTAACTAATCCATACATGTGCTATAGATTATAATGCAATCGGGGCCAGAGTCTTTTGGTTTTCTCAGTATTTATGACGACCTATACCAAGCGTCAACAGCAACACAAGTCGGTAGTGGAACCCAAACACACTTCGGCTCTGGCGGCAACGGTGGCGCTGGCGGTCCCGCTGGATAAACCCATAAAGGCCACGCTTTTAACCAATCCAGAATTACTATGAATAGTGGTAATCACTCCTTGCAATGCAATGTAGTGGACTGGTCTCTTTATTGATTCAATTTTCGGCGCCCAAACAAATTCTCTATAATCCTCAATATTCTTAGGCTCAATTTTTGTATGTTCAGTCACAACCAATAGAACTGACTTATCTTCAAATTCATGAACATAAACGGAATAAAATTTGTAGACCGAATTCCTTATCAAGGGATATGAGATTCGGTGGCTTACAAAAGGGACTTTGAAAGTAGAATCTTCCAGCACGCCAAAAAATACTAATTTGCTTCCAAGAGCATCATGTCTCAAATGTTTTCAAATATACTATTCTGGCCGTCACAGCGACATATTTTCCTGGAATTAATTCTGAGAGAGTCAGCTGCGGTCTTGGTTGTTGCTGCCATGAAGACTGAGCCGGAAGTGTTCGTGGATCAGGATACTCTCTTTCTTGAGGAATTGTTCTCAATATTCCTCTCCCATGGTCGCTACTCTTAGTACTCATAGTTAATTCTCCTCACCATTCAGATTCTGTACTCTTACTGACGCGCTTTTCCTCAACATCCTGCACTCCTCTTTCTGTTATCGTGAATCTAGTCTGATCATATGCATGACACGGTGAATCAAGCATTATTGCGATTCTATCTCGGCCCGCTTTCCTAAGAAGAGTTCGGTACGTTGAAGCATGACCCATAATGTTGCCGCCTGTGGCTCGTAAGGCATCGCCACTTCCGCCGAGAAAATTATCTGGCTGACTTTGGACTTGATTTGTAACAACAACCGCGATATTGTACACTTCGGCTAATCTAATCAGCTTATGTAACATGATATTGAGCCGTTCCTGCCTGTCTGCCAATGTGCCCCTCCCCGTGAATTCGGCTCTATGAAGTGAAATAATGCTATCGACTATGACAAGCCTGGCTTTGTATTCCTGTATGGATTTCCCTAAATTCTGTATTATTAATTCAAGATGGCCGCTATTGAAGATCTTGCATACATTATATTTTCTTTAGTATGTCCTCAGGTTGATTTATTCCTCTATTCTCCGCTATCTGATTAATTCTTTCAGGCCCGAAGGTGTTCTCAGTATCAATAAATATTACGTTGCCTCCAAGACCCTCTTTATCTATGGGCATATTAGCCGTCACACATAGAGAATAACATAGCTGGCTTTTTCCACTTCCGAATTCTCCAGCTATCTCTGTCATTGCCTGAGTCTCAATACCACCCTTCAAGAATGAATCCAAATTTGAAGATCCAGTAGTACATTTCAGTAACGCTTTCCTTCTTTCCAAGATTTCCGCGGCAGAAGAAAAATCTTTGGCAAGCAATCCAGAATCAATTAGCGCTTGTTTGGCATTCATTACAAGCTCGAGTGCAATCTGTGCGTCAGCGCCGCCCTCTTCAATGAGCTGATGTGGTATAGATATAGCTAAATCAAATATCGATTCTATTCCAGCCCCTTTGAGCTTGGTTATTAAATGTGGTTTAGATCCTCCAGTCGTACCTTGGTAGCATTTTGAGACATGCTTTCTATGTTGTACCGTTATTGTCTTGTTTTATAACAGAGAGATACATTACTACAGGGAGACGATAGTCCACGTAATATACCGTACTTATTTGGTACTATGTGGTTATACATACGGTTTACTATAAACGGTAACAATCTCATTAAATTACAAAAAGAGGGAAAATAAAAGTGTACAAATTTATGTTCCGGAAGATTATAGGCAATGCTGAAGAATTCCCTATTGCTCGCGACTCAATACCAATATCTCATTCAATACCCAATTCAATGTCTCTATCTCTGGCCACAGACGAGCAGTAACCGCTCTTTCCTGGGTCTTGTGAATTTTGTTTTTTGTTTGTGCGATTTTGTGTTTGATTCTTTGTTCCATCTCTGACAATTCATCCGTATAGAATTGAATTCTACATCATTATCGATATATCTGTTGAAGGATGTCAGGGAGAGGGGATGACGTTGCATCATATTTTTATGACATCTGACGTCTGTTTATTAGGAGAGAGGCTAATGTCCTGTTGTAAGGACAGCTCGAA
>QHBN01000263.1 GCA_003176995.1 Candidatus Nitrosopolaris wilkensis
GACGGCTGCCGCTACTGCGCAAAATATTCCCACAACAGAAAAGACACCAAATAACGAAGCAATAACAACAAGGACAAGCAATACTAGCCCAACTTTAGGAAATCCATCTATTATCTATACGGAGTCTGATAAGAGCTCAGTTCCGTTCCGTTCGGTGTCTATTAATGGAACACATGCTCAAGCAATAGCATTTACAGGTAATGGAACTCTAGCAGATATGCCTGATACTGATACTGGTACAGCTTATCTTGTCACGAGATCTGATGGAAGTGTCTATACATTTGGAAGTGGTACTGTTGTGTCTAAGGTAGGAAGCGGAATACTGACTTATAGATTTGATGCAATAGGACATTACTTGCAGGATGGGAAGTTACATGACACAGGCCATATCATTGTTAAAAGCACAACTGGAAATCTAGCATCTCTTTCTGACAAGATAGGCTTATACAAAGACTAGTATGACGGATCTGGAAATGGTATGACCACATGGTGGTTTTGGAAGGGATAAATTAGGTCATAGCTCGTCGAGCACTGCACAGATAAACAATAGAGTGTGATGGGATTAAGAATATAATCTCGTTACATCTTTTTATTTGTATTAGCTTGGTGGAATTGTAATGTACGCTATTATGGGTGCAGTGATGCTTGCAATGAATATGGGAGCAAATTGCTTTGCCAAATTATAGCTATGATAACAGGCCAACCATATTCAAACAGCCTAATCCGAACCAAACCTACAACGGGTTGTTTCGAAATTACTCCGGCGGAATTTAAAGAACTATCGAGCATGTTTCCGCGTGTATGTGTAGCCATTCAATTAAGTAAATCTGGAATATTCTTGATAAAAGGAGACAATATACAATACTTTCTATACAGACGGACATCATAAGAATCCAGTTCGTTCCCAGTCAGAAATAGCAAGAGGGTTAGTTCGACAAACTCGTACCCAAACTCGTACCCAAACTAGATACCTTGAACAACACATTATGCTTATCATAATCAACAACTGTTTCTGCCCCCTCATGTTCTATTGAATCGCGAATTTTTTTGATCAGGTTGAACCAATCCCATGATTCTACTAATTTGATATACTTTTCATTGATTAACCGTCTATTGCTTGAATTTTTAAGCCAAGTTAGGAGATCATTAAAAGATTGAGGGACTGTCATTGGCGCACTGGTTGTTGTTTTTATTACTTGAGCGACGTTATCTAATATTGATCGATATTTTCCAAAAAATAAGTCAATATCTGCAGAACCGTAAAACCTCCATAACTCATCATCAAGTCTCCCTTCATCTCGTAATGTTTGTTGCCAAATTAATCTATGGCATACTGTGGCTATATTCCACAAATCCATATTTACAATAAGGAGGCGTTTAGTTAGCTGGTTTATGTTTATTGTTATTCCTGCGGGAGGTCGAAATGCTGTTGCACGAACAAACGCTAATAGTGATGTGAACTCTCCTAAATAATAATCACCATGTTATCTTGATTGAATGTTGATAATGCTAACTCTAATCTTTGTTTATTTATGGCCATGGATTCCTGAGAGTTATAACAATATTCAAGGATTTTCTAACAATAATATACCTGGTAACTAGTCCTTCTAACAATAATATTTATATGCAATTAGCTTAGGGATATAAAGCTCTTGCCATTCACACTAGGCCAAAACTCGTTACACAGATCCAAAAGGTTGTAGAAATAGTCGAAGGAGAATGGAAACTAAGTGTTTTCTTTATTCCAATGATTGACAAACCTCCGCTTGTTCTCTTCTAGTCTAGAAAATGAATGCACGGTAAAATAAAGCATAAATCGCCAGCCTATTTCGTCACATTCTTTGCAGTCATACACGAAAAATGAAGAATATCCATCCGCTTCTCCTAACACACACCTTGAAGATCTAGACCAAAACTGTTTATAGTCGAAAACGCAAGTAATAACTGATTACGTGCCAACTCTAGTTGACGTATGCATTAAAATCTATTCTGTATAAAGAATAAAATGCTGAGTCTAAATACTATAGTAAGTTAGCTTAGTCAATGTTCTTCCCAAGATGTAAGATGCTATGACACCACGGAATAACGCACCTGCAATACCAGCTAGGATGTAAATCACAACATATAGGATTCTGGAGACGTGAAGTCCATCTGCTGAAAATCGTAGACGAATATCATGAAGGGCATTATCATGCGTTGGCAGGCTTTCGATTAACCTGACGATCGGATCAGAGGAGACCCCACATGGTCCGTTGTCATCAACTTAGAAGCCGAAGAGATGGAAAAACTAGCAAATCGTATATATCTACTTACCTTGCTGCTCAGCACACGATTGTTAGATAAAGAGTCGCTTAACACCTTCTATTATATACTGTATTGCAATGGCCGCTATGAAAACTGCAAAAACTCGAGTAATTATCATAGCACCACGCCTCCCAAGCAGTCTGTAAATAGGGTTTATGGACTGCAAGATCCCGTAGGTGATGCCAATTACAATCGCTATAGATAATATTGTCACAATCAATCCAGCTGTTTGAAAAGAAATTATAACTGAGGTAATTGCACCAGGTCCTGCTAACAATGGAAACGCCAGTGGAACTACTCCTGACTCACCTGCAGTAAGACTGCCTCCGCTGGCGCCAAATCTCCATATCCCGTGAGTTAATAATTCAATCGCCACAATGAACAAGAGTATACCACCGGCAATCATAAAGCTGAAAATAGTGATACCAAAAATGGTAAGTATTTGTGTTCCAGCCACTGCAAACACAACTAGCAATACACCAGAAGTAATAATGGCTGTCTTTGAGACTGCTTTTCTTTCTTCCCTTCCCATCTTTTCTGTAAGAGCAATAAATAAAGGAACAGTTCCAATAGGATCGATTACGACAAAAAGAGCAATCGTAGATTTCAGTGTATCGTAACTCACCGTATTTCGAACTGAAAATAACGTTTGCAATATATTCGTAAAGGCATTGATAAAGTGAACCAATGCTTGTTGAATATTTGAATATAAATTCTCGAATCTGTAGGCATTGATATGGGTATTAATAATAATACCGTTATCCTGCGACGCTTGAGCCTCTGCCAATGTATCGTTACTTTTAGCTAGTGATAACGTCATTACAAGTAACAGTGCAAGTCCAAATATTGATACTCTTATGAAATTGATTCCTAATACAATAAAAAGGAAATGACGACATCTAACTTAATAGTTATTACTTTATTTATTGAAAGACTAGACAGAAACATTATACAAATAAAAGATAAAAGATAGTAATTACTACATATTATTAACTCATTAATTGACTCTAAAACAGGCTACTGGGCACGAGCACAATGAAAAATCTTATGTACATCGAATAAGTATGTCACTTTCTCCTAAACTTCTTGCTGAATTTGACAAGTCAATGATAAATGCTGGATTTACAGATATACCTAAGGCAATACAGACAGCTTTGCATTCATTTGTAGATGAACATAATTGGGTAGATGATCTTCCAAAGTCAGGAGCAGGTGCAATAATAATGCTATATGACAACCACGTTTACAATCAGGACACAAAATCAACTGGATACAGCATAAATATAATGACATTATAAGCGCTGCCACTCATTTGCATCTGAATGATAATAATTGCCTAGAAAGTATCATGGTAAAAGGAGATGTTAGGAGAATGAAAGAACTCGCAAATGAGCTTTCAAAAAATCAGGAATCAAAAGTTTTAAGTTTCATTTCGTGAACGTTGTGTAGCAAAACTAACAAATTCCAGAGACATACGCTGTAATTACTAACTCAAACACTGGCTAGGTCAGTATCTAGCAGATTTTTGGCTAAATGCAACCGGATTTTCACCAAAAAGATCCTTGAGCTGATTATAAGACTTGCCACGTTCTTGCCGGTCGATCCACCACAGGAATTTCGATTCTCTATTAATGCTGTTTCGGTACTTGTTTGTTCTTGCTGGTTCATGCTACATGTATCACAAACCCGTGTTGAATAGATACCATTTGGAGCGGCATTCTCTCCATGATTATTGTTTGTTTTAAGTACGAATCAGCATGAATCTCTTTCTCTATACTTTGAATTTACTTCGGAATTGAGTATCTCGTTAACTCAAGTGTAACGAAAAATATGTATTCTAGTTTCATATTTCAAACCAGAAATGATTATAGCATATGTATGCTCTCCATAATCAATGGCAAAAATGGTGTCTAACGTCTTAGGAGTGACTCTGGCCCTATCGATTGGCATTATGCTAGCGAGCGCAGGTTCTGCTTCATCGATACTTGGTGCGACTTCAACAGGAAACACGAGCGGCAATTCGGCAATGAAATCAAGTAACATGAGTTCCTCTGGTACCATGATGGAATAAAACAGGGGCGGGTAATATGTCAAAAGCAGGTAACGCAACAGCTGGTAATATGTCAAAAGCCGGTAACGCAATAGCTGGTAATATGTCAAAAGCTGTAACTAAGCTCGGCCAAGCGGTTGGTGGCGGTCTTAAGGGCCTCGGTAATCTGATATCACCGGGTAAAAAGTAAAAAACTCTTGTTGCTATAATAGTGTATAGCAACAAACAATTAATTTTTTAATTTAGCCCTAAGCCGAGAAGTTTTCATCCCCCTCCTTCGGTGAAGATATTACAACATCAACTCATCAGAATATTGTTTATTGTCTACCATTTTTGATTAGCTTGACTTGTAGCGAAAGACAAGGCATTCTTTCCACATTTTGTTGGTAGCTGGTGAAATCTAATTGCTATAAAGTATTTGCGTTTAATATGTACGTGATTGCAGAAAAAAAATAATCCACTAAAACGTGATCAAGCATTAAGTGATGCAACGAATGGACAGATGGGGAAAGAAACTTAGAGCCGTGACTGTACCTGAATCAAGCGAAGCCATTATGCAATATGCCCTGATGGTTCTAGTCCTGTTGGTAATGGAACTTGTGTTGGCCCAGAATTTGGAGGATGTACCTATGGCGCTGACGCGAATGGTAACTGTCAAGGTGTAACTTACTGTGGTGGACCAACTGTCAATGGATTTGTCCTGTGCACCACCGACAAGCACTTTCATGACACTTCCGCCATTGTGTTGCGAGGCAGTATGAGTATGTATATTGTTATGACTTTGGGCGTGGAGCAGGGAATCAAGGCCTGGGCGATTGCCACCATTGGCTAATGCCGATAAGACAGAAGCCGATAAATATTGTTTGGGTTTTAAGCAGGGACAAATAGATCTAGCCAATCACAACAGCAAAATCGCGTGATCAAGTGATGGAGAGAGAATGATTGTCTGACGCTGGACCAAACGATATATCAATTCGTTTCGATGAGGCTACGTTAGAATTGCCGTGTGAAAGACCCACTTAGTTAATCTTTAATATCATACCGTTTAAGCTGTAAATATAATGCTATGTCGTATACAATTTTTAATAATCCTCCCAACAGGAATGGCGCAAACAATAGCGATACAGATTGCAATATTGAACCTGCTATTGATGGAGATATAGCTTGCGTGATATTCCTAGAGATGTTTGTTATTCCAGCAGCTGCAGTCCTTTCATCCTCCTTAACCACTGCAACAATATATGATTGTCTTGTAGGAACATCCATTTGTGATAGAGCCATTCTGGCGAGATAGAACGCTATGGCTATTGGGAGAGTAGGAGAAAATGCAACAAGTATTAATAGAATGTTAGAGGGTAAATGGGTGAAGACCATTGTATTAATCAAACCTATTCTATCTGCGATTTTAGCTGATGCAAGAAATGAAAATGCAGTAAGAACCCCCGCAATCGAGAATATATAAGATAACAAAGTCAAATCTGCTCCAAATTTTGTAAAAAACCAAAGTGATACAATGCTTTGTATAACAAAGCCACCACCGAAAGAGTCAATAGCAAAAAGACCCGATAATTTAGCGACAATTTTTTTTGATGTTGGTGATAGAGTTTGTGCTAAAGGTTTTGGTATTCTTTTCTCATCTTGGTCTTCTCCTCCTCCTTCTCTTCCCTGCGTTAGCTCTACCCTTTTGGATAGTGAAAGGTAAATTCCCAACACGCCTATCCCTAAAATGCTATATGCAAGGAAGAGTAGTCTAATAGAGTCAATTTGGTTCAATCCGTATTGATGTTGAATAATTTCTGGTAAGCCCGAAACTAGAACGCCAGCCGACATCGCAAATGTTCCGACCATATTGTAAAAGGCAAAGAGTGTATTTCTTTTCTTTGTATCCTTTACTGTTTGAGGGAGCACGGCTTGTTCTATAGAAAGGAATGCCCCTGTTTCAGTTCCAGTAACATTAATTGTTCCAATTAAGCCGGCTACAATTAATGCAATGTAATTAGATGTGACAAAAAATATGACGCCTGAAATAGCCATCATTATAGCATAGATAACTAGCATTTTCCTTCTGCCTATTCTATCAGCATAAAAGCTTGCCACGAGAGTAAATATTACGCTATTTATTAATGTAGAAGTAAGTATTAGACCAATCAAAAATCCATCAAATCCTATTAATTTTAGATAAATTGAAATAACAATACTTAGAAACCCATACGCAAATGTTCTAAGTATTCGTGCAGCCAATAGCAGCCTTCCATCCTTTGAAATCCATTGGAATGAATATAGCAATGATTTCCTGTCTCCTAGCTAGTGATATTGCAGTACGCCCTATTACACAAAAAAATTATACTTGGTAAAGTCATTCCTCTACTGCATATCTCTTAGTAGCCAGATTTTTTGTTAATATTATTCCAAATATTGTCGCTACAATAGCAAAGAGAAGCGATGAGGCCCTTGCTGCAATAACCTTATGTCCCTTAGCTACATTCGAGGTAATTAGCTTCATCATTCCTAGGTGAACTTTAAGTGTAATGCTGCTGTTTATGTGAGGCCAATACTCTGCAACTGCGAGTCCTCCCCATGAACTATTAATAGTACTTGAAAGACCTGCACTTAGATACTGAAATTTAGCCGGTAGAATTATACTCCTTAAGTCAGTAAACAGTTTTGGTTTGTGATCCCGCATTACCATCATTCGGATTGTCGGATGTGTAATTTTAAAATTATTCTCAAGAATAGAATTTATCTGTCTCAAAGCTCATACGTGTAGCTCAAACCCTTCAATACACCCTTGAGCTTTGTTTTCCATTAATTAACATCATGTGATATGCTAACCAACACAACGAAGCGAGGACTTTATCGAACGTCTAAGTTGCTAAGACAAAAACTGCGAGGTAATTGAGTATTCTCAGCGTTTAATCATTTAATAAAATGAAACGTACTGTTTGTTGTTGCATCTTTTGCTTCTCTTCACTGTCGTCCAGCCTCGAGTGGTAGCCGAAACTCCAAGTCTTGTCTCAATAAGGTTGTTTGGAAAGCAGTTTTTCCTGCGAGCTAAACTGAATGCCTCACGGTTTGTCATGATGATGACCTCAACATCCATGTCAGGAGAGTTGAGCGGAGGTCTGATTTTTCCTTGAAGGTTTCTCTGATAGGAAAGTGACGAACAGTTTGGTAGTTTGAGACTTTATGTCTTTGAATGGATTCAATTGTATAATCTCCTCGACTTGAGGCATATTTCGCAAGAATACTTTGACATCACCCTCGAGCAACTCATTGCGTTCTCTATGAATCTTTCTGAAGTCTCAAAAATGATATTACCGCTGTCTATGTGTCCGCCAAAGTTTATTCCGTGCAAGAAAGCTACATACTGAGTCAATTAATGGAATTCTGCGAGAAACGTAACCTTAATCAAACTTTATAGATTTTTTTAGTTACCCAACAAGTAGCAACGGAAAAAAAATAGCTTGACGATACCTGACCAAGACTCGGTTAGAAATGAAGAATGTTACGAAATCTTAAGTCAGATTTCAGTAAAGAATCAGTTAAATTTTAGATACAATCTCATTGTGAATGGACAATAATATGACGAGAGCAGGGAGAACAAAATGTTCATCATTCCAGACAAGCAAAGCCAAGACAATTGTTAAGAATAGATTACATTTTGTTGTAGGAATTACTGTTTCTTTGTTCTTGGTCGCAGCCTTGGTCGCAGCTAGCATAATTTTACCATTAGCATACGCACAGCAGATTAGATCCATCAACAACCCTGCTACAAATCCTATTAACCACATAGTAGTAATTATGCAAGAAAATCGAAGTTTTGATAACTACTTTGGCACTTATCCAGGTGCTAGCGGAATACCTAGTGGAACATGCATGCCTTTATCTCCAGACCATCCAAACGTAGGTTGTGTGAAACCATTTCTTTCTACAAACGTTATCTCAGGAGATTTGCCACATGGCTATCAATCATCAGTAATTGCACACGATAATGGAAAGATGGATGGGTTTATGGTTAGCAGAAAATGAAGATCCTAAAACTATGTCATATTATGACAATAAAACAATACCATACTATTGGGATCTAGCAAGACATTACGTATTAACAGATAACTTTTACTCTTCAGTACTTAGTTATAGCTTGCCGAATCATTGGTTTGCCCTTGCTGGTCAATCTCCAGTCACATCAATGTTTTATTTTATGCACAGACCTCCACATAATAATATCTTAAACCAGGCAGATAATGCTAGCATTATTGCTGGAGGCAGCGGTAGTCAAAACACCACGATGGGAAATTCTACTGTTGCTGCAAATTTTGGAGTTAATCCCAATTCAACATCCACTAATTTAAGAGACGAGGTTGCAAGAGTCTATCTTGAAGAGTCAAATCTAACTAAGACAGTTGCAGATCTATTTATGAATAATACTCATAATATTACCTGGAAATATTACGATCATTTGGTTCGAGCAGGTAACTACAAAGCTGCTGTAAGTAGTGGTCGTGCATTTGAGTTCTGGAACCCTTTTTCTGCAAAAGGCTCTACATATACTGCAGCATACTCTCCGCACTTTGCAAAGAGCACAAATATTTACAGATCTAAAGAATGGCAACTTTCCACAGGTGTCGTGGGTGATGCCGAGTTTTCCCATTAGTGAACATCCTCCAGCAAATATAACATCTGGGATGAACTGGGTAAAACACGTTATAAATGCCATAATGAACAGTCCATATTGGAATAGTACCGCAATAATATTGACATGGGATGATTATGGCGGATTCTATGATCATGTTGCACCACCTCAAATAGATAAATATGGTCTGGGATTTAGAATGCCAACAATCATAATTTCACCGTATTCCAATCCAGGATATATTGATCATACCCAATATCGCTTTGAATCTATGCTGAGGTTCATAGAATGGCGCTTCAGTCTCCAACCGTTAACTGAGAGAGATCTTCATGCAAATAATCTTCTAAATGCATTTGACTTTAACCAGAAGCCTAATCTAGCACACATAGTTCCTCTCACAGCAGCTGAATTGAACGCAATTCGTCCATACATAAATCTTGTAATGACCATTGATTAACTCTACCAGCAGGTAGACCAAAACTATGGATCAGGATAACAAAGTTTGGTTCTAAACCTAAGAAACCAAGCCTTTAGTTACTTTGATAATCATTAAGGTTAGTCAGATAAATGAAAAACTAGTATTATAATAACAGCCTATCCTATGGAATTGCAACCGAATCAGCCCATTAGATTTAAGCTTTCCAATATCTGTGCGGATACCAGAAAAACAAACACTCGATAGTTAGAATTCAATTCTTCTAGCCTAATAAGCTCTACAAGCATATTTATGCAAAGTGTGTTTCTATGGATTGTACTCGTATAGAATGGATACACAGCACTCGGATATTATATGAAGGATCTTATTTTCTATTTTATTAAATCATCCTAATTCATGCAATTATTTATAATAATCTCAAGTATTTTCATTCATGTTTAAATATTAAGGCACTGTTTTATTAGAAAATGATCCTGTGGCTGGTTTGGTAGTATTTTGGGTTGAAAGATTTTTTACAACACCTCCAAACGATTGTTTTGCTTGGTCGCTAATATTTTTCACAATCGATGTAAGACCAACTTTATCCGCACCCTTCTTAACACCTGCAAAGAATGTTTGCCATCCTAGCCCCATTATAGCCAAAATTACGACGGCGATTACTATCCATGTAATTACCCCCATAGAACTAACCCCGGCGAAGGCATCGCTAGTAAATGAACATATGCCTATTTTAACGGTTATGGAGACACTCACTAGTTTGATTATCACGACTTAAGATGACCAATATAATAAAAAAAACAGCAGTAACTTTTCGGCTACCAGACGTAAGCTGGATGATCTTTTTAAGTGGTAAAAGGAGAAGGCGGCATGAATTTAATCCCCGTGTTATTTATGCATTCATAATTATACGCTACTGCCAGTATTTTGTCTTCTCTAAACGGAGGACCAATCATTTGTACTGCTACTGGCATATTATCTTTAGTTAATCCTATGGGAATACTAACTGCAGGAAAACCAGTGCTATTAAATACTATAGTATTCCTAAGTAAAGCTTCTCTAGTTT
>QHBN01000264.1 GCA_003176995.1 Candidatus Nitrosopolaris wilkensis
TATCTATTGTGCTACAAGCTAGGAATAACCATATCCTATAATATAAGTAAAAATAGAAAACAAAAGACGATATGATATCAGAGTACAACCAATACTATTTACTTAATAAATTACAAAGGAATAATGGGAAATTAATTAAAATATGTCTCTTGCCCGGAATTTCGTGTTTGTTATCTTTTGATTTTCTTAAAACGTATGTATCGTATATGTTCTCTCCTGATGTCAGGCTCTATTACAAGTCCTGCCTGAACCAAATCATTGCAAATGGTATTGATTTTTCTAGATAGCCACTCTGGGTTTCGTGGTAAATATTTGTCATAATCTATACCATTGTTCATGGCATAGATCCTGAGATCCTTGAGTAATTCTTGCGGCTCAATATCGAAATCGATTTCAGGACGAGCATTGAACACATATCCGATGAGAAGAGTAGCAAGAGTATTGTTGTTTATTACTATTTGATTTTGATTTTCGACATTTGATTTCCATGCTTCTAGAAAGGCGTTATTTTCGTTACCCAAAACGCGCGAAATTGTTTCGCCCCAAATGACAAAATCAGCAAGTCTGTGGTTTGTCTGATTCTGACTTCATCATATTTTCTCAACGACTTGACAAGAATATCACAAATATGATCCAACATTTTGGGCGCCTCCATCTCGTTCTCTGTCCTAGCGCCGTAGTCATAACGCTGCGTCAATAGAATACAAAATACCTTAATCCTTGACGAATTATAATATGTCAACCCCGTAAAAAGTGGGGGATTGGTGAGTCAATCAAGCTGGCGTGATAGCATATTGGATGTCTTTGCCTGCGCCAATTCTATGAATCTTTAGAATGCTCTGGCCTTCTGCCAAGTACGTATCTATTAGCGCAGAATTTCTCTCGCTCACTGTGAAGTACTTCGGTTTTTCTGGTTCGTTTATATCAGATACGGTATTCTGATATCTGATACTTTTTTTGCCTTCGAATTCAACATCCACCGGTTCGATCTTCTCTGGATCAAAATGCAGTGTTGTCTTCTCTCCAGGCTCTAATTTGACATAATTGCTGTCTTTTTTACGCGACTCTTCATTTCGACGCAAGTTATCCTTGGCTTTTTCGGTTAATTCCACTGTCATTGTTTTTATTTCACCTCCGTCAAATCTATTAGCAAATTGGCATAACCCAACCACGCCAGTTGGAGGCTTCGCTTAATTGTGGTCATCTCTTTGAACCTTTGCTTTGATGTTGTCGCATTTCCCATTTATCACCCCTCAGTCTACAATTATGACAAGCAAAAATATCAGAACGACCTAGCCTGTAAATTGTGTTACAGGATTTAGATGGGGACGCTTGGGATGTGTTGTAATTTTGTCCATCGGATGCGTCCCCACTCTTTACGGGGGTTTGGGACGCTTGGGACGCTTGGGACTCATTATTAGCATCAGCAAAGTATTCTCCCACTTGTTGTTGTTTTTCTATTAATATAATTTCTTTATCATATTCTTTATTTTTATCAATATTATTTACAATTTCTTCTTCTGATGTCTCTTCGCCGATATGTTTGTCTAGCCCAATAACTGCTCTTATTATTCAAAATCTTCTTAGCATAGAAGTAGATGTGGGCCCTCGTCGAATCGGCTTCATGCTGTTCAACCAAAAATTCCTCTGCTAATTGTTGAATTGATACATAGGGCTTATTCTTTACGACAATACCCAGTATTTTGCAGATTTCTTGAATTGCTTTATGGTTATCGGCGTCAATGAAAATGAATCTCTGCCCTTTCCTGTCTGGTCGATGAAATACTTCTCCTAGTATTACGGCCATTCCTCGAGAAAAAGCGTTTTCTGTTTTCCAGCAATTGTGCGTCTCATCTGTAATTGGCCTTTCTTGCCATTCTTTCCAATTCTCATAGGTTCTCTTCTTTTCGGTATCTGCCGGAATGACATTGACCCCTATCGAATAGCGCCAAAAATTCGCCCAACCATTGCAGTCGGCTAAATGAGGAAAGGAACAAACATTCAAGCTAACGTGCACCGCGGTTTCGATTCTTCATAGTCAGAATGCACTCTAGACTTTCCTCTTTTCTAGGCGCAAGGAGCTTCGGAACTATGTCGATACTTGTGTTTAGATCTTCGAATGAAGGCCTAAAGCTATGATCTTGCCCGCATTGTTCGCATATTAGAGCGTGACATGAGAAATAATCGAAAGGGTTATCTTTGGTATAGCAGTATAGACTAGTGATCATCTTTGGATATCTCCTTAGATTGGCTTAGGTGTTTAGCGTCAGATATTGGTAGCCCACCAGAGATCGACGCCTCGCCTTTTTTTTATGATCACAGATGCAAACACAAATAATTTCGAACCCCAGACCCATTCATTTTCCATAGCAATTCTGGTGTATACCACTCTTGCATTCTCTGCTAACAAAATCCAAGGCTGTAGTAGTATTCAATTTAGCGTTTCTTCTCCTAAGACTGTATGCTTATTCGCCTCATCGATTATTCGCGAGACCAGATCAGAAAAGGATTCGCCAAATTTTCCCCTATCACGCAGCTTGGTGTACACGTCTTGCCTCAACCCCACCGTGATTCTCCTATACATGTCGTTTATGATGTGCATTAAAATTACGAAAACGTTTTTCCCTATTGTATGAACAGAAGACGGAAAAACCCCTCTCAATTAACAGATGAAGATTTGTTTATTATTGACCAGATTTGTATTGCATGCGCTGCTTTGTTCTATCATACGATGGGAAAATACCGTACATCCAAAGAATTTGCGCAAAAAGTGTTCTGAATCTGAATTGCTAAAAATGTTCAGATCTGATCAGAGCTTCGCGATCGGTAGGACAATCACCAATTCATTGTATCACAAATATAGTGTGAAGATTGTTCCGTCACAGCTTAACGACGATCTTGCGAATGAGGCCCAGTACCGTTTGTCGCAGATCGACAGGCACAAGGATACAAGATCGAATGATGATATACATACTCTTTACAGATTCTTACACCCTCGGGATATGAGCGGTGTCTTGAAATTCCTTGAAAATGAAGGAGTTTGATTTAATATAGTAGGGAAAAAAGAAATTAGATCCCACCTAGGGATCAGCATTCGACATGGTACAAAGAGTTCTAGGAATATTTCTTTAACAAGCATGCGGAGAGATGGAGGGGGACCATCGATCTATAACATTACTGAATTTTTTGAAAAGACAAGAAACGTTACGACGAAACCTGAAGCACACGCCCTCCTTAAAGACAGATTGCTTAGAACGCGCCTCACATACAAATTTGAGAGATTCGGCCTTGTTGCATTTCTTCATTGCGCAAGAATGGACTATAGGGTCGCGGAAAATATGATGATGTGGGGAGCACCGCCATCGCGTTTAACGGCGGTCTCTGAATTACGGCCATACCTTCAGAATATCTCTCCGCTTGATGAGAGACAGATAGAAGTATTCGCAGATCAATATTCGAAGTGGCTAGCAGAGAACCGTCCCTATGACTTATACTTCTTATTCTCTTTGGCTAAGCTTTAGCGTTATTTGGAGTTGTGTGCAACGAATAAGCTCGCATATCGATAGGGTGTCAATAATATGGCGTATTATTGTACTATATGGCGTATCGTACTATTGATGTTTGGTTTAAGCTGTCCGGAATCTATTAGCGACTGAAGTAATTGTTCAAACCGTGTCTGCTTCTGTATTAATTCCTCTAATTGCTTATCTTTCTGTTCTTTTTGTTCGACTGTTTCATTATAGGCATCATATGTTAAAACCATTCTACATTTGGCGCAAAATCGGCTACCCGGTTTGTTCGGTTCATTGCAATTTGGACACTGTTTTGGTTTAAGAGTATCAGACAACTGCTTATCTTTTTGTATTATCCCATATGCTTCCAGAATACTCACGCTTGATTCGTCGCCGAAGTAATGGGTGTATTTCTGGGCCATTGTAGAACCCTGAACCCAGCCAGCATGTTGATTTAATACATGAGCCATCTTAGGATTAAGCGACTTCTCTGTTAATGCGCTATGTCTTCTTATGTATGGGTTCCATGGCTTCTTCAAAAGCTCTTTAATCTTTTGTTTGTCTTCCGGCACAACGCTTGGGTTATCTAATAATTTGGGAAAATGTTCTTCCTTATATCTATCATATATTACATAGAGTGAAAATACTCCTATTGATTTTCCGAGACTTTTACCAAGCCCGCAAACAAATGGTGCATTTGGATTTCCTGGTTGTGGATGCTCGTGATCTAAATAGTCTTTGACATATGGGATAGAATTGATCAGAGGAATACGCCTACTTCCTGTTTTCCAGTTTACTAAAATTTCTGCGTATTGCTTTTTGTCATGGGTAATCTTGAATACTATATCTTTTATCATTAATTCCAAAATCTCATGAGGCCTACAACTGCTATCTCTAGAAACCATATGATAACATTTCATGCGCTTGATAGGACAGTATTTCAAAAATAACGAATCATCTTCTTGTGTCCATAAATCCGTTGGTTTGTAAATTGGTTGATCTTTCCTTTTGAGTATTGTGACGGTCTGCATCACCAGAGGAGTCTTTCTAGCTCTTAGTGGGTCGTTTGGATAGTACAACCACTTGAAAAATGCGAGGAACAAAGTACGTCTTAAATTGTAAGTGCCAATCCATTTGTGCAAAGGATCAGATACATCGACCTTTCGTAGGCTATCGAGATACGATATGATATCATCTCGTGTCAAGACTGAAAAGTGTTTGTTATTATGGAATTTAGATAAGGTGGATAATATTCGGATTATTGTAGAACGATAATTATCTGAAAGATTGGTCTCAGTCTTCATTGCCAAGATATATTCGGCTATAGTCTGAGCGTTCTTTGGTGAAACATTTTCGGTGAGATCTCTGTGAATGAAGGGTTGAAGACCCGTCGTAGCAAAGTCGATCTTTCTTTCGAATTGCTCTCCTTTCGAGCGTGTGTTAGGAGCGGTGGGCATCTTATCTTGATAACAGTACAGTAAATATAACGTATATTCTGTATTAGATTTTGTGCAAACACGAATCTTGTTAGAGATATATATCACTGCATGAGGAGAAGGCCTGGCCTGAAGTGATAGACGCGATAAAGGATCAACACAGAAGGCCCCGCGGCCTAAGAAGATATATATCTCATATCGAGTCGGATGTGTATCATATATTCATATCGTGTTTTCGATATTTATCATCACACAATGCAGGATTGGTTGGGCAGAAAAGTCAGAAATTGGGCAATAAGCTCATAAAGAGTTGTCTTGTAAAGACATTGGAAGTACTATCAGTGCAGGTGATTAGAAGAATTATAGTTCCCAAGCCCGGTTATGTAATTTTTTATAACCCTCCATAGTAATTATGTGTAGGTCTATGCGCCACTCAAGCCTTGAAATAGATGAAAGAAGGTCACGGAAACTCCTTCTTGGAATATTTTACTTTTGTGCATTCGCAATGGCGTCTATTACAGCATACGCTTTGTACGTCAGTGTCGGAGAATATCTTAAGACTGGAAGAGTTGTAATCGGTGAAGTACTCGTTAACACAGAATTCCCTGTACATGGATTTTCAAAACTCGTGACATATTTAATGATCGTGTCCGTCGTCGGGTGGTATTGTGTGACTAAGTTGGGTGGAGAGAAGGTCGCAGATGTTCCTAAGACAGTCAAGTTGATCCTACAACTAGTAGTTCTAGCTATTGCTATAATAGCACTATATGAATTCATTTACAATTTCATAATATGGAGTTCTTTGATTACAGCTGATGCTATGAAGGGAATATTGAAGCTCGATGCCATAAATATGCCATATCCTAATCCCAAAACACCTTGGAACCTTGTATTTGCGACAAAGATGTCACTAGCAGCATTTCTAATTTCGGCTCACGGATTTTATATCATGTCAAGGCCGAAGAAGATACCATCAGAATAGCAATAGGACTGCCAAATTGAATGGTCTCACAATATCACTTTTTAGATTTCCTTTTTTAGCCTTATTCCTCTTGATAAAATAAGTTCTTGCAGGTTCAATTTCGAACCCTCGAAATCCAGGTGAGTTTTATATTATCGACTCTTTCTGATAATCCTTCCTCTTTAACCAACTAGATGTGAAATGGTCTTATCATAGATGCAACATATCCTGCAGCGATACCCTTTAAGCAAACGTTTGCAATCCCCGAATGTCCCCCGATCCAGACGATTTGCAAACTATGTTATTTAGTATCAGATCTGGGCTTCACTTTGTGATCACGTGCAAAATATGCCTTAGCAGTCTTAAATTTAAATTCGATCCGAGTTAGATTGTACTTTATCCGATTTCTGATATGGTAAATCATAGTTGCTAATCTGTGTAAGACCGTTTGTCTACAAAAGTCATCAACTTTAACTTCATCTTCTATCATGCTTGGACCATTCTTCAAGCCTAATTTGACAATAAATGCATTTGGCGAACCACCCCGTACATATTGTTTCGTCTCGAGTTTTTTGAATCATAAACACATGCCTGCAGTGACGGATGATGCAAGCGATGAGCATAAACAACTGCGCATTTAGATGAAGTTCGAGGCATTCCCTACTATTCATATCCTGATGCACTTTCTGCCATCACAGCCTCCAATCCTGATCATGTCAATTTTCTTGTTTTTGTTAATTTTGTAAATGCCACCTCAAGTCTCGATCAAAGGGACTGAAGCGAATAATATCCACGATGCGGATAGATTAGATGAAAGAGCAGATAAATCAAATACCTTAAGCCACTTCATGGGTATATTTATTATTAGACCTCTATATAGACGGTCCCATTTTCTATACTAACATTGAATGACTCTTCCGGGTTTAATTTGGCAGGAAACCACAATAGGTTGCCGTTCGTTACATCCCATTTTGCACCATGCCAAGGGCACGTCAGTTCCTTGCCATTAAGCTCCCCCTCATGAAGCTCAGCTCCTGCATGATTGCAAGTATCACCTATTGCATAATAATTTCCCCCTACATTCGCAACTAGAACTTCCTTTCCACCTGCTGTTACATGTGTTAACTTTCCTTCTGGAATATCAGAAGTTTTTCCTACAACAACCTTTGCCATGGAGCTACACCGAAATTGCCATATTTAAAATCTCATCGTATTTGGAAAAGTCAACAAATTCCTTTATAATAGTTTGTCCGATGGTCCAGAAATTATCGTTTACTAAGTGTTGAAGAATCTTAGCTTAACCCCATTCTCAGCCTGAATGACTTGACTAGCTGGTTCTCAAAGATAATTATTTATTATACAATGACCCTTCCAGGGATTGTCGCGAAGCACTTCAGCTCAAAAAACCGTATTGTTCTATACTATAGCAACTTCGTTTAGTCGATTATTTCTAGCACTCGGACCAAAAACTGAGAATAGGTTGTGATTAAGCTCCTTTCGTAGTACTTATAAGCAAGCACATTAGTGCTTTTTGAACGTGCAATCTGTTTTCGGCCTCTTCCCACACAACTGAAGCCTTCCCATCAATTACGTCTGAGGTTACTTCTTGACCTCGTGTGGCAGGCAGGCAATGCATGAAGATGGCATCCTTTTTCGCCAACTTCATCAGTTCAGTGTTTACCTGGTATCTTGGAAGAAAGGCCTTATTACGAGTGATTTTTTCTCCATTTCTACCTATAGAAATAAATGTATCAGTCACCACAACATCGGCATCTCTAGCGGCAGCAGCAGGATCGTCTGTAATACTTATTTCCGATCCTGTCTTTTGTCCCTCTCTTTTTCCCAACATTACCACCTGATGTGATGGTTCATAGCCACGAGGACAAGCTACCGCTATATTCATGCCAGTCTTTGCACAACCCAACACCAAATCATTGCAAACGTTATTGCCATCACCTATCCATGTAACATTTAATCCTTCTAGTTTTTTCTTCTGCTCCTGAATCGTCAGCATGTCCGCAAGTATCTGACAAGGGTGGAAAGTATCAGAAAGTCCATTTATAACAGGGACAGAAGCGTACATAGCTAATCTTTGTATGTCCACATGACAATAAAGTCGCGCTACTATACAATTTAGATATAGTGACAAGGATCGTGCCGTATCTTCTATAGATTCTCCACGTGCCAGTTGGATATCGTTAGTGCTTAGATATACTACACTTCCACCGAGTTGATACATTCCTGTTTCAAAACTTACGCGAGTCCTGGTGGACGGTTTTTGGAAAATCATACCTAGAACTTTTCCTTTGAGTAATGAGTCTGATTTTCTACGCCTTGACTCTTTTTTAAAGCGGCTTGCTAATTTCAATATTGAAAAAATTTCTTCTGGGTTTACGTCCATCAGACTAAGAACGTCTTTTTTACTTAAGCAGGTCTTCAATGTCTTCATCACTAAGATATACTACTTTCTCGTCGGCATCCCTTCCTTGCTCTTCTTTTTCGCCGGGCTTTGAATCCTTCTTTTCCCTTCTTTGATCTTTACTTTCCACGTCCGTATCTTTACTTTCCACGTCCGTATCTTGTATCATCTTGTCCTTCTCAGCTGTCATTTTGGTATAGGGTTCTTCGACTATTCCTAGTTTTTTGTCGTTCTTCCTTCTACTGAAAAGCCTGCTAAAACGACTCTTCTTTTTCTCTAGCTCTTCGTGAGTATGTGCTAGATCAATGTCTTCTCGGCTTTCCTTTACAAGATATGGTGTTTCAGACCTCTGTGTATTGTCTTTTAAAAGTGTGGATTCAGGTTCAACCTCTAACGCAGGTTTTGTGTTATCCGGCTCTGCCACAGGTATTACTGATTCCGGGAGAGTTGATGGTGAGGATTTTAATTTTTCTTCTTCTGCTGGCGTTGTGGAATACTCAAAGGCATCGCTACTCTCCTTAGCACCAGTTGTCCTAATCACAGGTTTTCGTATTTCGTCAGCTGGCTTGGCAGATAGGCTGCTAGACAAAGGCTCCACCTTTGATTTTGCAGCTCCAATAGGTTCAGAGGTTTGTTCTAGTCTCAAAACCGAATTGTCTATATTAATTTTCTGCGCGTCCCCGAATAGAGATTTAAGGAATTTACCCATGTCAAACGGTATTATATCATCGTACCCTTGCCCAACTCCAAGGTATACAATTGGTTTGGAAGTAGTATAAACTATTGAAATTGCAGAACCACCCTTGGCATCTGCATCCGTTTTAGTTAATATCGCGCCGTCAAATTTAGTATATTCAAAAAACTCCCTAGCTTGATTTATCGTATCATTGCCAGCTAATGAATCACCGACAAATAATTTTATATCTGGCTTTACTACTTTAACGATCTTGCCTATCTCGTCCATCAGATTTTTGGCGGTCTGCATTCTGCCGGCTGTGTCGATTAGCACAGCGTCGATGTGATGCTTCTTACTATAATCAACTGCATCCCTACCCACGGCGGAAGGATCAGCTCCGTATCGTTGGGCAATGACCTTTAACGCTAATTTCTCGGCATGCTGGGTTAGTTGCTCGATAGCCCCGGCACGATGGGTATCGGCAGCTGCCAACACTACAGAAATACCATTTTTGCGTAGCAGATTGGCTATTTTTGCGACTGTGGTAGTCTTGCCAGTTCCATTGATTCCAAGAAATACGACAACGAATGGGCCGCCTTTTAATTCCCTCTTTACTTTAATTTTGTCAATTAGATCTACTTTTCCGGTTTTCGCAAACATTTCTGTTATAACAGTTTGGAATTTTAGACTGATCAATTCCTCTTTAATCTGATCTTTTTCCAATTTTAATCCAAGTAATTCTTTTTTCAATTTTGCAGAGAGATCGTCAGTTACCTCTTGTGCAACATCACTTTCCAACAAGCTAAGTTGCAGATCAAATAAGATATTATCAATATCTTTTTCGGAGAGCTCTCTTTGGCCTATGCTCTTAGTGGCGCTTGAAAATGCCTTTCTGAGCTGATCGAACATATGCTCAGCTGGCCAACCTAAACTGACTGCTGGCGGCTGCTGTCTCTGTTGTCATTATCACGAGCTTGTTTTCTAGGGTTTGATAGAGATGATGCAGCGGTGCTTTGCCCTTGCTGTAACATTTGGTTAATTTGGGCCTGAACTTGCTCCATGCGCACAGCAATTTGCTGTTTCTGGCTTAGAAGCTGCCTCAACGCAAGTTCAAATTCTTTGATTTTGACTTCCACATAGTTGATGGCATCTTCCCTAGTTTTTTCAACAGTCACTCCCGCTCCCACATTTATCAATAACGCCTTAATAGGAGGGACCAGTGTTTTTATATAAACGCCTATTCCAACTGGCGTTAATGCTTCTACTACGTTTTCATCCACGATGTTTTGGATTGCAGTTGAAGCAAGACGAGCCTCGCCGACTAACCTTGTAACTGTCGCTTCGCGATTGATAATATCATTCATATATGCTTCAAGAATTCTAGACTGTTCCACCATTTCATTTATTTTCTGCTCCATTCCAGCCTGTTGACGACTAATTTCGTTGCTCATCTAAGTTCAATTTCCACAGCTACTTATAATTGTGACTAGAAATTAGCCCTATAAATACGATAAGGACGATTACAAATTTGTCTGCTAACACAGTATTTTAAGATAATGAGTCTTCCGTCATATAATTGCGACAGATGGATAAATACCTAATTTCCTGCCCAATTTATCCATCTGAAATTCTCGCTAGACCCTTTTGATTCAGCACTTTATTCAACAATGTTAAATCATATATTCCAACAAGATTCGGTGGCTTTTTCAAAAAACCAATCTCAAATGCGTCGTTTGCTGATTTAAAAAGAGATTGCTTTAATGGGTCGTATGTAAAGTCTATCCTTGATGACGCTTGCTGTAACTCTTCATTCGCTATAGTATGTCCTATGAGTTTTTTGAGTTGAGTATTGAATGCTTGCACCGCTTCCGCCTTATGATGAATGATCCAGTTCGTTTCATCGACATGTACAGCTAACAATTTCATTATAATATCCTGATTATCTCGTAGATAATCGGTTCTAGATATTATGAGAGCTGTTGCAAATTTTCCTCCTGGCCACAAGATTCGTTCATCGAGAAAGATTCTTGCATTGGCTTCTTTTACCAGTTTTGCACCCCATGGTTCAGGAACCCACGCTCCATCGATTTGTTTCTTTAACATTAATGTGAATATATCTGAATTTTTTGCAGATATTACCTGTACGTTGCCTCCATTCTCTTTTGTCTTGTAGCCATTTTCAAGCAAATATCTTCTAAGAGCGACGTCCTGTGTATTGCCCAACTGTGGCGATGCAAATTTTCTGTTCGCGAAATCCTTGATTGACTGGATTCCCGAATCATTCCTGACAACAAAAACAGTGCCTCCGCTTGATGCTCCAGAAATTATCTTTAGTGCTTTTCCATCGGATACTATATAGCCATTGATTGTTGGATTAGGCCCTACGTATGCCACATCAATCTGATTTGCAAATAGAGCCTCAACTAACGATGGACCTGAATCAAAATTTTGTGCCTTAACGACGATATTAGCGCCTAACGCCTTTTGAAAATCTCCATTTCCCAATCCTATAACAGCTTGAGCATGATTAAAAATTGGAAAATAGCCGATTCTCAAGATATTAGACGATGTGCCAGTGCTGTTGGTATTATTGTTATTGCTGATAGTCAAGACTGGATTACTATAGAATAACGAACTGGCGATTACCCCTGCAATTATGACTCCAGATATTACCAGTTTTATTTTAGCATTCATTCGATTCGCCAACAAACATTATCCAAGGTTGAATATTACGGCTTTTAAATACGCATACCTTGAACATTATATGCCGAAATTTAGCACATCTGTATGAGAAAGTAAGGCCCTATTCCCGAGTCTAGAGGTAAACCTGTATACAAACTGTCTATCAAAATCTTGATATACAGATAGAGAAGGAGAGATGCTTCTTCTATTAATGCACGTCCAACTTTGTGATACTATTGATTATAACGGAATGATCTGCATCTCTTTCAGTAGTTACATAAAGAAGATGGCTGTCTCCCAGAGGCATTGTAATGCGTTTGATCTTTTCATATTCTGCCAATACATATTTTCCTTTTCCAATCTTTGGAGCAAGTTCGCTGCGGGTTTTCCATGCATTAACTGCGAGATCTAATGATTTCTTGCTTTCGTCTGGAGTTAGCAAATTTCTTACACCTTCACGGTGGTCCGAGTGCATAATTTTGCCATTTTGATCACATATTGTAACTAATCTAATCTTTGGATCGCTCTTCATTATACTTTCATGGATGCGCTTGTAATCCATAGGTAATCTTAGAAGAGGTGGAACTAATAAGATTTTTGAATGTATACCGATGTACTATAGTTGGGTGTGTTCACATTTTAATACTAGATTGAAAGATTAAAAATATTTTGAAATTCTAGTACGTATGTTAACCAATGGTTCAATTTCCGGTGGATCTTGGGATCTTATTGTTCCGAATCCGAACCGAACAAGAGCGTCCGCTGTAATTCAAATTAGTTACTCCGAATGAACATGACTAGTTAGCTATCATAATTAGCAGGCAAAAGAAGAAGATTGTTCAACTCATGCCGAGCTCTTACCTCCTGCCAGGGAGATCTCTGGATTGACTGACTCTTTATCAAAGGGGATACCTGCTTGATAATGACTGCTGAACCTGAATAACTATTCATCCTGATCCTTTATTAGGTCAAACGGTTTCATGGCATTCGGTAAATCTTCTATTACATCGGTTGCCACCATGTGCAAGCCTACTCGCTCATACGCCAGACTCGCTGCTACTCCATTCAGAAAAACGCCAAGAATAGAAGCATTGAACGAGCTATACTTGGTAAGCAAACCCACTGTCAAACCTGAAAGAATATCGCCCATCCCTCCAACGGTCATTGCTGGAGTACTTCTTTTAATTACAGCAGTATGTTCGCTGACACCATCAGAAATTATATTTATCGAGCCTTTGAGTACTACTGTAATTCCATACTCTTTTGCAGCCGTCTGAACAGTTGAAGTTTGTACATCTTCATTTGTACCAGGATGCTTTTCAAAAAGCCGATTATACTCGCCTGCGTGAGGGGTGACGATCGTGCCAGTTCCCGCAATTTCTCGGAGTATCTCAGGAATTAGAGCCGAGGCATCCAGCAGCAATTTTATCTCTGCATTTCTAAGTTGTCTTATTAGTGAAACGAGTGCTTCGGGCTTGGCGATACTCATCCCCATGCCAATAGCCGCGGCGTGAGGCTTCTTAGGGAGCATTGCCATAAGTCTATTTACTAATCCTGATGTCAGCTTATCATCGGGCAAAGGCAGTGCTATGATGTCTGGAGAGTAAGCTCTCACGGCTATAATACTGGACTTCGGTACGGCCGTAAATACAAGATCGGTACCAGATCTTAGAGCAGCCATCGATGCAAGTATCGGGGCTCCATGATAGATCCTGCTTCCGCCTACGACTAAAACTATACCGTTATCACCCTTGCGAGAAGTTGCTATTCTAGGGACGATGAGGTCCTTTACAAGTTTAGGTGTTACTGTTATTTTCTTTGCCAATTCCTTCTCATTTTAAATCATGTAGGTATGGATGATAAACTTTACCAGCGTCTCCTCCTCCTTTCTCATAGTTGCATTAATCTTTTCAACAGGAGTATTTTTTTATAGACTATACTGACGGTCTGTGAAAATATTTGTGAAAGACTAGACTAAAATACATGTTTATGGAGTCCACTACTTTGCTGGTAAGAAACATTTCATAATGTGTGAGATTTGCTTCTATCAACTGGCGATTCTGTCCTCGTTCGGGGATGCAGCTAAGAAAAACACCAACCAGTGAAAGAGATGGAGAAAAACTCAAAGGCAGGGACACGCTGAATGACCTCAATGGCTCAAATTTTAGAAATTTTCATCATATCTGCGATTCTAATTTCCATCCCATAACGATCCTCTTCATTTTTCATATGCTTATATATCCTTAATAGGTCACTCCAGTGCTTCACAAAACTGAATTTCCTTGTTATTTTGAGTTGGATAAATTTATAGACCAATACATAAATTTCGAATTTCTTTATAACATGTTCTCGATATAGTTTCAGATCAAACAGATTCTTAATCAACAATTCTGCACACCACGTTGCAGGAACGATTCCCTCACCAAGTAGTGAATAGACCGTGCCTATGGATTCACCTACTCCAACGGACTTCCTACCATCTGTAAACGGCTCACAGTATAACGGCGGACTAATTCTTACCGGCCGGCCGACCTTTTTTATTATTTCACATTCGTATTTTTTTAAAAATTGTTCAACAAACTCGTTATTATGTTTTCTTTCAAAGTCTCCGGCTCCTATATGTGCATAGCCATTGCCAAGGGGAAAATACCAGAAATAACCAGTCATTGAAGGGAACGCCTTCAGGTAAAAATCGTCATAAGGAGTCTTATCGACCTTGTACTTTACCTTGTATTGAACACAAGGGATCCACATTTCATTTCGTAACTTTGGAAGATAATTTCGATGGAACCCTGTAGAATCGACTATCATATCAAAATCCTGTTCAAGATTCTCCTTCCGTGGAGCTCTGCCAAATTCGACTTTTGTTCCTCGTATCATATCTTTAATGAGCTTTAGCTTGTCATAGTTAACCATTCCTTTTAAACGGATATCAATACTATTATTCCTGCTATCTCCAATGTCAACCATCATATGTTTTCCGTCGTGCATAATATAATCCTCAAAATTCAGACCGCAATTTTTTGCTAAACCTGACATCACGTTTTTGGATGTCGCCCATGCGCAAACAGCGTCATGATCTGTCTCTGGCATTCTCTCAAAACCGGTTACATAGATATCATGAGCATCGCTCAGTCTGTTCATTAGATAAGCACCGGCTACACCTATACCAGCCACAGCGATTTTCATAAGCAATCCTACTCGACAGTAATGTTCAATAAAAACATTGCAATTCCCTTCGTAAACAGGCGTTTTATCTTTTGAAGCATCACACTGCCTTGACTTCGAGCAACGACTGTTCCCGCATCAGCCGTTACTTGTTACGGTAGTAGTGGACTTCGGATTTGCCACTAATCCCCATCATCATATTTCACATTGAATTTATACGATTAAGTGGCCCTTGATCTGTGTTCTTTTTTCTACCTTGGGGGATTTTTCAATATAGTACATTTCTCCACAGAATGCAAGTTGACATGATCTACTTTTATAGTTATACGCAAGATTTGATTTTTTTATCTAAAGCAATTTTGCCTAGCCAATCTTTATTTAACACGAAATTGCAAAACCAATCATGAGATTACCGATCAAGGAGGATGATTATTTTGCCAGAGAAGTTAATTCTGCCTTTGAGATCGTAAAAGACAACTATCTTTTAGCAATAAAGCCTCAAATCGAAATGAATAAAGTTAATGCGATGCTGGGAGACGGCAGCGTAACTCAAGTTGGTTGCTTTGAACCACAAAGGGTTAGAGCATTTTATCAACAATTGATTAACTCACTAAAATGGTGGGTTACAACAGGCATATCTACCTCGGAGACCGAGGACCTACACAGGTTGTATTGTCAGTTCACACAGGAAGTCGGCCAATACAGAATGTCTGGCTATTTTGGAATTCAATTTCATGCATTGCCTTATTACCGAGTCGACAAGCGTATTATTGAGATCCAAAAGGAGTTAGCTCAGATCGCAGGTGAAGGTGGAAACACCTTCAAATCTATGGCTGGCAAAGGAAACCATATAGTGCAGAAGGAGTTGGAAAGTATTGGATATGCGCAAATGGGATTTGAAGAGTTGCTTGAAAAACTATTTGAGGACGAAGGCCTAGTCGCAGATTTGGAAAAAAAAACAACAGCACTAGAAAATGAATTTCCGGAATTCGAAGAAATGCGTCACAAGAAAGAGCGGCTGTTTTCAGAACTAAACGATTTGCTTATAGAATTATGTCAAATTTCGCCAGTATCGATTGATCACAATAAATTGATGCAGGGAGAGGAAGGAGTCGTTACATATTTCGATCTAGAGAAAGTCAAGAACCAGAAAACGAAGGAGACCGACTCTTATATTAATACTAAGAGGATGACAAAAGAACTGACAGGACAGGTTGTTAGTATCTTTAGCGAAATGGCAAACACCTTGCTGGCAGTTGGAAGGAGTATCGAAAAATGAAATCAAATTTTTAGATTGGATGCAACTTTATGTCTCCCAATCTATAAGTTGGCAAATCACTATCAAGTTTCAAAACACTGCATGGGACTGATTTACTAGTGATTTTATGCTTATCTACAGTCATCTACTTTTTTCTCCACCTGCTTTCTTACTGGGTTCGGTACATGGGCAAGTATCAATATTCTTGAAAATTCATAAAACACCGACGGTGAGGGATGCAACGTATTTGGGTGTGCGCTCAATGAATCTTACCCTTGATCCGATCATTCTGAGTGACATCTGCTTGTGCAGAAGATCCTCCCCCTCTCCCACTAAGAGGTTTCAATTCTTAATTATTGCTACGTAAATAATTAATGGCATCGTCGTGAACAAGTGGTATTCCAAGCATTCACCGGTCTTCGAAACAAAAAATTCCAAGCCTATAGCTCATCCTTTCATAGTTAAAGGGGCTTAGAGGACTTACAATTAATCCATATCAAGGATGCCAGCATAGATGTGGGTATTGTTATGCAACTTATGAATGGTCTCCAGAATTCTATGACAAAATTTATGCCAAAAGTAACGCACCTGAAATATTAGAAAGCCAGTTAAAATCTTGGAAATCTGACACTATTGAACCAGTAATGGTATCATCTGCTACTGATGCATATCAGCCTGCAGAATTAAAATATGGTTTAACACAAAAATGTATCGAAGTATTACAGAAACATAACGTTCCATATTATGTTTTTACAAAATCAACATTAATAGAAAGAGACCTCAAGCTCCATCAGAAATACAAAGATGATTGCATATTCACACTAATTACGAAGCTCTTCTAATATATCATCAACATCTTTTTGCATTCTTATGAGCCTTTGTGAAAGGATTTCTATTCGATGTTGTCGGTCTACTGGTGACATTATAAGTAGGCATATGCCTACTCATACAATGAGAGAAGTAATTACTTCCCCTTCAACTCGTCTAACTCGCCTCTCATATCGAGCATTTGCGATTTAAGTCCGTCGAAGCTCGATTCCCATTTACTTCTTTCTTTCTACCTATCTTCACGTTCCTCTATCAATTCATTTTCTTTTATGGCTACTTCTGTTACTGTGAGTAATGGAATACATTTTATAAATTCCTCTAATAATTCTTCTTGTGAATAGGCCGCATAGTGTTTTCGAGTGCCAATACTATGTCCAGTTATACACATCTGTCGTTCGATATTCGCTCCGTCTACTTTTTTCATTTGATTTATCGCAAATTCTCTAAATCCATGTACTGTCGGTGTCTCGTAATCCTTCTGTTTTCCTTCTGCAGTAGGTTTAGCAATTCGTACACCACATTGCTCCACTACATTGGCAATAGAACCACCTATTGAACTTGGGGCTATTGGTTCAGGATTATTAATCTCAAATTCACTTTTTTTACTAAGTTCTCTGTCGTTTCTGAACAAACAACTGCCAGTATTTGCAAGTTCAGCATTACCATGTCTAGTGTCATTATGTGCCCTAGGATTGCCCCAATCTAGATTCTCCTTCCAATATACTCTATAGTCCAAATATTTCATTATTGCCTTCTAGGTTTCAGTTGTACAGAATGTATAAAAGTTACGTGTCTTACTGAATACTGGACCTATCCTAAAAATGATTAAGTCGTTGCCATTTGTATCTGTACCTATCTTTATTTTACTCAAATGATCAAGTTTTAACCTAGGTATAACTTCACTTCGAAAACTGGTATCCTCCGCGAACAATTCTACAAATCTTCCAAGTAATGTTACAATAAGGGAAGAGTATGTTAAGTGCGGAAAGGAAGATTGTCCGTTGTGCCAGCATGGTCCCTATTACTATGCATATTGGAAAGAGAATGGGAAGCTACACAAAAAGTATATCGGTAAATATCCTGCTTCAATAGAGAAGACTAACAAGAATAAGTCAGGTTGCAACGATACTGATTAATTGTCTACTTCTAGTAACACTATAATCGAGCCTTCAAAAAGTTCGGTAGAAGAAGCTTGAACGATGGCCAAAAGTTACATAAGGTAATTGAGCCGTACAAGGAAGGCCAAGAGGCCAAAATGAGCGCGGATTCAAGGCATAAGATGATACTTTTCGTTCAATTAGTGCATCTTTATCTATTTTTACAGCTTTAGGGTTCGATTAGCCTGATCTGAACCAAAGATTAGCCAACACTACTTCTTTTAAATTTGCTTAGTTCAATTCTCCTGATTCATTATTACAATTGGCTGAATTAAACAGTGAAAATACACTATGCAAAAACAATCAGATATCGGTAGATTTTAATATATCTATAATCTATTTCGATCTCTTCGTAACTATGGACGTACTATTTTCTTGGAATACCTCAGTTGATTGCCTGGTAAAATAACTCTTAAGCTAGTGTTATTTCATCATGGGTTTCATAGCCATGCCATCACGCTTCATCATTCCACTCTCGTTCTGCATCGCCATCTTACCAGCTTCAGAGCTCAACATTTTATCAGTTTGCGGATCTAGAATCATCCCGGTCTTCTTGTCGATTATCATCGTAATACCAGTGCTACGGTCAGTCTTCATTATGAGGCCAGGCTGTTTGGCAATTGTATCATTTGCAGGATTCATCATAACCATTACACCCGTTTTGTTGTTAATCATTAACATCATCCCATTTTGAGCATTGTTCATGGTCATGGTGCCCGTTTTATTGTTTAATGACATTCCACTAAATCCATTCATCATCATTTTAGTATCTGTGTCTGTTATCATCATATTAGTAGTGTTAGCTTTTACAGCAGCGAAAACCACATTTTGTGAAAGTTGGGTAGCAGACACTAATAAAGAGATTGCAATCAGCTATGAAAATATGATTTTGAGCATACTTTCTTTCTGGTTGTTCATTAATACATATAGTTTCACTATAGATATATGAATTGCTAGATCTTCGGTTCATTATTTTCCAGATTACATCCAAATTGAAGAATACGGAAAATGAGACACAATATATGATAAATATTCTATATCGCCTGTCAGATCTGGATCAAATTTGGATAAAATAAATTAAGCGAATCTAGCTCGCATTATTTTAACCCTGCATGTGGATATATTAATAGCACTAAGTGCTGGAATAGCCCTAGTAAATGTGGCTCTTTTGGTAGCTTTGTTCACAATGTAAGAATATACAAGAACACGAAATCAGTATACACTGCTGGGTTAACGTTTTTTGCTGGAATGTTGATGCTACATAATATAATCACAGTATACGCTTATTTTGCAATAGAGTCATTGTATGCAGCAGAATTGCTAACTTACTTTGTGGTAGTAAATTTAGCTGAACTTGCAGGGATAGCTGGTACTGTTGAAAGTCACGCTATAGAAATTTGAAATTTACTTTATCCTGGATATATCTTAGTTGGAGGATGAAAAGTAGCCCATTCAAACCAGAAGCCTTCATCAAATGGTAAGCGTGCAAGCTGTTTTCCTTTCATCTGTCCACTTATAGCTATGCCATCAAAATTCCATTCACCCCCAGTTTGTTTATCTATGATCTTGTTAGTACTAGCATTGTATTGAAAATCTAACGTCTGACTACCTATTACAGGCTCATATACTCTTACCATGCGTGGATACAACGAAAATAGTACTACTGGCTTATTATTGATTTTATCGTTGATTACTTTACTGCTCTCAATTTGATGTAATACGTAGGCTTTGTACTGACCTCCGTTGTCTAATCCCACCACTATCTCTTTCAAGCCCAGTCTTTTATCAATATTTGAAATGGGAAAATACAGCTGGTCATTAGTGTAATAGTCACCATACGGATCTACGCCATAAGCTCGTGTAAAACCAGTGTCTGTAGATAATACCCTTGATTTTGGATATAGTTGCTTCCAATCTTTCCAATATGCCAAGTCAAACGGAATTCTTTTCAAATTTTCACCAGCATGAGTTCCTACTATTCCTTCGCCTAAACCTTGGCTCCATAGAGAGCCGCTAAGCCTATCATACATTACAAGATTGTTGTTGTATAATTTGCCTGACGTTCCGAACTCTACTACCCTATTTCCATCAATTGTACGATTGAATACCTGGCCAGTAAAACATAGCGGGCAGTAAGTGACAGCCACAGGAACACCGCCAACTTTATCGTTTACAATTTCATGCCAAACTAAAATTAGCAGGGGGTAAGCCCGAGTTTCACCGTTTAAAGAAACGCCAAGTACAAGGTCAGAGTCTTGTAGAAATTTACTAGCATCTACAACCGATACAAATTTTGGGTTGTCAATAGAAGGAATTCCATCCGGGGGAGGACCGCCGCTTACAATTTGGTCTAATGGTACTATATGCTTTATTTCTTGACCGTTGTTAGACTGTTGAGCTGCTATTCCTGGAGCTACAGCAGGTATTAATTTCGGATTATTTGACAAATATGTCCTGGAAACTGAGGAAGGTGAGGAACCGAAATTTATTGTAGATATATAAACGATAAGTATTACACCTATCACTGCGATTGCAGATACACCAACAAACCATTTGCTCTTGGAATTTGATGAGTTTTTATTATTATTATCGTCCAAGTGCAGAACTCTCCTTGTTTATCTTCTTATCTATATTCTGTAGTAGTTTTCTCGTGTGCTGCTGCTCCTTCAATTCTGAACGAAGTTTGAAGGCCGAAATTCCTGCAAAACTTAGAACTATTATAAGACCAAAATAAGATAATGGCTTTGAATACTGGATTAAAGATACAGATAATGCAGTTCCAAAAATCGTTGGCAGGTACGAAAGAACCAACAGCCAACTTCCGCAGCATCCTAGCGGTACTAAAGAAAAAAATGAGAAGAATGCACTTAGTGCTGTACTTCCCGAACTAACACCAAATATTCCTTTTCGCTTTTTGTCCATTCTACACCCCATTCCTTTACTGTAACTAGAAATGAAAGTATTAACTCCAGCTCCAAATGCCGTTCCATAGATGATAATTGGGTTTATAAAAAATGCTGCTTTTATAGCAAAAAAAGCAGGGAGCTCGGGAGTAGTCAGAATAACGATAATGATATACGCTAATATTGAAATTCCTCCTAGTAAAATCCCTTTTAAGAGGGCTCTCTTAGTATTGTGGCTGATATGCAAAACAGCAGGTTTCATCATTGTTATTGCATATATTGTTACGAAGATTTAGTATTTAATCTGATGTTGCAACCCTCAAAGTATTTCTTGAATGGTTAAACTAGGATATGAAATAAAGTATAACTCGAAATTTATGCAATGGTGTTACTTGGTTGTAGGCGATATTGGTGGTGTACCTGCAACAAGTAGCTTCCCCAGCGTAGTAAGTCTAGCAGAGATCTTGCCTCGCTCGCCTTTTTCAACCTCCAATAATCCCAAATCTGCTAAACCCTTAGAGTCTCGAGCTCCCTGAATATGATAACTTAGTAATGGTTTTCCAAATCCAGATATGGCTTCTAATTGTTCAAGACTTTCGATAAATCCAGCAGCCGCACCTTCGATTGCCTTCAATATCTTGATCTTAGATTCAGATATCATTTCAGTATAACTCAACTTAAGGATCGGCATAAGCAATGGCGAGCCCGCTTCATCCATACCAAACGCCTTTATCCCATTTATGAACGAGGCTGATAATGCAGCGCAACCGATTAGCTTTTCACCGCAACTGACATTCATCAAGACTTGACGGAAATTCTTGCCATCTCTGGTCAAAATTTCACTAACCCTTTCAAGAGTATCTCTAATGGTGTTCTTTCTTGAGACTAGGTGAACAGAAACAGGCAATCCTAAGATATTTCTAATTTTTCGTGAAAACTCATCAACCTTATCTTTATCTGATTCATAACAAATCAAAGCTAGCTTGTGCACAGGAAAATTCCGAATACCTGAGGCTATTGCGTCTTGACCCTCAGAGCCGAAGGTAGCGATTTGAATTGTGGTCATTTGAGTTTGAGTCATGCTGATATTTACATTATCCTATGCAGAAATGCAAATAATAAGTCTGATGTTTAACGGTTAAAGTTTAGCTTTAACCCTTACAGACAATAAACAAAAAATAAGGGAATGTTTGTCATCCACTAGATTTATTTATCTACTAATTTCTCCGCTGAGGCTGCTATTGATTGCCTCCAAGTCTTGTTTGTTCTTTATCCCTTACTCTGATGTGCGGATACCGTTGATGGGTCAAAGAATGGACAGTTAACAGCATGCATTCCGCCATGAGCCAGTATAACTGTTATCATTCCAGCTTGCTGCATTGCGGTAATATCAGCTTCAGTCTCTAGAATTCTAGCCTTTGATGGATCTTTCCATGTATTGAAAGATATTTTCCATATTGGTGTGTAGTTGGGATCTCCTGGACCTAATCCACCTATGCCTGCTTGGAATCCCATTGGACCGGAACCTTTTATTCCATTCATAAACTGGATTAGATCTACTACAGCTGGTGAGGAAATCAATTTTGCATCATTTGGTGCGAAAGTTACACCCATCATCATTGCTGGGTCAGCTCGTGTTGAGTCAGCTACGATATAGTATATCGCCCTTCCATCTGGTCCGAATCCTCGGTGAGCTACCATCGTTACGATCATTTTGGTAGTGTCTATTTTCAGTGCCTGAGCTGGCCCGTAGGCTGAATCATCGGTAATATTCTTGTCAGTTCTAACTATCATTGCTCCGCTATGCCATTGGAGAAATGGACAGTTAGCAACTACGTTTGTTGAGGTCACTGTCAAATCTCATCTAGCTTTTGCATCTAGTACTTCTTTTTCAGACTTTAGCTGAGTTGGTGCGACGCCATTCTTCCATTCGACTATGTTTATTTTCCATAATGGACTGTAGTTTGCGTCACCTGGTTGTGCATTTCCAACTGTAGGTTGGAACCCTAGTGTTCCGTTACCTTTCATTCCATTCTTAAACACATAGAATTGGGCAACTGCCGCACTTGGTGCTTGTGCAATTAGTGGCGCATAGTTTACCTTAAACCCAGTTGTATTTGTTAGTAGACCTGCAAGTTTTTGGTCTGAGATGTCGGTATTAATTTAGAATACTGGGTTTCCGTTTACATACCCTGGCTTCAATGGGATATCAATTGGCACGCTTGCTCGGGATAATTTCAATAATGAACCCGGTGGGCCGGTGATGTTTGTCATTTTTCCTGCGGTCGTCATATTCGCAGACGCAGCAGCCAATGCGATATGTTGTTGAGTGACTAACGGGGCAGCAACCATGGCAAGTAAAGCCACTGCTGCTATAGATGTCAGCACTAACGGTTTGCTCTTGGAATCGCTTGAATTCATTGTTTCTATCAAACACTAACTTCTATTAATGATGAGCCTCCAACAGTTAAAGATTCGATTTAACGATTTAATGCCTTCTATGCGATTTTCTTTTAGATCTAGTATATGTATCTCGAGCTATTGCCGTTAGGTTTTACGATGTCAATTATAGTATCATATCTAGTTATTCTTCTGCTTAATTAATGGATGTTCTTACTCGATTTATCATATACAGAGTTCCTTTCTAGAGCGAACTTTGTTTTCTGTCATGTGCTCTTGAATTAACTAATTAATCAGATTTTTAATGCACGTTTGATATGTTCTTTGCCATAATATAATGCAGTAGCGCTACCTGAAATTAACATGCCTATACCAAATGCAATAAAGAATTCAGTTCCAAACAAGTCAGCTATTGTAATGTTTGATGTTATTTTTATTCTTTACATCCAATCATTAAATTTATTATTGAACCGTTAAATTCCATTGCGACTTTCAAGAATTTCGAAGACCCTTTGTGATATGGCTAAAGGAGTTTGGTAATTACTTCCTTATTCACCTAATTTGTTGATTCTGTGATATTTCACGCAGAATTCTATCTACTTTCCTCCTCTGTCTGAGGATCTTGATTCCCTTCATCATGATAGGACTGGCAATCATTCCTAACATCATACCGATAATCATGTCCAGTAAAGTATCAATCATCATCAATGGGTCACCTCTTTTGAATGTACCAGCGAAGGAGTCTTGTTTGTTTGAATTCAGAACAATTTTGCGACATATAATTGATCACTATAATGAGATAAACTGGCTAGTCTTATACTTTTTTCCAAATTAAGGTTAGAGTATCATTAACCTAATTTATCCTCCTCCCTTAATATGTTTTGCTTAAGATCCTTCTCATGGGAGGAACTTTTCCTTGAGAAAAAATCTGTCCGTTGATTAATAAAATTGGTAGATGCAACGCACTAGGCCTTGTAATCAATAAAAGCTACTAAAATGACAATAACGAACCAGTGTGGTGCGCGCATTAAGTTTGTTTCAAAGTATTAATGGCTTCCCCTTTTTGTCGTCGCTTTCTGATAGCCTTAATCAGCGCATTAATCCCATAAGATATACCACAAGATGGACAAATAAAATTCGCCCATTTTGGAATTTCTTCTTCATCTTGACTTTCCATATACATTAGAAAGTACCCTTCAATAGAAATAACTCTTACCCTTAACAGTTAAGCTTTACCTGCAATCGTTCAATTAAAAATTAGACACGAATGCATGAAAAAGTTGGAGTGACTTGTCATCTACCTCAACATATTTGTGAAATACGCTGCCACTATTAAGAAACCGTTTTTGTTGATAGGCTGCATCTATTGATGACAATATGCTATTCTCGCTATTGTTTCTATTAGCATGTTGTTGCTAAGAATAACTGGGTTTGCTAGGGGAATCGGATATGGTGTTGCAACAGGCTTGGTAGCGTTTGTTGTAATTTTCTTACCTATAACTATGACTGTCATGCCCTCAAAGATGATGGAGGTGATGAAAGCAATGAATACACTGATGATGCCAGGTGGCAGCTCTGGAATGATGTCTGGCAGTACTAGTAGTAACATGCATACATCTGGTATGAGTGGTAAGGCATCGATGAGCGGAAATACCGGGATGGGTCAAAAGTCTGGAATGATGTCTGGTAGTAGTGGCAATAATGGAATGAATGACAATCAAATGATGACGATGCCTGATCCAGCGAAAATGCAGAGTATGATCACTGAGGGATCACTGTTGGGTCATTTAGTATTTGGAGCCGTACTTGGAGCTGTGACAACTTTGCTTCTAATTAAGACGCAAGCACGAAGTAAAGAAAACAGCAAACTTGTTTAATATAGGTTCATAGTACAAAATTGGTGCTACATGGTTGCCAGGTAAACAGTGGGCATTTTCCACTCTAGGGATTCTTGCATCCTAACCTCGAACCCAGAGACACTCGTGTATATCGTATCTCACTCTCGCACTCTCGTACCATTTCGCTATTCCTAGACCAGTGGCATGAGGATTATCCTCTTGTAAGTGATGGATTCAGGCTCCAATATTAACGGTTTTTCAGATTGGAGAGATTTTTCAGACACCAATCTACCACGGGTTTACTAATGAGTGCCGCCTGCTTTCCATAAATCAAAAGCTTCGGGATATTAGATTTCTGAAGTTACTAGTTATACTCTATTACAACTCGTACTATATCCTGAGGTTTTCCCTCTATCGGGAGCTCATTCGGCCATCTCCATACGGCCACTGTTTAATTGGTTCTCTGTAATGTGCCATCTCTTCTTCAGCAAGTCGCCTAACAGTCCCATGTTTTCCAAGGATTTCTTCAATAAAGAACTTGTTGTTCACAATCACATCCCATCCAACTTCAGGGGTTCTAAACCCTTGGAAAATTTTTCGCTGTTCCTCAGGAAATATATCTCATGATTGATATATGAGATTTGGAATCAACAATAGAAAATAGATAATCTAGTCATGTCTTAGTCACTTTCTAGCAGCTGATTTTTTGTTTGCTATTATCTGCGAATGTATTAAAAACGCATGCCTTTGTAATCTTATTATGTACTGAATATAATGCCAACATGAGTATACCTATTGATATAGCTTGTAGCACAATAGAT
>QHBN01000265.1 GCA_003176995.1 Candidatus Nitrosopolaris wilkensis
TCAAGTATTCCTTTACCATTTAGTCTTATCCTTCCGGAACTTCGTGACGAATAATGAAACAGTCACAGAAGATACCTCGTCTCAAATGAAGTATCATTAACAGAATCTGCCGTAAATCTCACTTTAATTTCTAAACCTAATTTGTATGGCTTCTTTGAATGAGGAGGACATTGTATGACGCGCAAGCAGAAAATTTGAGAAATAAAAAAATCTGCTTACTCAGCGTCAGTTCAGTAGAATTTTGCAGCCCTGTGATGAGATTTAGTAAAAGGCTCTCTGCGGGATGTTAAAAAACGCAGTATAAATCTATGCGAAAATTTCAATATCCCTTTTACACGAAATGTGAAAGGTTGTCACCTGGAGTCAACTTGCCAAATGAAGCTCATAAAACGCTTGATCCTAATTGAGATAATGTACTCTAAGTACTTTATATTGGAAACACTTTTGTAGATTTATTGTGTGATGACAAATTGAAAATACATCAATGCGCCATTTCGTTGAGTGCTAACCCCAATAGCTGATATCATTGCTGCTCATTGGCCAACTTAAGATGACGTTATGGGGTCAACATTCAACCCAGTCCAATTTATTTTTATACAACCATGGTTGCTGACTCTCCTGTTCTTACATCAAATTTGGAGCCCATGCCAGTGAAATTCAACTTCGTATCCCTCAATCCTGCCATCAGCTAGAGGACAACCTTCATGCGTACAAACACTGAAAAATGTTCTGCACGCTCGTGACTAAACTGCCAACAGAAGACGTGGAATAGCAGCACAATAGTTCACTGTACAATAAAGAAACTATTATCAGGAGGAAACCAAAAAGACGAATCATACGGCACAAGAAGTTGCAGAGGAATTATCCAGTTTGGCTGGCGGATGCCTTTATTCTATTGAGGTTACCGCTCAACCCAGGGATGTGTGGTGTATTTTCAACTGGTAATCTAGGGATGAAAAAGTCTTTCTATTATAAGGTACTAAGAGCAGCTTATCTCTATATAGGATCAAGTGTTCTACGAACTTTCACTAGGCAATTGATTTATGAAAGATATTACTAAGTTAACAACGAAATGTATTATTCAGTTAGCTCTCTAGTGGAAAGCTCTTACACAGAAGATCGTCAGTTTGTACCTTGTAAACCGTGTTTTTGGAGTGCAACCATCCTTAGTGTATTTCTCTTTCCTCTATTTTTTATTTAAGAGTTGTTCAATGGTTGAGGAAAGGTAGTAGCAACAAAACAGCCTAAGATAAAAAAAGATGTTCAATCAACTATGGCTGCAAATCAGAAAACCAACAGAATACTAATAGTGGACGATGAACCAGATGTTTGTGTCATTTTAAAGATGGTTGTAGAGGAGAACGGCTTTGAGGCCAATTATATTGATGATCCTGTTTTAGCACTAGAGAGTTTTGAGCCTGGCTTATATGAGTTGCTGCTATTGGACATCAAAATGCCAGAAATCGATGGCTTTCGATTGTACAAGGAAATCAAAAAGTTGGATAATAAAGTCAAGGTCTGTTTTCTTACAGCAAGTGATTCCTATTATGAGAAAATTAGAAAGGAAGAATTTCCTACACTAGACAAAGACTTGGTTCTTTTAAAGCCCATAGAGAATGAAGATTTGATAAGACACATAAACAGGATAATAAGTCAGACTGGATGATAATAATAAACGATTTATTTCTAGGCATATTCTGCGTTATTACCTTCTTCTTCCGTTGCTAAAGCCTCAACTATGTCAGATTTTGAATCATTCCAACTGGTCGTTCCTTGCGATTCAATTGGTCAGTCCACTTATTCCATGTTTTATCATTATTTCTGCAGCATGTGAAAAGAATGTCATCGCCGATTGTATTGATGATCCCAAGTCTCCATCCAAAGGAGTCAGAGGTAAAGGAATAGTCAAAATCCATGAAGATGTTAGTCACAATATCCACATAGCCAAGAAATTTATCATGAAGAACATCAGAACTCTGGACGATCCCAACGCATTATGGCTCTTGACTGAAATAGAAAATGGAAATAGGTGATCTTGGAGATGACACCAAGTTACTATTCGACATGGAGAAATGCGATTCCAGTAAAATAATCTGTCTGTCTAAAATCTTAAGTACCAAGCCTGCTAAATTTCCTATAGGTGAATAATTGTTTTAAGTTCAGACGATAATATAAAGCCATTTGATTGGTGTCTGTAGCTCTTGATAGTCAGATCAATCTGAAGCATCCCCTTCGAATATAAGCCAAATCTACACAAAAACATTATCAAACGCTAGAATAAATAGGATTGCTAACTCTCTACATCATTCATAATAGATACAGCAGTGGCATATGCTCAACAATCAGGCTACAACGTAGATGTTATTGGGCATGCATACAAGTATTAAAATAAAAAGTTGCTAGGTAAGACTACAACGCCGCGCACCTCTCGGTAGGGTATTGCTAAGAGTTGACAGATATCAGAACGGATTAAAAAGAATGGCTGAGATTGTAAGGAAATATTGGGAATTGCCAAACGATTCAAGAATCATCTTAATGCTTAAATAAAATGTGCAGCATTGAAAGCAAAATATAAGGAAAGGGTGTAATATGGACAATGAATACCAAGCATATGACAGAGATTTCAGAGGACAACAAGGGTTTTACGCTTATCAATGTATTCACCGTCGAGCCGCAGAATCAAGAAAGGCTGGTCAAGATACTTGAGAAGGCTACAGAAGAGATAATGCGGAATCTAAATGGGTTTGTATCCGCAAACATACACCGTAGCTTAGATGGAGTCCGAGTAGTGAACTATGCCAATGGAAAAGCAAGGAAGCCTTTGAAGATATGCTTAAAAACTCCGCGGCACTAAAACACATGAATGAAGCATTAAGTGTCTCAAGCTCAGAGCCGCATTTATATCAAGTTGTTTCTGTCTACAATAGACAATAGCCACTACAGCCCTCATAGTCAGCCAGTAACCGCAAACCGTAAAAGATACCATAGAAGCGGCCTTTTTGATATGTTCTAGGATTTCACCAAATGTGCATAGCTCAGTATTAGGAGTACTATTTGTCTTGTTATGTTTCTAATATGTCCTAGTATGAGTGATTCTTCTGCAGGAATGTTGAAAGGATAATATCTTGTTCTGCTTCGGTCATGCCCATCAATATTGATCTTGTGTGTCCTATCCATTATCTTTAGATCTAGTACACCATTTGTCTAACGACTCAATCTCAGATGCTCTGACTATGTATCGTACTATCTGGTCAAATGACGTGTTTTTGCAACTATTCCGATTATTCTCGTTTTAGTTCTATAACTCTGCCTAGACTTTAGACTAACAAAATATCTTTCTGTTGTTACGTGAGCATACCATAACGAATCTGAAGATGATTATGGAAAAATAGATGGGTTATAGTGTCTATATGGCATGAAGCTAATCTAATGTAAGTATATACGCAACTCACTTTACGTAGCATTGCTGAGTTAGTAATATCATGAGTTTAACCTATAACCCTAGATTCGACGATATCAAGGATATGTCCATAGCTGATGGCCTAAAGGAGCTCTTGATTGACTACGGTTTTACAAGTGAACGATTGATAAGACTTTCTCCATCGGATCTAGCGTCCATCTTAGGAATTGACGTATATGTATCTAAAATCATACACAACGCTGCAAAGAACCAACTGCGCCAAAGAGAGAGTGGAGTCTCTAATTCAACGACTAATTTGTTTATGAATGAACATATTTAATTAACAGCTGAGATGTGAGTCGATGTAATTTGCAAACTCCTAAATGTGTACTTTGCGTCAGTTTCCATTCATGATGGATAAAATATTATAGCTGTAATTAGGAGTAGAGTCGTGGGATACCTATTCTTACTACGACTATAATTCTATGCCAAAGCGCGATAAGCTGCCAGAACTGAAATGATACATAGTTGTAGCATTCTTCTTCATTAGCCCTTTTGATGTGTCTTTATATACTCTTCCGCACGCTTCCTCAGTTCCTCTGAAGATAGGTCTTCTTTATGGGTGGCGATCCACCAGTAATTGCCAACGGGATCCTTCACGCCGGCACTTCGGTCCCCATAGAATTGGTCGGCAGGTTGCATCAGCGAGGTAGCTCCGGCCTGCAGAGCACGTTTGTATGTAGCATCAACATCCTTCACGTAAAGGTAGATCGCACCTGGCATTGGTTTCCACTCACCTCTAGCGTCAGACATCATCAGCACGGAATCACCTATCCTAACCGCCGCGTGCCCAACAGTATCATCCGGGCCGTTCATTCGCTCCACCTCAATAGCCTCAAAAGCTTGTTTCACAAAATCGATCAGTTTGCCTGCTCCATCAACCATCAAGTAGGGTGTCAAGGTATGATATCCATCTGGGATTGGTTTAACACTCATGCTCTAGCTTCGACATATCTTGTTAATAAGAATTGAAGCCTCTAACGGGGGACTGGGGTGTAATTTATCAGTTATAGCTCGGATTGAAAGACCGGACCAGAAGCTGTTATCTATGACTATTCAAGAATTCTCTAATTTCCCAGTCATATTGGTTGATATGTTAGCGCCCATTATTAACTACAGTATCAAACCTTTTCTTTTCATATAGGATCTTGTTAATGAAATGTTTAAGCGATGTATCGCTACTAACAGTTCTATTGTTCGAAGGGGCAGGACGTCGTTTTCGGCTGTATCAATCAATGCTTTTGATTTTTCAAGATTTCTTACTGAAGCATATGTATGAAATCCATTTTCTGCTAGTAATACAGATGTTTCCAGACCTATCCCACCTGAGCTTCCGGTTACTACTGATACCTGTGTCTCATTTTCTAAAGTTGAATACCTGGGTTCATGTTTATTGGACATAGGAACTCGATACAAATAGGCATTTATCAGACGAAAATTTAAAATTGAAGTGCCTGTTAATATTTTCATCTAATTAGAACAGTTATGGCAGTATCGGACAATATGCATACTGGTAGAACAGTTAGTCGTAGGAATAGTGGTCTAGAAGATGCGCCGTTTGTGGTTAGCCAGTCTTGCATACGTAATACTTTGTTGAAGAGTAGAATAAGACCGAACAGAAAGCGCAAAAATTTAAAATAAGAGATAATGGGATTATATTTTTACTCATTACACTATTTTAGCTATCTATATGGTACTCGACGAGCTATGACCTAACCTATCAATTCCAAAACCACATGGTGGTCATACCATTTCCAGACGCATCATACCAGTCTTTGTACAAACCTATCTTCTCAGAAAGAGAATCCAGATTTCCTGATGTGCTTTTAACAATGATATGGCCTGTGTCATGTAACTTCCCATCCGGCAAATAGTGTCCTATCGCATCAAAAGTGTAAGTCAGTATTCCGTTTCCTACCTTAGACACAACGGCACCATTTCCAAACGTATAGACACTTCCGTCAGGTCTGGTAATAAAATAAGCTGTCCCGGTATCAGTGTCAGGTATACCAGCCAGGGTTCCATTACCTGTGAATGCTGTTGCCTGCGCGTGAGTTCCATTAACAGACACGGGATGCAAAGGAACTGAGCTCTTATCAGACTCGATGTAGATAACTGATGGATTTCCTAGAGTTGGGGCATTATTGCCTGTCATTGCTGCTGAATTGTTTCGAGTTTTTGCTGGTGCTAGGGTAGTTTGCGCAGCTGCCGAAATCATCACTATCTGTGAGGAAATAAAAAATCCAATTAGAATGGCAGCATCTATTGCACTGAGTTGCGTTCGTCGCTCCGCAAGGGTTCTCATAGTTTTCTTTTCTGTCATGCAAAATTATAGGAAACCGGTGGTAGATTAGATCTCCTCAACGAGAATGTTTAATATTCAATGATGGCGTTTAGTATTTCAAGTGTGTTCTAGAAGATGGTGACACGCCGAGTGTCCATAGGCCTGAAAACCTTTTAACACATAATCTCAGGCAGGAGTCAAAAATGGTTTCTTTGATCTGTTCCAGTAAAAGGTGAAAAGATCATTACACCATTTATGAAAATTAATAGTGCTACTTGCGAATCCAGAGTTAAAATCCATCTTCCCTTTTAAATCTGAGAACGTAATTCCAGCTATCTTCTCGTTCATTGCTTTGGCTACTTTTACACTTTCATCTGGGAGTAGTTTCAATTCGAGTTTGTTCCCAAGAAGCGTTTTGGTTTCTTGGTATTGTTCAGGCATTAGAATACTTATTGGTGTTATAATCCTAACAGACACATCATGATTCCCGACGGCGTGAGCAATGGAAAGACCTGTGATTAATGCTTGGTCAGCCATGAGCCATACATACTCCTTGGCAGAGCTAATGACCTGCTCGGTGTGACGAAGAACATTACTTACATTTACTGAATATTCGTACACGGACAACTCGCCAATTCAATCTATAAATTCTTGTGGAAGAAAGGATATGTCATGTGACAGAAAATAATCTCTAGACTTAGAAAGACAATCGTATGATGATAAGAGAAGCAAAACAAGTCTCCCGTAGGAAGTAAGGGTGTAAGAGCCATCAGGATTCTTCTCTATTAATTTTGCTTCAGTTAGCCGCCCTAGATGTCTGGAAGTTTCTTGAATAGTAGCTTTAAGTTTTTCAGCTAGCTTAGTGAGCCTTAGATTTTCTTCTCTTCTTATTGCGAAGAGCAGCGTGAGTCTATCATTGCTAGAAATGTCAAAGAGAAGTTTAACCATCTCATCAAGATGTTCGTCCAACTGATTCTAGAGGTTAACGGAAACGTTCAGTTTTAAACATTCGCTTTCATGAAGCTTGGAAAGTGAAATGATTTTACAATTCTTCCTTCTTTTAGCTCCCATCTGTCATCTATGTTTGAAGTAGCTCTTTCTATTTCTTCATAAGGAGACAAATTTCTATCTTTGGAGATTATCCACTTGAAATTATATTAGTATCCTCGACTCTCCATTTATGCATGTGTAGATTATGAGTTCTAGATCCTCAAAAACAGCTAATATCACTGACTGGTCAGTATCGTTTGATAAGGTCCATCTTCTGATAATGCTTTGGAAATAGCCCTGACAAATAGAATTAACAATCTAGTAGAACCGTACTTTATGGTTACATCATTACTAAAACGAGCTATGGTATGACTCGTAACACCTAATGCAAGCATATTACATTCTGTACAACTATCAGATTGTTCTGACAAAATAGATTTTACTTCCGTTCCCATCCTCTGTTCATGCTAGTTCCAATCTTGCCTGGTTTACTTGATCCTTAAAGATAACTACCAAATTATTAACAGAAGAACCAAGTTTTCCAGCTGACGACAGTATATGTAAAAAAAATCGAGCCGTTATCTCTTATAGTCCCATTTATATCCGGAGCTTGACCTAACGACTGAAAAGTGTAAGCCGCTTTTTCGACACTACCGTTACTGCTATGATTATTGTGAGTTATGACCACGTGTCCGTGAATATCTGAAGTACCGTCAGGATCAAACATAATCAAGAAACTTCCAGTGTCTGTAAAATCTATATTTTTTATCGTTCCATTACCTGAGAAAGATGTACTAAAACCATGAGTTCCATTAATAACGACTGGTTTACTTATCGTCTCTTTATCATTTTCTGTAAAGATTGGCTTCCCTAAAGTCATAGTAGTAGCATTAGTGGTGGTGGTAATACTGGAAGCAGAGGTAGATCGTGTTATATTGTCCGATGAAGAAGAAGCAGCTGCCATTGCTTGTTGGGTGATTAGGTTTGTTGAAGGTGCAGAAACAACAACTCGCGAACGAATGATCGATGGATCTTTGTAGGCAACAATGTCAAGCATTACCTCATCCCCTCTTTCAAAGGCGTTCACGTGATGGAAGGCGAAGAATGGCGCAGCGTGATATGTCCCCCCAGTCAGTCTACCGGTCCGTTTATCCATAATGATAAATATTGTACCTCTTTCCGGCTTCCATAGATAGTTTTCTATGAAGGGCTTGCCTCTGAGGAGAAGGTCATTACGTTGTACGACCAACGGATATTCGACTAGAATGACGTAATTTTCTGTCATGCCGAAACTGTGGATATACGCTAGCTCGTCTACTTGCATAGAACCAATCAGTTTCTTTTCTGTAGTTCCAGATTGAATGCCGTAGATATTGTACGTGCTTTTTCGGGAAAGTCGTGTAATGAAGTTAACAGCTTGCTTTCTTGTAGAATCGTAATGCGGATGAGCTGTAGTTAGTTGCCCTGAAACGCGATCGCCGCCACCATCCAAAACTCCAACTGTTCTGAGTTTGAGGATCAAACTCTACAAGAAGAGGTGGTTCAGTCATAGCAATAAATCTAAGTCCAATTCGAGTCACGTTAACATTGGCGTTGTCAGTGAATTTGGGGGAAAACGTTGACTGTACACGGATGAGGATCGAGCGACACGGGGTCTGTGGCAAATTCAGAATAGCTAATTTTTCTTGTCTCCATTGCTTTCTTGTAGGCATTGCTCTGAAGGAACCTATTAGTATAAGACTTGTCCATTCTTGAATGAGAATTTGTGAAGCATCGCAAGACCCTCAAACCAGTGACGATAGCCCTGATTTCCCACCTCGAACTTTGCCGGCCCGTTCCTGATCAGGGTTCCGGTGAGCCACGGAGCTATTACTCCTATTACAGAGAGCTGATTGTCGATAACTTCGTTTTCAAGTGAGGTAAAACCAAGACGCCATGAAGGTACGTCTTGTCTTACATATATGCCACCATTCGTATCCTCGTTCTCAGATGACGTAAATCCAAGTAGGCTTTCAGAGGTTTTGTTTTCCATGCATCACCGTGTGAAGCCGGAGTAGAATAGATCTCCTTAACACGAACGTTTTAAATTAACATTTGCGTTGAGGAGTTGAATTTGCTTCTGTCGTATCACGTTAGAAAAATTGGAGCATCGTTATTACCTAGTTATGATTTTGATAGTAGCGGCATTCTTTTTCGTAACAATATCCTTGGAGAGCAAATGATCTTAAATATTATGGTGGGAGATGAGAATATATAAAAGACGACAGGCTACTTGGTCGAGTTACAATCTTTTCTTCAGGTTGGTTGTGCAAGTACGCCTATGTTGCTCCCACCTGTTAACGCGGACGATGAAACACCGTGGTGATCATTAGAGTTGGATAGTAAGTTTAAAAATCCCCCGCAAAAGGGCAAGGTAAATAATCTTACAAACCTTCGAACATATTAGTCACCCTTAAGTACTACGGTATTGAGTGCTAGTAATACAGCGACATGTCTTCAGATAGTGATACTAATGACAAAAACACTACTCGCAAAGAAACTGCCAAAGTAGCAAATCTAAAAGTAGCAGAAGTAGCGGAACAACGCGACGTAGGAAGAAAAATTGCACGCATAGATCCAGTTATAGCGGAACGTCTGAACGTGTCTACCGGTGATGCTTTAGAATTGTCATCACTTCGAAAGAAGAGTACTGTTCTAAGCTGGCCGGCAAGGGAAAGCGACAGAGGCAAAGGATTGATACGCATTGATGGATTTACAAGAAACAGACTCGATGTGGGCATTAATGATACAATAGAAGTTAGAAAAGTGGAATCAAAAGATGCCAAGAGTATAACCCTCGCTCCCACCGAACCTCTTAGAATAGTAGGTGCAGAAGAGTATCTTGTCGATTACCTAAACGGAGCATTAATGTCCAAAGGTGATACGATACCTATCAATGTAATGGGTCAGAGAATAGATCTTGTAGTAATAGCGACCAATCCATCCGGGCCCGTTATAATTAATTATTCCACAAAAATTACAGTTTCTGAAGAAAGTGCCAAGGCAGCGCAAATATCAAAAGAAGGTGGAGTTCCTTCAATTACATACGAAGATATCGGTGGCGTCAGAAACGAGGTTGCACGAGTTAGAGAAATGATCGAGCTTCCTCTCAGACATCCAGAACTATTTAAAAGGTTGGGGGTAGAAGCGCCTAAAGGAGTTCTTCTTCATGGCCCTCCTGGAACCGGCAAGACTCTGCTTGCAAAGGCAGTAGCTAATGAAACTAATGCCAACTTCTATACTATAGGCGGTCCTGAAATAATGAGCAAATATTATGGAGAATCCGAAGAAAAGCTACGCAATATGTTTGAACAGGCAGAAAAGAATGCACCTTCAATTATTTTTATTGACGAAATTGATTCTATTGCACCAAAAAGAGAAGAAAGTGGAGAACTTGAGAGGAGAATAGTATCCCAGCTATTATCAGCGATGGACGGCATGTCTTCAAGAGGAAAAGTAGTGGTGATAGGAGCCACAAACAGGATTAATGCTATTGATCCTGCATTAAGGCGTCCAGGTAGATTTGATAGAGAAATTGAGATAGGCGTACCGGATAGGAATGGGCGACTAGAGATTTTACAGATACATACTAGAGGTATGCCTGTTGCCAAAGATGTTAATTTGGAAAAACTAGCAGATATCTCTCATGGCTTTGTTGGTGCTGATTTACAAGCTTTATCGAAAGAAGCCGCAATGCGAGCATTAAGAAAAGTACTACCTGAAATTGATTTATCATCTGAAAGTATTCCTGGAGATACATTAAAGAAGATCATAGTTACAATGCAAGATTTTACCGATGTGATTAAAGAAATGGAGCCATCTGCTATGCGAGAAGTATTCGTTGAAGTTCCCGATGTGAAATGGGAAGATATTGGTGGATTATCATCTATAAAGCAAGAGTTACAAGAGGCAGTAGAATGGCCTCTCAAATACCAGGGAATATTTACTCATGCTGATGCTACACCTCCTAAAGGCTTATTGCTTTACGGTCCACCAGGAACAGGAAAGACATTGATCGCCAAAGCAGCAGCAAATGAAAGTGAAGCGAACTTCATAAGTATAAAGGGTCCAGAGCTTCTTTCAAAATGGGTCGGGGAATCAGAAAAAGGAGTAAGAGAAATATTTAGAAAAGCAAGACAGGCAGCTCCTTGTATCATATTCTTTGACGAGATAGATTCCATAGCTCCTGTAAGAGGGGGAGATTTTGGTGATTCACATGTTACAGAAAGGGTAATAAGCCAACTATTAACTGAGTTAGATGGGCTTGAAATATTAACCAACGTGATAGTGATAGCCGCTACTAATAGGCCTGATATTATAGATCCCGCATTGCTAAGGCCTGGTAGATTTGACAGATTGCTATATGTAGCTCCTCCAGATCGTGACTCCAGGATTCAGATAATAAAAATCCATACAAAGAAAAAACCATTAGATGAGGATGTTAAGATTGAAGAATTAGCAGACCATACAGATGGTTACACAGGTGCTGATATTGCATCACTCTCATCTGCTGCAGTTATGATTGCATTGAGAGAACATATCTCAAAGTATCAAGATCCAAAGGAAGCAAATAAACATGTACAAGAACTAAGAATCCATTTGCGCCACTTTGAAGAGGCAATGAAAAAGATTAGACCGTTATCGACTCAAGAGTTAAACATGTACAAGAGAATATCAGAACAATTTGGAAGACCTGATCTCACAGCCAGATGGCGAAGTGAAAAGGATACGAGTGATACGGCTGCCATAACCTAAATCCCATCTTTGTAAAATATCCCGTGCTTTGTAGACAGAGACAGACTATAAAAAAATCGATCATGCAAGGAGAATGAGATGCAGAAAAGGCTCTTTTAAAAAACAAGTAGCCTATTGCAGTGAGTTTATTTATGCAAATACAAAATATAGAGTGACTTACCTAGCAAATTCAGAAAGCTGTTTGGAGATATCAAGGATCTTATCTATATCTCTTCCTATTGGGAGAAAGTTGTAACCAAATATTATATGATCTACTCCCATACCTCTTACTCTTTGTATATCGTTACCTATTTCGTCAATAGTTCCGGATAACGGAAATCTGTTTTTATCATTCTTGGATGATATACCCTCTTTGACATTGGGATACGTCATCATTATGATTCGAAAGTTGTCAGGGTTCTTATTTGCTCGACTTGCTTGTTCTTTTATTGCCTTTATACTACTTTCAGTGTATTCCAAAGGACCTCCCACTACTCCCAGCCAGCCGTTGAGATCGTATTTTACTATTCTTGAAAACGTATTAGGACTAAAGCCTCCAAGATAAATTGGAATATATGGTTTTTGAATAGGTTTAGGATCAATTTTTGAAGCTGGAATATCATAGTATTTTCCTTTAAATTCTACGATATCATCTGTCCATATCTTCTTCATTACTCGAATAAATTCGTCAGCTCTTTCTCCTCTATTCATAAATGGAATATTAGAAGCTTGATACTCATCTTTAGACCACCCAAGACCAAGGCCAGATATTACCCTTCCTTGTGATAAGACATCCAACGTGGCAAATCTTTTTGCAAGCATAATAGGCGTATAAAAGAATATGTCCGCCACAGACGTTCCTAATGCAATTTTATTTGTATTAGCAGCTACGTATACTAAAACATCCAACGGATCTAATACAGTTTGATATTCAACTGGAAGGCTACCGTCAGGGGTTGCTGCATATGCTGATTGTGGTTTTAATGGCCATAGAATTCTAGTGATTGTCCACAGCGAGTCAAAACCGTCTTTCTCAGCTTGAGTGGCCAACTTAAGGACATTCTCTCTTGTTGCTTGTGGACCGAGATTGGGTAAGGTGATGCCAACTTTCATACACCTGGAGTAAGCTTCTTGATATAAAAAGGTCTCAACGTTATCTAGAAGGTCAAGCGCGTAAAATCACGCACTATGACCCATGCTCATCTTAACATGTCTCAAAGTCAATTGGGTTTTGAAGTGGGTGGGTCAAAGCAATGCGAAGCAATGCAATACAATGCCTTGCTAGCCATGGATATAATGCAATCTCATAACCTTGACGCAACCAAAAGACTCTGTTAAACGACTTACGAATAACGATATGTAAGAATATATAAGATTACCTTGATACTAGCTTGTAGCACAATAGATA
>QHBN01000266.1 GCA_003176995.1 Candidatus Nitrosopolaris wilkensis
ATATTATAGAGGGTGCCTTTTCCTTTGCTTCCTTAAAGATTTCTCTTAGACGTGCTTCAGATTCTCCATAGAATTTACTCATTATTTCCGGCCCTGAGATACTAATGAAGTGAGCGTTGCTTTCATTGGCCACTGCCTTGGCTAAAAGAGTCTTACCAGTTCCAGGAGGACCATAAAGTAGTACACCTTTTGGAGCTTCTATACCTAGTTTTTCAAAGATTTCGGGATGTCTTAATGGAAGCTCAATCATCTCCCTAACTTTTTGAATTTCTTCCTTTAAGCCACCAATGTCTTCATATGAAACCTGTGGAACTCCACGTAATGTTTCACCTTTCTCTGCGATATGAAATATTGTCTTTTGTGTAACGAGAACCGCGTCAGCGGCTGGTGTCACACCAATAACTTGAAAGGTAAGCCTGCCACCGAAGTAAGGAACCATGACATTATCTCCCTTAATGAGAGGTACACTTTCAAGAGCATCAGCAAGATAGCGCTCGTCAATCGGGGGTATTGCCTCCAAAGGAGCAACTATAACTTTTTCAGCTGGAACTGCCTTGATTTTCCTTACTACTACAGTATCNCCGATAGCTACACCAGCATTATTCCTTACTAAACCATCAACTCGAACTATTCCCTTTCCTTCATCTGAAGGGTAAAGTGGTAAACATTTGGCAACCGTTCTACGTTTGCCTCTAATTTCAATAACATCACCAGTAGATGCGCTTAAAGAATCCATAGAATCATAGTCAATACGAGCTACCCCACGACCCACATCCCTAGTATAGGCTTCCAGTACCTTTAGAGATAGAGTATTCTGGCTCACAATGACACCTAAGACTTACTCATCTTTATACCTTATTACGTTTCGCAGCAGCTGCCAATTCGCTAAAAATATGCATAATAACTAACAGCAGAATATGATATGTGTATTATATTCCTTGATTTTAGCACAAACTTAAAATCACCTGATTTGGTGGTTCCTTTGATCAGTTTTGGGAAAGCGACCGTTAGTCCGCAGAAGAGGGCGCGGAGGAAAGCAATTCAGAGCAATTACAGTCGGAAAGCTTGCTCCAGCCAAATATCCGAATTTCAAATTAGGAGAACATCACTCCGGCTCAGTTGTTGATATCGTACATGAACGTGGAAGGGATGCCCCACTGACCAAAATCCGTTTTGATAATGGTACTTATTCATATGTACCTGCCCCAGAAGGTATCGCTGTCGGAGAGAAGATTGAATTGGGTATTGGAGCGACAGCAACTGCAAGAAATATTTTATCATTGGAGGCCATTCCGGACGGAACGTCAGTTTGCAATATTGAGAGGAACGCTGGTGACGGCGGCAAATTAATTAAGGCTGCAGGGTCTTCTGCTCTTGTTTTTGCTCATGGTTCTGAGGGTGTAACGATAAAGTTTCCCTCTGGCAAGTTTCTTATAGTTAATCCAAAATGTAGAGCAATGATTGGGATTATTGCAGGTGCAGGTAAAACGGAGAAACCATTTCTAAAGGCAGGAAACAGAGCTAGATACATGCAGGCTCATGGGAGATTATATCCAACTGTCAGAGGTATCGCGCAAGCCGCGGTCTATCATCCACATGGTGGAGGCAGACATCAGCATATCGGGCGCCAATCATCTGTTGGCAGAACCACTCCGCCAGGGCGCAAGGTTGGAAATATAGCTCCAAGAAAGACAGGCCGTGGAAGAGTGAAGGAACGCAAATAAGAAATAATCCTCCTTCTCTCACGACCGAGTCTTTGCCGAGAAATATCTATTGATGCAAATAGCCATCCAAATGTAGTATATATTATTTCGAGCAGGTGCTGTTCAACTTCACTATCGGACCAAAACTATAGTCACCATCACGACTCGCTTTAAATTCTGGTATTAATTCATCTAGCAAACGAACTAATGATCCCTAAATTAACTTTCTCTAGCGGAACTGTTGGTCTTGCTTTATCCGTCATTAAAGAAGTGACACTTTATGTTTTGATGCTCTTAAATAAGTAGCAAACATGATTAGCAAATAGTTCTAATTCTGACTTGTACTCTGCATCGGACATAGAATGATGTCTATGCACGTGCACTTCTAATATCACCACCCGCACTGCAGAATAAATACAATTGTAGAAGGTCCAGATAAAATTTAATTCTCCAGACTTTACCCAAGGACCCACACAACTTGAATTTGATGCCTGACCGGTCAAAAAGTTAGTTGTAGATATACTGCACATTAGACGTTAAAATCAACGATAGGGAGCTCATTAGATACCTAATTTCGTCTTGCTATTTTACAATAAAATACCTTCTACTTGCACATTATTGGGGACGACCATAAATCTTTCTTCTCCTAAACGAAAAACTGAATAACTGTTTTTTATGTTTGTCGAATATAGCTCAATCACTAATTTGCTTGCGGCTTCTGGATCTCTTGACACTATTGGCGCTATTCTGGCAATTAGGATAATGGGTTCCTTACCTGAAAGATTTTCTTTCAAGTTCTCCAGCTGTGAGATACTATGGATAGAACTCGTTTTTTTATGTATAGTCGCTTCTGGGGAGATGTTTCTTGAATTTAGATTGTGTTACCTGTCTTACAGTCCTACGTACCACTTGTTTACACTTATCTCAAGATTCCCTAATAGTAAAAAGTATCAAGTTATATCATTAAACAACGAGGTAAATTATGGTTGATAAAAATATTTGAATATAAAAGCCCTTTAGATTCAAAGATGTTTTTAGAATCAAAGAATCAAAATTACTTCGCGAATATAATTTTCATGCTAACTTTTATTATTTTATTTGTGCTTATAATATACTCCTTGTCAAGTGACAAGGCGCTCATTAAATTTAGCACAAAATTAACATAATTATAATTATAACTCCTTGTAGGATTAAGCTAACCGCTACAAGATGCGATTAAAATACAGGAGGAGCCGAACTGTAATTTGATAGAATTGTTCGATATACTTTAGACGAAGAATGCTTGTATGAATTACGGTTAGCTCAGAACATAGATGCCTTAAAGAAATACACAACTATTGAAAGAGGCTTCTATCTTCTCAGCAGAACCATTGCTAACATCAAGTATTCTTTCAGCTGAACTTCTGTACTCTATTCACAATGAATTAAGATGGCTGTTGAATTTCTCTTACGCTTAGATCAATAACATCCATATCGTTTATGTTGTCCCACCTGAATATTGCAATAGGACCGCCCCATGTAATTATAGTGTGGTCTGTACCACCACAATCTGGTTGTCCACCGCCCCAGTTCCCACTGTCTGTAAATTTGAGAACTCGATGCCAGTTATTATTCGAATTCTCATCGATCCATTGCTCTAGCCTTACTGAACCATCAGGTAAATTATAGAATACTGCTTTGATTCCAATCCACCTTCCAAGCAATGGGCTTGTAGCATGCTGCTTCTCAGGATCTCCAGTTGTATATCCTATCGTATGCTCCAAGTCTTTCTCGAACTTAACTCTTCCAACTACATATGAATTTGAATGATAAGTGGTTGCTTCGCATTGTCTTGATAATCCATTTATTATTCCAATATCGTTCGTATTTCTTCCACCCCGCGCAACTAGCTCTATATGCGGTCCACCGTTTTGTTTCGAGTCAGTGAAACTATTTACTTTAAAATACCCAGTGATTTCTACGTTTTTCCAATCATTAGATGATTGCATGTATCCTTTCGCAGCCAACACTTGTTGATTGAGTGTAGTAATTAGATCTGGATGATAACCTGACGAAGTGAACACACCATAACGCACTTCGCTACTTTGTACTTTCCAGCTACCATCGTTGTTTTTTTGCACGAACGAGGTCGGTGGTCCCTCTCCCCCGGTTCGTGGGCCGTTCTGGGGATCATCAATATTGAGATACCATTCTTCGCCGCCGCGTTTCGATAGGTAGATTTCTTTTATTCCAAATTTATCTAATTTACCTGCAGTAGGAGGTGGAGGATAAAAAGGCCGGATTGGATAGTAGTTGTAGTTGTAGTATATCGCGAAGATAATAATGGCAATAACGCCAACTATGATAACACCAGCTGATAATCGAGCAGAGAATACTCCCTTACATTTAGCCAAATCTATACCACAACCTACTTTTTCTTATTCCTATATTTTGTTAGTTATCATATTATCTTGTAAGGTATGACCAAATTTCCCATATCGCTAAGAATTTAGATATAACCTTCGTTCCTATAACATTATGGAGAAATTCTAGTGGGGAAACAAGAGAATAATGCAGTAGAATTTAGTGTAAAAGAATCGAAATACCTGAAAGAGCAACGATTGGGTAGAATCGCAACCGTCTCTCCAGACATTCAGCCTCATGTAGTACCAGTTGCATTCGAATTTGATGGCAGCCACTTCTACTTTTGAGGATGGAGTCTCGAAACAAGTCTTAAATTCCGGAACATACGGCAGAATAACAAAGTAGCTTTATTAGTAGATGATCTTGTATCAGCTGATCCTTGGAAAGTTAACGGAATAGAGATTAAAGGAATTGCTGAAATAACCAAGAGGAATGGCCATGAATACGTGAAGATTACCTCTCAGAAAATCAAGTTGGGGACTAGAAGGAAAAGAAACCTAATTGCAAACAATGATTGACCTGCAAATCCTACAATATGCTCTATAGTATTTAGCCCTAGGGTTTGGCAATAATACACAGTGGTGATTCACAGGGTTACACAGCTATTATCACATAATTTGTTAGATGTAATAGATTCTTTGTCTAAAACCATCTTGATAATACCTAGTAGGAAGACTTCAATGATTGTCTCGAATTATCAAATTCAGTTTTAAAGTAACCAAGTGTCTCGTCATCAAATATACAAAACTCAATCACTTTAAGAGAAGTATTAGTATGGTTATTTTCAAGAAAACTTTTTGTTTCCTCTAATTGGATCTTTGCACATCTATCCTTGGGAAATCCGAAAATTCCTGAACTTATCGCTGGCATCGAGATGCTTTTGAACCATTTGTCTGTAGCAAGTCTCAGACAGCTTTGAACTGCTGTTCTCAACTTGTTGTCTTCATTTCCTTGGCCCATCCTTGGACCAACTGTATGTATTACTGCATTACATGGTAATTTTCCTGACGTCGTAATCACTGCGGAACCAACTAGAACATAACCTATCTTATCACTCTCTTGTTGTATTATTGATCCTCCTTTTTTCACAATTGCGCCTACCACGCCTGCACCGTGTTTTAAGTAGGAGTTTGCAGCATTGACTATGACATCCACGTTTCTTTCCGTGATGTCTCCTTTCACAAGCCTGACTATTTTGTCGTTGTTGAGCTTTAACTCATCTATCGTACTCATAACAGAAAGCAATTACAAAAATTGTCTAATACATAGATACTGCTACAATTGAAGACAAAACTATTGATTTAATCTTTACAGATCCGCCTTATCACAAGGAATGGCTGCCAATGTATGAACCGTTGGGAAAGCTCGTGTGTAGAGTGTTGAAGGAAGGGGGAAGTCTAGTCATGTATGCAGGACACTACGCATTACCCCAGATCTTTGAATACATGAAAAATTCTGGGTTAAAATATTGGTGGGAAATGGTGGTAAAACATAATGGTAGTTCTAGACTTTTGCAATATCAACGTGTGTATGTTATGTGGAAACCACTCCTCTGGTTCGTAAAGGGCAACAGCTTGAGGGTTTTGGACTCTATTGCAGACGTGATAGAATCTCAGCCACCAAGCAAAGCGCTGCATGGCTGGAAGCAATCACCGATAGAGGCAGAGCATATCATTTCAAAACTAACCATCCAGGACGATGTCGTGTTCGACCCACTGATGGGTGCCGCTACAACTGGCATAGCAGCCCTGAGGCTGAAACGACGATTTATTGGAATAGAAAAATAGCAAGAAACTTTTATACTGGCAAAAGGAAGAATCGACCTAGAATTATCATCTATCGGTTCAAATTAATTCTACTAAGGGGACGATAAAGAAGTTGAAGGTTGAACACTAATTTATGATAATACGAGGGTGAAGATGGCAAAACTACTCTTTCAATTTTGGATGCCTTTGGCTCCCGGGACGGACGCCGATTCCCAGTCTGTATTGGCGTACAGTCTTACAAGGATTGTTAGTTTCTCCCCTGATGAGCGAACGAAAGCACTGCCGAATCTAACACTCCATTATGTAGGAATTGAGATATCGAAAGCATAATGGGGGTTGAATTGAATTTTCACTTGGTATTTGATGCTACCTGCCAATTTCGGACACCTATATTTATATAAATGATGATTTCTGAAAAGAAAAGTTCCTGTGAGCAGGAACCAATTAAATTGTCATATATGAAAAAGTTACAAGATTGGTCACAAGTTCGATAGATGGATAATCCGACATTCACTTCGGTTCGTTTGTATTGGAATCTACTTCAAACTGGCCGTACACCCTATTAACATAGTCTTGAATGATGCCTTTTCCTTCTGTTTGACCCGAAATTCTATCGTTATCAGTTCTTGTTTTTCTACATCCTGCCCTTTTTGGGTGGACTGTATTGGTTTGCATTATTACTCACTAAAGGATAATTTAGATAATTCTACCTTACGATATTAGTTTAATACATCATTTTTTTTACCTACCCTGGTCTCCGGGGTAGGTCAATTTACAATTTTTCAAAAGGCCAAACTAAAACACAAGAGGCCTCATTCATACGCTCATAGGCAGCATTAATTTTTAAAACTTATCATAAAAAAATACAAAAATAAGGTTGCCGCCCTCCCGGGAGGGTACGCCACATATGTGTACCTATGACAAACTATATGAAATTGGCCGCTGTAAATCCAAATAACTTTGCAGTAAACCAACGATAACGATGTCTAACAGTTGCTGTTTGATGGAAACTAGCGTAGCAGCCTCCATGATATCGAATTATTGCATGCTAGGGAATTTGAATTGGCTGGAGGTAGATAGGTTATTGGTCCCCATACTCAATTCGTAACTGCATTTCTCATTTCGCTTATAAAATTGAAAGAACTGACGATAAGACTATCGTAGATTTTCACGTTAACACGCGAGTATCAATGAGGATGAGTGGGAAATTTTTTAAGACTGGACCAAGAACAACTTTTTTCATCGAAAATAATATATTTTCCCCAAGCAAATCTACGACAAGAGTTTCGATGTATGTCCACATCAGATCGTAACCTTAGCGAACTCATAAAGAACACTGCTCTATTCTACAAAAAAATTACCGAACAGTATCAAGATGCAGATATCTTGAATAAGGTCAAATTATTCATTCCAGAACGTATACTGGAACTTAAAGAAGAGGCTCAAATTAAATCACTGTTGGAATGGTTCAAAAAGGAGCATATGAGTTGGATCCCAAATGCTCCCATTTGCGAGAGATGTATTGATGAAGGTCGGGGAAATGTACCAATGCAGATTCAGACAGCTAGTGGAAGTTCATGGAAACTGACCGTAGTAGAAACCCACAGTTGTAACAAATGCGGATTTGCGAAGACTTATCCTAGGTATAATGAAGTATTAAGGATTGCAGAGGCAAGGATTGGAAGATGTGGCGAATGGTGTATCCTCTTTGGTGCCATCTTGAGCGGAATAAGGATAAAGAGCAGGATTGTCCATGATTTTCTGGACCATGTTTGGAATGAGGCCCTTTTAGATGAGAAGTGGGTTCATATCGATTCCTCGTTGGCATATCCAATATCTGTAAATCATCCTTACTATTATGAACAGAATTGGGGTAAAAAATATGAGTATATTTTGGCATTCTCAGAAAATGGAGGAGTGGAAGATGTTACTCAAAGATATACCCAGTCGTGGGAAACTGTTTTACACAGAAGAAATAACGCTCTTAGCTTTCATACATAGCATAGTAGTAACACATTTTTTATTCATAGTAGCCGATACAAGTATTCAGTCGATCTCTTAAATTGGAGTATTCCAAACTTGTCCTCATAAATCAAAGTCAATGTTTTCTCTTTTTCGAGTATCTGGTATGTGTATTTGGTATCACTTTTTTGAGCACGAGAGAGCATAATCAAGAATTACAAGAGCAGCATTTCGTATAGTAAAATTTGAAACTTGTTTATGTGTTAGATAAGGTACTCAAGTCCTTATCAGGATCTCCTACCATGTTTGCTGGGGCAACTATTCTATCGAAATCTTCTGCACTAATATATCCACTAGATATAGATGCACTATACAATGTCGTTTTCTCTTTTAATGCCTTGTGTGCAATAAATGACGCTTTATCATAGCCAATGATTGGGCTCAGAGCTGTCACAAGCATCAGCGACTCATTAAGATATCTAATTCTTTCTTTTTCTAGCGTTATTCCTTCAATACTATACCTTAGAAATTTATCAGACGCATCAGCCAAAATGCAAGAGGAGTGAAGTACATTTTTAATGATGATTGGTCTCATTGCATTTAGCTCAAAATTGCCTTGAGAACCTGCAATGGCTACTGCAGTATCATTTCCAATAACCTGAATACATACCATGATCATATCCTCTTGTTGAGTGGGATTGACTTTCCCAGGCATTATAGAAGATCCTGGTTCGTTTGAAAGAAGATTGAGTTCGTGCAAGCCTCCTCTTGGACCTGAACCTAACCATCGGATGTCGTTTGCTATTTTCATAAGTACTACAGCCAACAAACGCAATGCGAAACTAGCATTAACCATTCCATCAAGTGACCCTTGTGCGGCAAATTTGTTGTCAGCAGTTACAAAAGGATGGCCGGTCAATTTGGAAATCACCGATGCAATTTTTTGTCCAAAGTCCTTTGGAGCATTTAGCCCAGTTCCAACCGCAGTACCACCAGCTGCAAGTTTGTAAAGGCCATTCATTGACTGTTCGACGATCTCTAAGGCATCCTTAAGCTGTGTAGCATATCCAGACCATTCTTGGCCTACTGTGAGTGGTATGGCATCGTGTAAATGCGTGCGACCTATTTTTATTACACGCGCCTTGACTAATGCCTGTATACTAGGAATAAGATGATTTGCAAACTCCAACACTGTAGCTATATACATAGCGGTTGGAAACGTATCATTAGAAGATTGTGACATGTTGACATGATCATTGTGATGAATTGGATCTTTTGTTCCTAATACTCCGCCAACTATCTGGATCGCTCTATTCGAAATTACCTCATTGACGTTCATATTGGTCTGAGTGCCAGAGCCACTATGCCATACGTATAGCGGAAACTGAACATCGAGTTTTCCACTGATGATTTCTTTAGATACTTTGATAATAAGATCTGCTTTATCCTTTAATACTTTACCTTCTGCTGAATTAATTATTGCTGCTGCATTTTTTATATATCCATATGCATGATAAACAGGTTTTGGCATACGATCATCTCCAATTGAAAAGTGAATAAGTGACCGCTGCGTTTGAGCACCCCAATATTGCTCTGCAAGCACCTCTATCGGATCGTCCATGGAGTCTGATTCTAGATGAGTTTTTTTAGACATGTCTACATCTTTCACCATTTCTTTCCACCTACCTCTATATACTACACATATGCATCGACATGGTTTTTTACTCCCTTACGAAGGTTTATTTTTTCTTTTGCTTGCTCAAAGTGTCTCATGTGGAGAATGTTTAGCTCAGCAATATTATTTTCAAATTCCACAGAGTTTTCTTCATGTTTTATCAAATATTCTCTTAACGAGAACATAGCTGCCTCTTTAACTAGCGCTTGTAAATCTGCACCTACAGCGCCACCTGAGATATCGGCCAAGTATTCCAAATCCACGTCTTCTGCTAATTGTTTTCTTTTTGAATGAATCTTTAGAATATTTAGTCTTGCATCCTTATCAGGTGGTGGAATGTATAATAGTTTGTCAAACCTGCCAGGTCTCAATAATGCTGGATGAATAATATTTGGTTTATTAGTTGCTAAGTGACATAAAATATATTCTTGTTTACATTACTTATTTGGAATTGATCCAGAGTTAGATTCAGGGCAATAATCATCGATCTGATCTATGACTACGTGACCACAATTTTGGCACACGTATTCACCATTGTTGTAATCATAAATAAGACTACATCTACATTCGGGACGATTTGTATGGGGAAGTGAATCGCCTAGTCATCGGCAGCGAAGGTAGGAGAACAACCGTTCGAATAAATCTTGATGGAGTACGCAATTTGTCGTCTAGAAAAAAATGCCGGAAGTACTTGATACTCCTAGATTAGAATTGAATTTGCATCCTTGCCCTTCTGTTCGAGTTTGCAAGGTCCATCAGGTACTGTAAAAATATTGAATTAACACCCGTTCATGAGTAGAAGATGAATTATACTATATATCTAAAGAGGTCATAACAATTACTATGATTAGAAATACTTCAAGAAAAAATTTTTTTGGTTTCGATTTTGATTATTACTTTAACATGATACCGGTAAACAAAGATATGATCCAATGATATTCGTACTAAATTATAGTGAACAATCATGATGAAAGTCTGAAGAACAGAAAAAGGAACGATGCTTTTCAATTCTTCTCAAGTAGTGCAAGGACATGAAAGTCGAATTTGAAAGAGAATTTGCTAAATATGACATTAATAAATAAATGAATTGTTATGGTATAGGTGCGCCCCCACACAAATGCAAAAGCATTGGTGCGTTGCCGCTGTTCTTGCTAGTAACTATCGAATATTCTTTTAGTTCTGCTAAATCAGATTGTTCTACTTTTGATGATTGCCAGATCGCGTGTATCGCACACTGGCTATTTGATAGGATTGTTTCGTTTAGAAGCGGCGCAATGGGTAAGTATGTCTTTTGTTTCAGATATGGATTCCATGCATTGTAAACAAAGGCAATCGATGGAGATACACCTATCCTTGTTAATTGATTTGGTGTATTCTTAGTCGTTGTTTGATTGGCTGTTGGTGGTGGGGTTGTTTGATTGAGTTGAATACTGCCATTTGTATGGTGGAGTTCTTCTAAACGTATTTGGTTAACTGAAATAGAGAGACTAGCAGTACTTGGAAGTACTACACGGTAGTCTGTAGGGTTGAAAAGTTCTATATAGGTAATTGTTAAGTTGCCTCCTCTCACTCCTGGTCCTACTCCTCCTGATGTCACAATGTTGTCCACTTTAGGCAACTTACCTGTAGCGTTAGTAGTAACCACAGTATCATTATTAGTCGAGGTAAGATTTGCATCGTACATACATATGTATCCTGGTTGGGATAATGCTGTAATTAGCTTGAGCTGAGCTGGATTAAGCCTTGATAATTGGCCTGCAAGTATTTGCAGAGATGGTTTAGAATTAGGGTCACAGGGGAGTTTTGCATATACCTGGCCATTCATTATCTCATATGGCATAGCATCGTAAACAGGTATGAAGTCATGAGGTGGAATTATCTGATGCGATAATACTAGTATTCCAGGATTTCTAACAAAAATGATGGCATTCCCTGCTGCTGATGTTTTATTATTGCTGCTATTATCGTTTCTTACGGTGCTATTACGAATCTGATCCGTGGCCGTTCCCAACAAATTTTTTGGGTTCAGAAAAGACTTAAGAATATTGGTCGCATCGGATGAGGTTAGCGCGGGTGTTGGCTTCAGTGTAGCCAGTCCCTTGCTTATTGTGCTATTCACGCTATATGGGTTTTTAATCGTCGTTGCTGCTTTGACTAAGGGTGTATTATTACTGCCACTGCTACTATTATTGTTTTGTGCCAATAGTATTTGGAATCGGTTGTTATTTATGAATAAAATAGATGCCGAAAGAATAATAGTAATCGCAAGTGTTACATATAGCCATCTAGTCTGCTTTTTCCTCATTACTACCACCTAAAAGGTCTACTTTATCTATTCCTTCCCTTTAGCAGTTTGAGAACTTCCAAAGCCATCATGATTCCTCCTAATCTACTATGAAATATATGGATGGGTGTCTAAATCCCTAGTTCTTTCACATAGATAACATAAACTCATTTCTTTGCTTTCTTTCTACACCTAGAGACGTGCCTGAGAAAGAATTTTTTGTCATGAACTAAAGTATGGAGTGATCTAGTAATGATATTATTTACCATGGAATTAAGTAGGGTTATGCACAAACAATCTGATTGGTATTATCTGAACAACGTCAAGATGGGAGATGTAATGAGTGTCCCGAAATACTAGGTAACGGGGAGAAATGTGGACAATACATGCCATCTAAACACGCCTAGGTATGACGCTGGGTTTGCTCATATCCTGACCAACCGCATGGAGTGGCAGGAAAAGTAAGCACATACACGCAGTTGAATTTAGTTTTGCCTTAGGAGAATAAGTCAAAAAAGAAATTGTTTTTCACCGAATTAATTCTGTAGTATGCCGTTATTGCAACCGAGAAAACATTGTGAAAAAAGCTATAAGACGGAATAAACAAAGCACAATTCAGAAATGGAATGCGCGCAACTCCGCAAATGATTACGTCAGCTGTACAACTGTACTTCACTGGCGAATCAAGTAGAAACGTTCAGATATTTTTGAAATTTCAAGATGTAATAATGAATCAAGCTGCTGCCATGGATGACCAAACCCGCACGAGCCTTTGAATGGAAAGACTCCTGCGGAAGTGTGTAGGCTCGCCTATCACAATTCAAACTTTAATCAATTCAACAATAATCTGCACAAAGGAAGTTCAAACGGCCTTCTTGAGATTCTACGTTAGTACACTAGGTTCTTCATTGTATCTACCGTATGAAGTAGGACAAAAAGTTGCTATTGTTTATCAACTTAAAAGGGAGATCTGCCACGCCTATTGCTGTAACTGCAGTCTATCTTAGAAGATTCATTAACTCTAATGGAAAGAATGGAATAATCTTTTCGACTTATCAGAACCGCAACAACAACATAAAAGAACAGACTTGCCTATACCAAAGCCGGTAGGTTTTAAAAATCTATGCCATCGGTAAAGAGTTACGTGATAATTCTAAAAATAAACTCTGCTGTGGGTCTAATTTAGATTATTTTGGAGTAAATTGGATTGAATCGAAATCTGACTTTTTACCACCGCATATTGAATGGCGGCATCAAAGTCATAAGATATCTTCTTTAAAATATAAAAAATTAGAAACTATTTTTGACTTATAGTTGGACTAGGGATCCTGATAGCACAATTTCCTAAGATGAGGCACACGTGGTCTATTCTTAGACGAGACATTGGGGTATGTGCAGATCGAGTAGAAGGTAATACCAAGAGTAGCATGTTCATATGCTAAAATTTGAAACTAGGTTGCGTGTTTGATAGACTACTCAAATCCACCCAGTATGGCTAAAAGCAGAAGTAGTAGTAAATTACTGACAGAAGTACAAGAGGAAGAGCTCAGTCAGCCATCCGAGTCTATCATACAAATAACGGACGAGGAGAAGAATAATCTTGGAGCTGAGCACGAAATCGAATGTCCTAGATGCCACGACACAATGACATTACAGTCTGAGTTTGATAGGCTTGGCTATGTTTGTGAAGAGTGCGACTTTCTCCTTTATTTTAATTAAGTAAAGAAGATGATTATGGCACTATCCGTTGTCATCTCTCTCCCACTCCCTCCCTACCTCCTGGTACTTTTCAATATTAATACAACCAAATAGGACGATGTAGTGACTTGATAGATAGCAATGCAAATGAACCCTCTCCTGTGGCTAAAGAGGATAAGGCGATACCTGAAACTGATATATATAAATACATCGAACATACATATATCGTATGTCCAATATAGATGGAAAAACAAGGAGGTGAATGATTTTATGGGTTATGGTTGTTGCGGAACCGGCTTTCAAAAGGCAAGAAGTTATCTTACCAAAGAAGAACGTGTTGCATTGTTAAAGGAATACAAGGATGAACTAGAAAAAGAAGGTCAAGGGGTAGTCGAAAGAATCAAAGAGCTAGAAGCAAGTTGATTTGACCCTGCTTTCTTTTTTTGAGAGCAATCGAAAACATTTGGTATTAATAAGATTCTCTTGACCAAATGATTTTCAGATTTCAAATGTCAAGAAGAAAAATCAACTAGACAAGTTTGCGAAAGTTGTGGTCTCTCTCCCTCCTCTTATAGTGCTTGATATTTTATTTAGTAATTAAATTACTAAGGTAAGTAGTGAAATTACATGGGTAGAACAATTCCTTCATTTAGGCTAACCGGCGGAGAAGAAGAAAGAGAATGGAAGGTATTTCTCAATGCTCTTGACAAATCGGATAGAGGGATATTTGACGAGATGTTTTCAATTTCACATTTATACAACTCAGCATGCTCCTATGCTGCCAATCCTATAAGAACACGGCCAATCTTAATGTCTATCGTATTTCATCATTATAAAAAACTTGAGGCTATCTAAGCAGATAAAATGAGGTGACATGAGACCTGTTCCTTTTGGAATAGTACTTTCTATTGAAATAAGGGCTCCATCTTTTTTTGCCTCTTTTGAAATTATATTTACTATAGATAATAATCCCTCTATCTGCGGCGAAAAGATATCGTCAGTTGATGTGTAGATACACTGATTATAAATACATCAAAGTCCTCACTACCGAAATCACTGCAGGTTTTATTTCAGCTATTTTTCCTGCACGATCTATAGCCTTGGTATTAATATCATATCCGTATGCGTCAAACCCTCTTTCTTTTACATATTTAATGACAGGCAAACCTAACTGTCCTAATCCAATTTCCAATATCTTAGTGAAACGAGACAGCATATCTCGGTATTGTTGATTGTGTCGTTTTTGATTCTGATCTGTAGCAGACATAAGTTTCGAACCATACAAAAAATTTATGGGAGACATGTAGACGAAAAATCGCCTATCTTTTCAGTGATGCTTCATATATGACCAGCAGGGATTGTATTGATTTTGTTACCTCCCCATTGAACCACAGGACAGTTAATAACTACATTTGTAGGAGTAACAGTTATCTGACCTTTTTTAACTGCATTTGCAATTATATCGTCAGAACCAAGAATAGTTGGTGTAGTGGCGTTTGTGCCTGTAGTCTTCCATTCTACGATATTAACTTTCCACAGAGGAGTATAGTGTGGATCTCCAGGAATTGAATTTAAGACATTTGTTTGAAAGCCCATCAGTCCAGGACCTTTGATACCGTTCTTGAATATCCATAGTTGTCCTATGTCTTGTGACTTTGTTAAATTGGGTTCATAGTTTACTAGGGATCCTGTAAAGTTTCCAATTTGATCTCTCATTGTTTTGTCTGATACTTCTGTTATTATAAACAGCACACCTTTGCTATCATACAATGCCTTAACTAGTGGAATAACTACAGGTGCACTCGTTGTAGTCAGTTTCATCAATGATGCTCCTGTTGTTCCACTTGTCGTACTGTTCGTGCCAATGGCAAAAGCAAGCTTGTCTGTAACAACAAGCGGGAAGGCAATTAACATTCCAAGAACAACCAATGCAGCGATGGTTTTTTTCTTCGGGGTGTCATTACTTCTACCTACTTTAGGGTCATTCAATGGAGAGTAATAATTCCGTTAACCTTAAGAATATAGATACGAATTCCATTTGTGGGTCCCAGAGATGGTATTTGTCTCTATCTTTATATCAGATGATAAAGTGATTTATGGCCACTCATGCAAAAAACCTTTACTCGAGCAACTGCCTCAATACTAGTAATAGGTTTTTTAGCATTACTTGTACTGGTAGTTACATATAATTCAAATATAGCGGTAGCTGTAGGCTATGGAAGCAACTCACCCCCACCCTCAGCCTTGGTGTACAAGGAATCGTCAAAAATGCAATTCAGTTATCAGCTAAATTAGATAATTCCGTTAATCCCCCTTTTAGGTGGGTAAACCTTACGAGCGGGGTAATTAATCCCACGCTGAACTTCAAGGCAAACACTAACCAAACAAGACAAATTCAAAATCTAACAGATTTTAAACATCAATTTATTATAGACCAAAATGGTAAGCAACTTGCAACAAGTGGAGATATAGCAGCTGGCAGTTCAGGTCAAGTATCATTTAAGTCAAACATGATTGGAACATTTGGATATCACTGCCTTTATCATCCAACTACAATGAAAGGAGTAAAACAGGTGAAGGCTACCACTCCTGGTGGTAATTCGACTGGCGGTAACACCACGTCCTCATCTTCTGCAATGCCTAAAAGAGGCTGCTGGAGTTCAACCACTTCCCCTCTAGTTCGCGGTTTTCTACTCCGTTGTGAAACAACGTCTTCAGCTAACCATAAGAGCGACGCCTAAAATGTGATTTGGTTTCAACATCTCTTTTAACAACGATAATATTTCAAAAAACTTGGTTTGTTGTATTATTAGGTAAGGGATGTCTGTGCTTTGCGTCTTCAATGTCTTCGACAGTGCTATTTTTAGGGTTCAATGCAGCCGCTGTAGTTCTAGCTTCCGATGATGCGGTAGTTATGGATTTCCCATGCGCTGTTACAAAGGTCAAATAGTGGTGAAGTAACAAACAACGACCTGTAGAGAAGCAACTCTAATTCATTACCATACCTTTTTTAGGACAGGTAAGTTGCATTACCTCCTCCAACTTTAATTTCGGCATTAGGACGATGATGTCACTGCTGCTTGTGCTTTGTAGCTAACGAGTATCGAAGTAATAGATACCGCTGCAACACTCACCAGTATTAAAGTCAATATTGCGGTTTTGTTATTCACAAACTTGCAAATAGTCTTCTCTTATTTATAAGAATTCATAAAACTTTATTTGACTTTTGCTCCAATAAAATACAAAAATTGCTAGACTCATCGTCTGATAGTCTGACGGATGCCCGGTGCCGCCTGCGATGGAGCAGTGTAGCTGAGTCCATGGTGGAATCTTTCATAAACTCCTCAGCTGAGTTAAACAGATTGATTTACAGTTCTAATATAAGAGTTGTCTGGATGCCGTCCAGATTAATTGAGGCAATTAAAACCACCAACTTCTCGAGTTTTGATTGTTGGTCAGTGCCAGATACCAGACCGCTAGATTAAGATAAAAATTTGCGATTTTTAAGCAACTACGATATTCTAAGATGTCTAATGGTATTTCGAGGCTCGAGTAGCGAGTGGACAAGTGTTTATGAAGTTGTATAGATTGAACAGGGTTGCGGGTGTGAGGGTGCAGCATGTCCTTAACATTATTTCAAATGCTAATAATCATCTAATCCCAAGTGGGAATATAGATATGGTAGCCATCATCCCAGGAGAGTCAAATACCACAAATGGAATTCGTCGCTCTTGTTATATGCTCCTAATCATATATCCTTTCGATGAAGAAAACAGCTTTAGGTGCTATCTCAACAACGACAACAATTGCTGTTTCGGTGATCATCGCCGCATCTTTGGTTGCTTTTCCAATAGCTTCGACAAGTAAGGTTGCTTTTGCTGTTGACTATACAAAAAACATTTCCAATATAGCAGATCCAACCACATTCAATCTTCATTTTGCCTCCCATAAATGAAATACAGAGACAAAACCGAAATAATTACGCTCATATTAAGATCTGCTAGTAAGGAGAATGGTGCTTTTAAAACAAGAATAATGTATGACGCTTTTCTGTCTTTTTCACAACTCGAGGTGTATTTTCCACTCCTATTGAGAAAGGGCTTGTTAGTGGATGGTGAGATTAAGAAAACCTATAAAATTACGGGAAAGGGGTCGCACGTGTTAGAATTATGCAATAGCCTTAGTCACATGATTGACACTAGAAAAACAAACAAAGACGAAAAAAATAACACGTGTCCAACCCTATGGCGTAGTAGTAATTCCTAGTTTGGTGGCGGAAGCAGTAGTACGCTGACAATTCTGGAAAACAAGGTATGCTAATCATTGATGACTTGAAGCTGACTTATATGATCTGGTATGAGAGGTCAATTGCTACACTAAAGACGTAATGTATCAGTCTAGAGATTAATCAAATCTTATATACGGCTATGTCGAGATGCATTTGGAGAGAGTTAGTAAAGTTACATGTCGGAACGAGTAGAGCATGTCCCGAGTTTTGCTTTACTGAAGAAGAAATAAAGAAATTTGTAGGTAAGTTAAGAATCGCAACAAAACATCTTCTCGCGCATGCTTCTCAGGATTCTGGTAGGAGAGAGGAGAAGTTTAACCGTGCATTATCTAAAATTAATTAAGGACATTTCTGTTTTATTATAATGACCAGATGATAATTGAGCATCGGGTCTCTAACTCAATATTACTGGGAATGGCTCCATTTCCTGTGGAGATAAGCAACATCAGATCCACACCGACTCATAATCATACGCTTTGACCACGCCGGATTTTTGTAGAAATTACATACTACGAATGTGTCATGTTGCATGTGATAGAAGGACTACTATGGTAATAACCATTCCTGCCGCCATTGTTGCCATACCAAATATTATGACCTTCGGTCTACATGCCAAATCCTTTCCTGATGATCTTATCCTCCCACCCCAGCTTCAACTATCTCACCACAAAGAAATGTCGGATAGATCCGCTGTACCAGAAAATAAAGAAAGAAGAGGCTCCCTTGTAACATGCTTTGAAAATAGCATATAATTATGGTCAAAAGGAAAGACAATCAGAAGATATAGAATCCTTATTGCTTTTGCGAAGCGATTCGATCGCCTAACTCCCTTAAATACATATCGATTTGAGGACAAACAATACCACATAGGTGATATATAGCAAGTAATACGATAGACATGTAGGTATTGTTACAATGACATATTCTGAAAAAACTACAACAACAAAAAGGATAACGAAACATGAAAAAGAACTATTACAGAACAAAACTAACCAAGAAAGCTTGGCTGCTGCAATAGGTACCCTCGAAAACATTAGTGCTAATTATTGTAGAGGCAATAGAACTTCAAAAGGCAGGATACATGAATTACTTCTTCTATTGAAACATCACGACCCCAAAATTAGTTTATCTATTAGAGCGGCAAACGCTATTAGTATATTAGACAGTATGAGTCAAGATAAAAGAATAGAATCGCATATTAGAACAATGCTATGGCAGGTTGTCTCAAACCTCGAAGGTATAAGAGAATAATATTTCATTTAAGATATAATAACCCATGGAAAGCATTACTAGGTAGTCGACTAACTGATGATAAAGTTGACCAACAATTAACTAAACCTACTATTATCTAATCTGTCGGGAATGCTCATTGATTCAGTGACTCGAGAGGATTTGAAACTGGGAAATGGTAGAGATATGTGTTTGAGTATCTAATCTATCCGGCAATTGGAGTTGTAGAAACTCTCTTAGGACTTGAAGCAGTCTGGCACCCAACATTCTGCAGGATGGCCGACAAGACAGTAAAGCCTTGTATGTACAAGCAGGTAAAGTTAGCTTTAGTGAGTAAATAGTGGAGAAGAATAGAAAAAATTTTCGAATAGCCGTAGTCAAGCGTCACTAATCGAATAAAAGCTTTCCAATCCGTCTATGTTGTTTATTTTTCCTTATGCATCTTACACTCAACCATGTTTATTCACACATCTTGTTTATAGCTTTTATCAGGGGTAGTTCATTGCAAGAGTAGGCATTCAATGCGTCTATTGAGAAGTGGATTAGTTGCTATTTCTCTGGTATTCAATAAGGTGATCACCACTCTGAGGACTAAGATTTTCTTTGGTAGATTCAACACCTCTTCCTTGAACGCGTTTGCCAAGGTAATCAGAGCGTCAGTTAAACACTTTGTTCCCGTTAACGTAACGTATGTATCCATAGCACCGTCGCCAGTTGATGAAGGTTTCTGATGCGAATATGTGCTTAACGCGTTTCTGAACTATCAAAGGCATTTCACAGGAACTCAGGAAAACTGGTCTAACGTAGAGATTTATGTTGCAGGATTATCACATAAATTACAATGAAGAACTTCAGAATGCTCCCTATTGCAGGTTTGTCATTGACCCAAAATCCACAAACTGCCTCAGCAGTATTCAAATGAGGTAAAAGACGGATATAAATTGCTGTTAACAAAGGTGTACCGTTTGTTGACCTCTTTTTTGACGATCTCGTTTTGCAAACAATGATTTGCTGGTTCTGCAATAATAATATCTGAGATTGATTGAGAGGGAAGGGGAAAGAGGACGAAGGTCACACAAATAAGAGAAAGTTTGAAGGAAAGATTATAGTAATAACCGGAGCTTCAGCGGGAATTGGAAGGCAGGCTGCTCTTGATTTTATAAATAAAGGCGCAGGTCCAATAATACTTATAGCTCGCTCAGAATCAAAATTACTCGAATTAAAAAAAACAATACAAGTTGTCACAAAATCCAAAGATGCAGAAATTGTAGCATATACTTGTGATATATCAAAAAAAGAAGATGTTCTAAGAATGGGAACACAAATGCTCGAAAGATTTGGGTATATTGATTTATTGATAAATAATGCGGGTTTTGGAGAATTTGGTAAAGTGGAAAACCAGAGTATTGAACAAATAGAGGCAGTCATGAGGACAAATTATTTTGGAATGGTCTATTGTACCAAGGTATTCTTGCATTCTATGCTCTCAAGACATTCAGGACATATTATAAATGTGGCATCATTAGCCGCAAGTTTCGGAGTTGCTGGAATGGCTGGATATTGTGCTTCAAAATATGCAATGTTAGGATTCTCTGAGTCCCTGTATCACGAGCTATATGGAACTGGTGTACGCATAACAGTAGTAAGCCCTATTGGCGTGAAAACAAATTTCTTCAACAATCAATCTTTTGAGAATCATCAGCCAAATTATACTGGTTTTATGCTCGAAGCAAGTACTGTATCAAAAGCAATTCTTGCTGCAGCTAATTCCTCGCGTCTTGAAATAATAGTTCCTTTTTATATAAGAGCAGGAGTGTGGTTTAAGCATACTCTCCCCTATGCTATCAATCCTGTCGCCGGTGCGCTCTTCAGAAGACAATTGAACAAGGCACCAAAGTAGCAAAAACGCTGGCTAATTATTTGTAAGAATGATTCATGGTTGGAATATGTGATTTAAAACAACCTTCCTGTTTTCGGCAGACCCCTATCTATTACTAAATAAACAGACGCAGGTGCAAATATAAATACAATAATTGCCTTATTGTTGTCCATATATATAACGACTTCCCAAGGTTCGATTACTGAAAGAACAGAGGTGTTGTATGGTAATAAAAATATACAAAGAGTAACAGTGCAGGTTTTTTCTCAGATAAAAGAAAGACTTGATGCATGTTTAGACCATACGGAAGTAGCTATGCATGTATTAGACGACAAGATATTCAACGGATTAATTTTCCTCACGAATAGGGGTGTTAAGATAGAGGCGTCACTGAAGTCACGCATGGAAATATACTTTATTGTAAGAAGCTAATGGAGTTTATAGAATTTCGACATTTAGATGGAATTAGAAGTAATGTCGGAATAGATGATAAGAAGGAGTGTCTGATTCACGTAATTTCGCATGATAAAGATCACCTATCTCATGCTACTATAAGCTATAGCGACAAGCACGAATTAGAATATTGATACAATTAGACGATAAAACGAATATGGAGGGATTACTACAGAGAATGAGAGTAGATGAAAACTATAGCAAGATTGAAATCCTGCACCTTCAAACGCCGTAGCAAACAAAAGTTACAACATTGATAGTTGGCAGAAAATTGTCCTTGGAGATAGAAGTCAACCCTGACGAAACAACAGGATTGGCAACGTATTCTAATAGCGAAGCTACCGTTTGAACTCATGTTTCCATATGAGACCCCGTGGATGCAATCGGAATTGTATCGTGGCCGCCAACTTCGAGATAGTTAGCTACTATGTTATAACAACTATGTTATAACAACTAGCTTATTTCAATCTCAGATTTCCTGCATAGTCTTGATGGTTCAAATAACATGTTCACACACAGTCTAAAACACAATGTTTCAGTGATTCATGTAAGCTAGCCTTATAAAGCCACCAAGAATAATTTGACTGGTCTCAGACATGTCGTAATGCCATTCTAGAATTTTATTTAATACTGAATTTAGACTAGGATGGAGCTCTGACCAGAGTAGCAGTGTTAGTTGTAGTTCCATAAGTAGACAATGGAATATTCATTATATCAAAAACGTTATTGTTTGGATCATATCCAAGTTGATTTAA
>QHBN01000267.1 GCA_003176995.1 Candidatus Nitrosopolaris wilkensis
CTATTGTGCTACAAGCTAGTTAGATTACTCTATCGGAGTTGATAACTTAATGTTAAAATAGCTGATTCTTGTCATAGCCATAGCAGAACTATGACGCAGTTGATGCTTAGATGTAGGAATTGTGGCTCCGAATTTCTCTCGCTGATTCAGATGGACGAAGAATCCTTTCATTCGGCCATCCTCAGCAATGAGTCTGAACCGTGTCCTAACTGTAAACAAACATTTGCCCACAATAAGCTTGATTATTTCTTCAAATAACCACATTTGTCCAGCAACTCTCCTTCCAGTTTGCTAGCCAATTGTCCCCTTCCTTGGCCTTTTTTTGTTTACTTAAGCAACTAATCAGTCCAATCCATCTGAATGTAGAAATCCAAGATCTTTTTTGTGGAGTCTCACGGAGCGCCGGTGCATGAAAACCCTGTATCCAACGACTCATCTTTTGTGGATGGCTAATATCCATTGATATCAGATTGTCAAACGGGACGTTTCGTTTTAAAGGAACTGTAAAGTGAATATGTATAATATATCGCGTGACTAGTTATAACTCAGATGCAGAACAAACTAGCACACACAAGTGAGCACGCATTTATAGGCTCACTTCAGAAGCTAATGGGTAAAACACTTAATGTCCGGAAAGTGGAACATAGGGATTACGATAATCTAGTGCTTATTACTGCTAAAGACATTGAAGTGGAGTGTTATAGAGGCAGAAAGGGAAGTTAATTCGTCAAGGGAGAAGAGTTATTATCCACTCTTTCGGATCACTGGCTGAGGCAAAAAGTCAACTACCAAACCTTAGAGCAAATGAAGACCGTATTGGAAGGAATAATGAGGTTAGAGTTGTTGAGATCGAAGGTCATGACTTGGCGGCATGCGTAATGGATCATGCTGCTAATCTCGAAGAATGCGGTTTCTTCCTGATTACACGGATGAATAGGATAGGTTCCGACTATGAAATAAATTTTGTGGTTTCGGATGCTGCCAATAGCCACGCTATAGATCTTTCCTCCAAGATATTGAAGATTTGTACAGAGACAGGAGCGAATTACAATACAGTCGAGAAGACAGTCAAAAAATTGAAACAAACAAACATCTTACATCTCAAGAAATTAAGGAAACTAACAGAAGATGTTCTTAATAATATCGAACCGGAGCCGACACGTAACACCGGGCCTTGCATCATTAGTGGCACATTTACTGGATTATTAGACGAACAAGTTAGGGAATTTGCAAGCAGAAAGATTAGTGAATCTAATTTAGTTGTCGTTCTGGCTAATCTAAACTCGGAACTAGATTCAATGGCTAACGTAGTATTTGCTAGGAGTGAATCACTCTTTAACATAGATTGTAATAGAATGTTCAAAGAAATAGCGTCCGAATGTGGGAGAGGAGGAGGCAAATCGAACTTTGTCACTGGCGTGTTCAGAAGAGAGAATGTGGGAGAATTTATCAGCTCTATTGTTAGGATGGTGGCAACTAAGTGATATCGGACGTTAACCCATTTCATTTGCTTCTTAAAGGAAGTGTTATTTTATATGCTGGAAAGCTCAAATACATATCGACGTATCATTAAGATAAATGCCTGAAATTTCACATCCATTGAATAACACTCGAACCTATAAAGCCGTTATTTATCATAACTAAGTTATTATTTGCAGGAAAATACGAATCATAATAATTCAGAAATTATCCTAGCAGTGACCTCTGCACCTCTTGAATTTAAAATTGGATTTTGATGGCTCAATTCTAATTTTTCTTCAATTAGCCGTTCCAGTTTAGATATGTCTTCATACTTATATCCCAACCTAAGTGCGTTTTGTTCCTGTTCAAAATGATTTTTTATTGGAATGAAAATTCCTGGTGTTCCATATACGGTTGACTCGTCTATGGTCGACCTGCCGGCCAAGGAAATTACCAGATCGGACGCATAGACATACTCATGCAAGTTGTCGACAAAGCCGAGGTTGTAAAAATCATTAGAATCATCTAATTTTAGGTTAGGACCTGAGACAAGTATAAGGTCTACATCAAATCTCTTTTTCAATTTTCTATACGCTTCAAGTGACTTTTGTATAAGGTGCCTTCCAGCATCGGTTCCTCCTGCGCAAACCAAAATTGTCTTCCTAGTTAAACCAAAGTTATATCTTAATGAGTTCCTCTCTGATTTGACTTCTCTAACTATCGGGCCAACATAGACTAAATTAGCTTTATTATCGCCATAATCTGGAATGATCACCTTATCACATTTATTTATTAGGTGACGCATAGACCTATTCATCTTCTTTTCAATTTCGTGTAAAAAGCCACTCGTGAAGTGTGTCTCGCCTATATTATTTTCAAATTTAAAGTTGCCATAGGTAGATGTAATCGCGAGGCGAGAGGCTTTATCGTTTATAGTATTGGCGGTAGGGTCTACCATATCATAAATAAGTATGTTTTTTGATAAAATGATATTCTGGCTAACGGCGATCGATGCAAAATCTTCATCACTAACTATAATAGGATGTTTATGTGAAGCTTTCCTTATAACTTCCTCTGCGATTTTTTTGCATCTTTTATAGTAAATGATGTACTTCATTAGCCATACGAACGGGTTACGTAGCTTACCTGAGTCTACTGTGAACGAAGGTGGTCTGTAAAGGTTAAGCGCTTGAAATCCTTCTTTTGAGATTAGATCATATGCTGCCCCGCCGCTGATAAACAGGATTTCGTCATTTACAATCTGTTTTACTTTTTCAGCTATGGCAATATCTCTTGTGGCATGACCTAATCCTATGGGACTAGTGAAAAATAGTATTTTTTGATTATATGATAAGGTTGACAACAGTATCTAAACTAAACATCTGGCTAGTATAAATCCGACTATTGACTGCGCGTTAAACACTAAAAATATAAATCGAATTTCTGTCTCAATTATAGTTCAGATACATCAATATGTCATTCTTCACTGCCTGATTTTCGGCTTTTTGACATTAGCGTGCATTATAACTTTATACCTCCTTTGGATTCACCAAAAAAAATAGTGTAACCTGGCAGCATTAAGGAGAATCATGGATCCAATCGCACCCATTATAATAGCATAATTGATGATTATTCCATAAGGCTGCACAAATAATGGTTGGACAATCCAATCAAACTAACCAGATAGACCATTTCTCAAATAATTGACGAAATTTTAGAATACAATCAAAGCTTCAAGAATACTAGGCACATTCTAGGTAAGATAGGGAAGTTAAAGACGTTCTAGGTAATTTCTATAGATGTATGTGCATTAAGATGCTACTGGTTGAAGAAGTGCAAGAACATATGAAGCAGGTCCTGACACTGGACTTATCAGGTTGAAGGTATGACGAGTGCTAAGCACATAGAATATCTATGTGGTTGTAGAGTGATTCATGTCGAATCTAGTCAAGGAGATGTTCCGATTAACAAAGTAACTTCACTGAAGCTTTGTAACAAACATCATAAAATAAGGAAGCAAGAAGCATGATGACTAGTATGGATCACAGCGATACTGATGCTGATACATAGACCAAACTACCTGTATTAGTTGTGTCAGATGTATTTACATAGGTAGCACTCCTATTGATCATACTTAAGGAATGAGAGATCTCTACCATGTTCAGGACAAGACTTACATATCGGGAGTATCAGAGTAGCGTTCGCACTACAAAGGTTCAACCAAAGTCACAATTACATTACCATTATCACCACCAGACCAAGTGTCGTCGGTTGGGATTAAATTGAAGAATCTTTTATTCAGAGAGATAGCAGTTGGCGAGACACTCATAGCTATGATCTATATACATATCGTACTTATATGACAAATTATCTGCAATTGAATGTTGCCGACTATGTTAAACAAGACCATCGGATTCTCGAGTCAGAGAGATTTTTCTGTAAATATAATCCACATTAAGACAATATTACTTATGATATTCGAGTTATCCTGTTCTGTCTGCGTAATACTATCCACAGTTGTTAGAGTAACGGTTTAAATTGAGATAAAGATTTGTCGTCAGAAATTGCGTGCAAACTTTCAGACACAGAAACCATCTTTTTGGTAGATATGTTATGCATAATAAATAATAGTGGTCATACAAATAGTACCAACAGTCATTTTTGTTGATATAATTAAGATCTTCCAGTGCTTGTAATGTGCGTATGTGATAATAGAATATCGGTTGCACCCTCTGATATCCTGACCACTAAAAGATATTCTTGTCGCACAATTGGGATTTAGTAGGATAAAAACTCTCCATAGAAAGCATTTGATCTAAATAGAAGACATACACCCCGTGTTCTATAATCGATAATTTTTTGTTTTTCCGCATAGTTAGAAGTTACACAGATAAGCGGCACACCAGGATGAAGGGATCCCCTTAATCTATTCGTGATTCCTGGTTTCCTTTTTCTCTTGAGCAAATATTTCTCAAAAGAATTAAGGTTGGTTCATCCTTAGGTTTAGTGAGAACCAATCAACCTTTGAATGCATTTGCAACGATAGACAGGTCTATATCACTGAGTGTTTTTTTGATTCTTCCACACATTTTTCGGCCTGGTTTACCAATGATAATAAATTTTTGATCATAGAAGCTATGATATACAATCTGTTCTGTTCTTATTGACATAGAACGTGAGATATCGCTGCAAAAGATACGTCAAAATCAAGCAGTTCGTCTGATAGCCGTTGCTGTTGTTCGAGCAGTTGGACGCATTCTTTTGGTTCTGTTTTTTGGGATGTTCAATTATGGTGCAGGTAACGTTGAGATTTAGTGCATTATCATATAGTAATAATGAATTCTAATTCTGTACTTCTAGTCATAACCGACAGTGAGGCCATTTGGATAAGACCATGATGGTGTTTAAATAGACAGTAGTTGATAAGGAGCTGCTGAATTAAACAGAGCATACAACAGGACGAAGATACTCATCCGCAGAAGTTGTTGAATATTAGAGTACGAAAGGGAACTCATGTCAGCCTAATCGAACAAGTGGTGGGAGCGAATCAACAGGTCCTGATCAACACCAAGTGAAACAGTAAGAAACCACCTCCACATTTTGGACAAAGTAAGGGTTGGACGGAAAAAATTCAAGAACAGTAAAAAAGCAAAATGACTAGTAATAACAAAAACGATAACAACCAAGTCAAAATAGACGATAAGTTTTCAGTCTTTCAGTACGATACCTCAATAAAGCATGCTCAGGACTTTCTTCGTAACCACATAAGCTCCAAGATATCACTTCTTATTGTGTACGCAGACCTAGTAGGCTCGACTAAAATGAGTATGACAATGCCAGTTGATAAACTAGTTACTATAATCAGAGCCTTTTCACACGAAATGTCCTCTGTGGTTGAAAGTTATGATGGATATATTCTGAAATATGTGGGTGATGCTGTCATTGCTTTCTTTCCTCCTGGCTCTAATAGATACCTTACATGTGACAAAGTAGTTAGATGCGCACAATCGATGATTAATGCGATCAAAAACGGAATCAACCCAATATTAAAGAATTATGATTACCCTGAACTATCTTTAAAAATCAGTATAGTCGAGGGAGAAATTGTAGTTGTTCAACATGCGTATGATAAAAGCTCACAAATTGATGTGCTTGGATACGTTCTGAATGTAGCAGCAAAGATAATTTCATTGACCGACTCGAATAGACTTTCAGTAGGAGAAAATGTCTATAAGTTATTGCATCCAGGAATACAGGCAGAATTTCATGAGTTAGTATTCGGAATTGGTGAATGGGATTACATTAATCGTGACACCGGCAAGCTTTACAAAGTCTACACACTGAACTAAAAAATAGCACTAACCCTAGGAAGCAAGTATTATTTTTCTTGTTTACCGAAATATATTCAAAAATCCTACGCTCGCTGCTTTTCAGCCTTTCAATTCAAAGGCAGTACTCGTTGTAGATATGAGTGAAAGTAAAATAGCAATATCAGTATATCTAATTGGAATATTTTAAACCTGCCTCTAAACCGCGAATTCTATCGTATATACTTGAATGATCGGTTTCTACTTCTGTAGTCAAATAAAGTAAAAGATCATCTCCAAATGGCATAGTAATGCGTTTGATCTTTTCATATTCAGCTAAAACATACATTCCTTTTCCGATCTTGTCCGAAAGTTCACTACGTAATTTCCACGAAGCCATAGCCATTTCGAGAGATTTTTTGCTTTCATCCTTGCTAAGTAAGTTCTGTACACCCTGACGATGATGATAGACTATTATATTGCCATTTGTATCACATATAGTGACTAACCGTATCTTTGGATCGATATTAATAATATCTTTATAGTGTTGCTTTATTTTATAAACTCTAATTCTTAGCAACGAGCTCATCACAAAACCAAATATTGCTCCCCAAACAAGGTGGAATCCTATCGCAATAAGTGCAAGGTTTGCTATTGAATGGCTTAGCTGGTCAGCTAGTATGGTCTTCTGCGATGCGATTGCTAAAATTACAACGATGCGTTGAATGGAAGGTCGTATTAAAAGTGATGTTATCGGAAGAAATAATATTAACCATATAACAATGCCTGCTCCCATGCCAGATAATATACTTTTGAATGGAATAAGCATGCGTATTTTCTTCCATCTAATTCCGATTGTTCCGAGTGCAATTCCTAAGAGTGTGCCAATTAGCAGATGAAGTCCAAATCCCATATAGCCTGCATTTACAATATTGTTAAACCCTAAGATAATACCAATAACTGAATAAAATGTGCCTATCTGTAATCCAAATGCCAGTTCAGCTGCTGCAATAGCTAAAGATATGAGTAAAGTTGCAATAAAACCAGCAAATGCACCATACTTGACTCCTTTTAAAGTTACTAATAAGTCGTTTCTGCTTTTGTTCTTATTATGAACTGAAGGGTTATAGTTCACCTTTCAACTACCACCTTCTCTGTTCTGTTTATCGTGTTACTGCGATTACTATTGTTGGCCAACAATGTTCTCATTACTATACTCATGCATGGTTTTATTGTCATATCTTTATGAATCCTGAAACAGCGCCATTGTCAACTCGAATACGATATAGCTAAAAATGAAGTCCGAAGGATAAATACCCAACCTTATATTTTGATACAATATTACTTTCTGATATGAAGATAAATATAAAGCTCATGCTGAAATAATATTACATTCAGATAATAAATCAATTACAAGATTGATAAATGTTAATTATTTTATATGAAAATGTGCTGCATGAAAATGACTAATTCGGATACCATCTGTTAACTTAAATAATTCCTATGAAAGTAACAAGCCAGGTTTTATAGATAAGTAGTAATGACGCTGACCTATTAAAAATTGGCATATTTATCAAACTACTTTGCTTGCAATACAAATTTAAACTCAATATATAGCATATGTACTTAAGAATAGCAAAACAAAATCCAAGATATAAAATGTAATGTGCTCTTTTTTTCTGATAAGTGGCAAGAAGTGTATTTTCGTACGAGGACGAAACATAATTTCATCTATTTAGGGGCCTTTATTCCTGATGAATATTCTGCTGCCTAATTTTTGTTCACGACGCTAACTCATACTTAGTATTACTCGGCTTTGTTCTTACAAGTCCACAACAAGGATAGCAGCACAGCCCATTTCATTTAATAGAGATTTCACACACAATCCTCGTATCCGTTCTACGACATAAAGTTCAAAACTACTAGGTTTTTTCGGATGAAGAAATCAATAGTAATCTTTCAAGGCTAGAAATTCAAGGCAAGACTGTATCTGTAGCCGCATGAATATATTTTGAGGTACAAATTGGATGTTTAAATAATACTGATTCGTAAATAGTTCATTGGTTTGAAGGCACCGACTTTGTTGAACATATACATTCAATTAGGGTAATAAGAATAAGAATATAAATTCATGATGCTAAGGAATAAGTTACTTTTAGTCATATAGCATGAGCATTCAAGCACTAGACTGCTAATTTCCTTTTAATATTCTTTTTTCTTGTTTTCGCATCATGTGTTTTTATTCTCAAAAATTCGCTGCAACATGGACATCTTGGACCATTCCACTTTATAAAAATCTCACAATCTGTGCAACGCTTGTAACCATATCGATAATAGCTACCTCCGTACGATTTTGTGGCCCTGTAAATTATATTCCTACATGACATGTTGTTCTTGAATTCTGCTTGCTTCTGACTAGTTTGTCTTTTTTTATTTGGCTTCTACTTGAAAATATAAGAAGCCATCACGCCTGATGATTTCTCGTACTATCTCGTTTATTGGGAAGGGTAACTCACACAAAGATGATTTTCTAGGTGACTTTTCTGTTCTGGGAGATTTTATTTTCTCGTCTTTTCTTTTTAAATTTTTCTTCATCGGAGATCTTCCTCATTTTCTTATCTCATAGGGCATTGTGGACTAAGTACGGTTTTTTGTCTTCTAGAACGTACAATGGCCTTATTGTATGCTCACGAGTACGATATGGTCCAGACAATTTCTATTGCAGATGCTAAATCCTACAGTTGGATAGACGATTAGATTCTCGAGCATAGCTAATAGTTGATCAGGACTGATATAAAGTTCAGTACAAAAAAGGTTAACATAGTATCAATTATCATATCCGTCATTTAGTAATTGTTAAGGATTATAATCGATTCAGGCAGCCAAACAATCAGATGTAAACTGTGCAATAGAGGCGTGAACTGCACGTATGGTCAACTGGTGATATAGATTGAGGAACAATAGAGCTAGCCGAAATCAGCACACCAGAAAAAGTTATCACAATCAGTATTGAGCACCGGGATATGGAGAAAGTGAGCAAAGCTTTGGAATACTTACAACTACCCTCACATGTTCTCAACTATGTCGATTCCCTCAAGGTGTGGAAAAAGACTATTTTGACTATGTAGCCGGTATCATTAACATTCGCGCTTGCTGCAAATACACATCCACATAAAATGACAAGATATCATCCGACACGACCTCCAAAGCACATACCCATGCTCATCCAATTCAAACATCCATATACACATCATATGATACATGTACTGATTATATGACGTTATCCTCGACCTCTAAGGAATTTGTAATGAAAATGGAAGAAAACGTCAAGAGAGTAGATAATAGAGTTATTGACTATATTGAAGATTCAAACGAAAATAATATACATGACATAAGAACCGCTATCAGAAGATTAGATGCCTCATGTAGCTCATTACCAAGGGAGCTGCGAGGGAGAAAAAAGATTTGCAAATACGTAACAACAAGTAAACGACTCTTCAAAATAAACAGCCAAATAAGAGATTATGATATTATTTGCGAAAAATTAGAAAAATACTCCTCAGAACCAATTTATACTAAGCTTACAGACTCATTGAACAGAAGAAGAAAAACAAAACTTGCTAGTGCAAGAAAAATGGCATTGTCACTAAAAGACCTTCCTCTACCACATATTAGCGAAAATGACTTACAGTCAAAAAAGCTAGAGATGAGATTTAACAAGGTAGTACATAGATTATGTGAAAGAATAGAACTGGATCTTCCAATAGTACTTACAAATGCCAATAAAATAAAAGAATTACATGAAATGAGAAAAGATTGTAAAAAGTTGCGTTATTTACTAGATCTAGTTCCACATCAGAATAATAATAGTATTGGTTATAAGGAAATGCACAAAATGATTACAGAGCTAGAAGATATTCAAGATATGTTAGGGTCTATACATGATAGCGACATCACGATAGCATACCTAAATAGAGTCAGACATCCCAACGAAGTTACGTATATCCTTCACGACGAAATCTCGGAAAGATATAAAAAATATGAGAATTTTATCCAATTTTGCAAAAGAAGTTTATCGGATTCTAGACATAATTTCCTTAACCAGATCGCGCTTTTGACATGAATATAAGAATAAAGTTAATTTAACGAGAATTGGTGTCTGCTATAGATACGTTAAAACTAGGAATAACCTACCCGGCAATGTCTATCAAAATCGATTATCGCTGCCCACAAAAAAGATAGAAGAAATACTCTTCTTTACCGAATCTCTAGGTCCTAATGGTACTGATTTATGAAGAGGTAAGAGTGATGATGGTAATGCAATGAAGGAATGCTCTCAAGATCTAATCAAAAATTTATACTTTGTGAATTATTTTCTATCCTCGATGCTTATTTAATTAGTCAAACACACCAAACTGCTTTGTAAATTCTTTAAACATAGAGGGAATGCCCCATAGCGTCATTTTAATTGGCCAATGATACTCAATTTGTGTCAGCTATTATGGTCGCCATTCAACCCAGTGTGGCGCATTGGGGTATTTTCAATTTGTCATCTAGGAAGAAAAGATTTTACACTATAGAATAATAAGAATATATAGTCTGCAGCATTATACGATTTAATATGTTTCTTTTGCCAATGGCTATATTCAAGGGAGGTAACGTACGAATATCATTCATTTTAAGTCAACTTAAAAACGCTGTTCCCGCGCATTGTATCGCATAGATTACCTACAACAACCCGAACCATAAAGAAAACCAATATGTACGTCAAATCATGTTAACCATTGCAGTCGGGACATTCTTCTATCAAAGCCTTACCTGCCTCGGTTTCCACCATTTTGAAGATTAATCCAGTTCCTTTACATGTTAAGCAGATGAACATACTTTATCTAAATGTTCTACAATATAGGAACGAGCAGATATTTGTTATCGAATGTAAACATATAGATCACATTTCACTATATTGATATCTTAGAGTGGAGTGCTAAAATTTGTATCACATACCCGAACTTGCGTTTCTGATTACTCGTTACTGAATTCAGTAAAGAAGCATAGTAACAGAGAAAATCTGTGTGGAATATAGAATAGTTTTCAAAAATGATAATGACATAGTGCTATATGAGTCTATATATTCTATTAGGCAGAATTTCATATGCAAGATCTATGCACTGATAATAAATTTGAGATATAACGGTATTAGCTTGTACCAAATGGAAGTAACCTCTTGGTAGGGTGTGAGGGTGCACCATGATATCACCACGTCAGACAAAAGAAAACAAAATTATCTGTAACAATTATTCAAGTGCTCTAGGCACATTAAAAGAAAAGTTATACCATGGCGATCATTATACTTCAACTAACTCATCAGTTTGTGTAGCATATAATAGAAGAATTCATAGATATCAAGTCTTCTCTCGTCAGGACAATTCAGTCCTCTCTACAAACGAGAATCCCAGAAGTAAAGAGAATTATGATACTATTAGAATATTGGATATACCCACGTCATCGGATGACTTTGATAAATATATAGAATCACAGATGGAACTTGCTAAACTCAATAATAATTTATCAGATAGAATAAGCCGTAAACTGTATCTTACGTACTTCACAGTGACTATCAACAATTTTGGCGTATGGCATTGGTCTAATAAACACATTATGATAATTAATCATATACCACCATATAGACCGCAATAGAATTATAGTATTACATACATTTGTGCCTTAGCGGCGTGGACTTGACAAGCCTGTGGCAATATAGTACACAGCATCACCTATGTAATCACCTATGTAACATGCATGATCCGATATGCGTTCCAGATATCGTAATATTAATAATGTACAAATATAACATTGAGCATCTGTATAATTTCTGTTCTTATCATTATGTTGTTCAGTGATCACTTCTCGTAAATACTTTCTATATAAGATATCAACAGTATCATCCATCTAATAGAGTTTAGACGTCGCGGCTTTATTTCGTGTTTCCAACAAACGCTTACTGAGCAGTATCATTTCCCTTACAACCTTAGCCATTTCCAATACTGCAGTTTTATCGCAAGCAGGTATAGGACCTATTGTCTCCAAGACATCCACTATATCATACGCATACCGTCCAGACCTAGAATAGCCATATGCTAATTCCATACAGGAACGAATAAACCGCAGATCAGTAGCTACAGGCTGGAACCGTGCAATCGATTCGGAGGCAAGATCGCCTGTTTCTTCCTGTAACGATCGGAGCTCTTCTGACCATTCAAATATTTGTCTTTTATGATTCTTACCATTATCATAAGCTTCAATAGATGTAAATACTGATTGTTCGGAAAGCTTCGCCATATCCATTATTATAGTTTGAAGACGATCTAAACATAGGTCTAAAAGTCTAGTCAAGTTAACACCTGACCAAAATAATACATGTGTTAGCCAAACTTACCAGATATATAACGTTCTGTGAGCTCTTTTTCAGGATTCTCAAATATCTTCTTTGTAGGATTATGCTCTATTAACTCTCCAAGGTACATGAATACCGTGTCATCAGAAACTCTGGCGGCTTGCTGCATATTGTGCGTTACAATAATTACTGTATATCTTTTTTTTAAATCATTTACTAAATTTTCGATTTTGGAAGATGCCATGGGATCAAGTGCAGATGTTGGTTCATCCATCAATAACACCTCAGGTTGCATAGCTAATGCCCTAGCTATGCAAAGGCGCTGCTGTTGGCCGCCTGATAGTCCCATTCCTGGTTTACCTAACTCATTTTTTACCTCATCCCAAAGTGCAGCACTCTCAAGACTCTCTTTAACGATGTAGTCCATCAATTGTTTATCTTTTATTCCGTTAAGCTTCAGTCCCGCTGCAACGTTATCGTAAATACTCATGGTAGGAAACGGGTTTGGTTTTTGAAATACCATTCCAACACGTCTCTTGATAATTACAGGATCGATATTTCTATCATAAATATCGAGACCATCTATAATAACTTGGCCCTTTGCCTTTGCGCCAGGGGTCATCTCATGCATACGGTTAAGACATCTGATGAGAGTTGTTTTACCACAACCTGAAGGCCCGATAAATGCTGTAACTGTTTTCTCCTTGACATCCAAATTGATGTTCTTTAATGCTTGTTTAGTTCCGAACCATGCTTCTAGGTTTTTGATAGATACTTTATGAACTTGTTGTTGTTCTTCTTCCTGCTCTTGTTTTGGTTGTGTCTTTCTCTCTATAGCTTTATCAACCTTGATTTCTTCTTCCCTTAGCTTTTCTCGGCTCGTAAACGAGTCTTCGTCTAATCCCAACTTGGTTCTCCTTTGTAATTTACCTTAAACATTCTTATTTGTATGGGTGGCATAACGGCATAACCCCTGACTCATCCGGCTCCAATGGTTCCAATCTTAAATCCCCGTTTGTGCGCTACGAGCCTCAGACTGAGGCTCAAACCAAGGACAAGAAGTATAAGGACAAGCGCAGCCCCCCAACCAAAGTCATGGGCATATTGATATGGTTGAGATGCTAACCTCCAGATCCTCAGAGGTAGTGCGTCTACAGGTCCTGTTAGGCTCGTAAAGTACAGATCTGTTCCTAATATTGTCATGATTAAAGGTGCTGTTTCTCCAGCTATCCTTGATACAGCTAATATTATTCCTGTGATTACCCCACTCCTTGCGCTCTTCAGAACTATATTCATGATTATCTTTCTTTTCGGAATTCCTAAAGATTGTCCTGCCTCTCTCGTAGAGTTTGGAACAATTTTCAGTGTTTCTTCAGTAACTCTTACAACAATTGGGATCATAATTATTGACAATGCAAATGCTCCTGCCCATACCGAGAATGAACCAAGTGCTATAACTAACGTAACGTATGCTACTATGCCAATCACTATTGAAGGTAAACCTACTAGCACATCGTTGAAGAACCTCACACTCGAAGGAAATATCCCATTCCCTGCGAATTCTGATAGATAAATCCCAGCAAGCACACCCACTGGCGCTCCAATAGCTGATGCCAAACCAACAACAATCAATGTTCCCTCAATAGCAGGACCTATTCCGCCTAGTCCAGATCCTATGGCTCCTGGTGTCAGTGTCAAGAAATTGATGCTCAAAGCTCTGGCACCATTAATTACAACTTCTATCAAAATACTTCCCAACAATACTACCGAAAGTATAACAGAGAATATTGCGGATATGCTAACGATTTTGTCTACAAGTTTGCGCCGTGAAGACCGCCTTAACATCATGTCTTGAAGCCTTTCTTTGTAGTTAGTTTTGGATTCTTCTTGCAAATTTTCCTTTACTCCCTAAATCCTGGGTTGACTTTCACCATTCTTGAAACTAGTAGCCGCGCTCCAATCAAGATAGCCATGGTTAACATAAGCAGAACGGCTCCCAAACCAATTAAAGCAGATTGATGAAGATCAGAAGATGCCTCGTTAAATTCGTTAGCGATCAAACTCGATAACGTTTGACTTGGAGAGAAAAGTGAGGTGGGGATAGCGGCTGCCCCAATGGCATTTCCAATGATCAGAGTCACGAGCATTGTTTCTCCGATTGCCCTTCCCAGCCCCATCATTGCTGCCCCTAATATTCCTGACCTTGCGTAAGGAAAAATCGCTATCCTAACTGTTTCCCATCTTGTTGCTCCCAAACTATATGCAGCTTCTCTCTGAGAGTCTGGGACAGCCTTCATGACTTCCCTGCATATTGAAGATACAATAGGAATGATCATAATCGCCAGAACTATGCCTGCTGTAAACCAATCAAGACCAAATGGAGTTACCGCAAAAAATGGAATTGACTTTCCGAAGGTATTGTGAAGCGGCATTTCAATTAAATTGAGAATCCAGAATCTGAAAACAAACAATGCCCATAAACCATAAATTATGCTCGGTACTGCAGCCAACAATTCTATAACAAAAGATAATGGAGTTCTAATTTTCGATAAAATCTTGGATGAAGACATCTCCGTAAGAAATATCGCAATTCCCAAGCTGATTGGAACTCCGATAGCCAGGGCTACTGCAGAACTAAGCAGCGTTCCGATGATATATGGCAAAGCTCCGAATGATTCACGGCCTTCGACCGAGTTCCAACTAGTACTTGTAAAAAACTTAAAACCTTCAAAGGAAAATATTTTCTCAGAGCCGTTTCCTACTGCATATAATATTAGAGCAAGCATCAGAAGGGTATATGCAGCAGCACCTATCGCCACAATATAAAAAATCTTGTCTCCTCTTCGTTTCCCCTGAAGAAAAAAAGAAGACAACTTCTTGTTACGTTGTTCACGAGACTCTGTAAGAATAATAATACGCCTCTGTACAATCGTAAAGAACAGCTATGATTATTTAGAATTGCTTACAAGAAGAATATAGAACTATATCATCTATATAGAGAGATTAACCTGATAAAAGGTAAATAAATGAAAAAAAGGGTTTTTGGAATAGCTTTTTGGAAGCTTTACTTCCAATGTTATAGTCCGCGAGTGAGAAGATTTCAGTATTTGCAAAGAATAGTAATATTAAGAAGATATCGGCGCCATTGCGGTCCAGATTCTTTATTGCGAAGGCGGAGCCGTATCTGTAGTCAATTCCGTGAGATCACATAGCTACTTTCAACTCATAAGCTAGAAAGAGAAATTGCCAATCTTATATCTAATGCTGCGTGGGACAATCTCGAGGTATCAAAGATGGAGTAAAAATGGACCAATATGGCCAAATCGATGGAAGACGTCAAGTTCGTCGTAGATACTTCTAATGGGCCAAATCGTTCTTCGATATAATCTCGGAGCTTATTTTAAAGAGATTTGTTTTGAGTGTGACCATTTTCTCATCCACTGTAGTAAGTCAACTATTGATTCAACGAGTTCCTGCCCTTTAATTGTTAACTTGTATTCTACTCTAGGAGGGATTTCATTATATGCTTGCCTCTCTAGAATCCCACCCTTTTCAAGTTCTCTCAGTCGAATAGCAAGTGTTTTGCTACTAAAGCCCTTCAATGTCTGTCTAAACTTCATATGTCTTACTGGATTTGTAGTACAACATAGCGGAATCAGAATTTCAAGAGTTCCTCTTTTTGTAATCAATTTTCGTAGTTTTGCAGTCTCAGCCATAAGCGATGTTGCATCATAGCCTTCAAAACAGCAGCCTTGTTGCTGTTCGCGTATTGTTGGTAATTCTACTCTTCGTCTTTTAGTTTCCATAATTACACTTACTTTCTCTGTTTTCCCTTGACAACTTAAATAGTTTCTCTTGTAAACAGCACTATGAAAGGCCAGCAAATTAAAGAAAAAGTAAAAGAAAGATATGGAAAGATTGCTTTAGCAGGAAATTCTGAAGGTTGCTGTACACCTACTGAATGTTGCGGAGGTGGTGTTTCATTAACTTTGCCTGTTCAAATTGCCAAAAAAATTGGTTATGATGCAAAGGAACTGGAATCTGTCCCTGAATCTTCCATTCTTGGAGTAGGCTGTGGTGCCCCCATAAACTTTGCAGATATACATGAAGGTGAAATAGTTGTAGATATAGGCTCAGGTGGAGGAATTGATGTATTTTTGTCAGCAAACAAAGTCAAAGATTCTGGAAAAGTATTCGGTATTGACATGACGGATGAAATGTTAGAAAAGGCTCGAAATAACGCAAAACGGAGCGGATTTACAAACGTGGAATTCAAAAAAGGAGATATTGAAAGAGGAATTCCGCTTGAGGGTAGTACTGCAGACGTAGTGATCAGTAACTGCGTTATTAATTTGACCCTTGACAAAGTCGCAGCCTTCAAGGAGATTTACAGAATTTTAAGAAGCAATGGCAGAATGGTAATTTCTGATCTGGTTACAGGTAAAGAGGTTGGCCTAGATTCAGCAAATTCGGAGGATTGGTGTAGTTGCACCGATGGGGCGTTAACAAAGGAAAACTATATCGACAGTATCCGAAAAGCAGGATTCGACAATATCATGGTATTACAAGAAACGCCATACATAGAAGAAGACAAAGCCGACAGTAGAAAAATAACGAGCGTCGTAATAAAGGCAGTAAAATAGGGGAACGCAAAAAATGAAATTTTTTGGCAAATCGATAGGCTCGGATCAGAGTAAACAGACTGTGTTATTTGTATGTGTACAAAATGCAGGAAGAAGCCAAATGGCTGAAGGGTTCTTTAGGAAATATGCTCCAAAAAACTACGAACCAATAAGTGCCGGAACCACACCTGCGAGCACAGTCAATCCTCTTGCAATAGAGGTAATGAAAGAAGTAGGTATAGATATTAGCAAACAAAGGCCCAAGATAATAACCGAAGATATGATTAGGCAATCTACTGCCAGGGTAAATATGGGTTGTATTCAAAGAGAATCGTGTCCCACTCTATTCATCCACGATGTAATAGACTGGGATATAGAAGATCCTAAACGCAAATCACTGGAGAAAGTAAGAGAGATCAGAGATGTAATTGAGTCCAGAGTAAAAGAACTTGTCGCAAATCTTAGTCAAACTAGCCGACAAATTAACTCCTAATCAAAAGAAGTTCGTAGCTGAAGTCATTGGCACGTTTATTGTTGTAGTGTTTGCTACTGGCTCAGTAGTTGTAGATTCTAAATTGAATGGAGTGTTAGGAATTCCATTTATTGCGTTTGCTCCATTTGTAGGCATAGCTATTGGAGTCTACATATTTGGAAAGATTTCAATGGCACACTTTAATCCTGCTGTTACAATTGGGTTTCTAATTACAAAGCATATCACAAAAATTCAGCTGGCATATTACTTGTGTGCAGAAATAATCGGTGCTTTACTAGGAAGTATATTCGTAAAATACGCAATTGGGCTTAATGCGAACCTAGGTGCAAATGCGCCAAATTATAGTTTCCATATACCAGCCATTTTTGGAATAGAAGTATTGGCTTCTGCCCTTCTTATGACGGTTATTTTTATGGTTGTATATACTAAAGGTTTGAAGGGTTTTGGTGGAATCGCTATCGATGGAATAGTTGGCCTAGATATTTTCTTTTTGGCCTTTATTTCAGGTGCATCTATGAATCCAGCACGTTCATTAGCTCCTGCTTCACTATCTGGTGTATTAGGTAACTTATGGCTCTATTGGTCTGCCACTTTTGTTGGAACATCCACGGTAGCATTTCTACTAAGGAAAAAATTTGTCAATATTTCAAAGGGAAGTTGAGTATCCTTACAATACCTAATCTATAGTCAGCGAAATTTTGTTGGAGCTAACGTAGCTCCGTTTCGCTAAATCGTTGTGTGGTGTTCTCTAAAATCTGGAACAAATTTTAATAAATAGTTGTAGAACTCGAATCAGTTTATCTAGAATTAAGAAGGATTCACTAAAAGTGAGAAATGAGAAAATGCTAAATTATCAATTAATTACATGAAGCAGGTTGTTTGATCCTCTCGCGGTTTTCTCCTTTCGATACTCATTAGGAAATCAAATAGGCAGCATAGATATAGGTATATGATGTTCAGGAAGTTTCAGAATTTTTGATATCTTCTTTTTATCAAAGGTTCCAACCCAGACCGCGGATAATCCTAGAGCGCATACTGCGAGCTGTGCATAGGCCGTAGCAATAGTAGCGGCCTGTACTGAGAACAATTTAGATCATTCGCAAAATCTCTCGACCGAACGTGAAGGATCGGCACAAAATACAAGTACTAATGGAGCCTCAGAAATGAATGCCTGATCGTTGGCTGCTGTAACTATTTATTTTTTCATGTCTTCATATTTTATTTGATAGATTTCGAACGTCTGTAACCTCCTGAAGAGGTGCGATATCACATATTTCAAGGATCTTGTTTAAAGTGACGTCAACTTCAGCATAACTCTTAAAAGATCTAATGGATCTTCGTTCCCTTAAAACCTGATCGAAGGATTTTTCGTCTTCTCCTGTTGCACCATGATGAACATAACAAAATAGAGTTTACTTAAATTATATTTCTGATCGTGTTCTTATGTTGAGGTAATTGTGGTTTATGATTGATGCAAAAGTTATTAATCTAATTGAGAATCACAGACACCTATGAGTTACTCTCTTCTTTCCCCACGATCTATTGCAGTAATAGGCGCTACAGATAAAGTGGGTAGCGTGGGTCACGCAATAACCTCGAACATTGTTAAAGATTTCAAAGGATCAGTTTTTCCAGTAAATCCAATCAAGGATTTCATCTTTGGTATGAAAACATACAAAAGTGTAGTGGAAGTTCCGCAGGAAGTTGAGTTGGCTGTCATAGTAACGAGGAATACAATTGTTCCAAAGATATTGGAAGAATGTGGTACAAAGAAGCTAAAAGGGGCCATCATAATCACTGCAGGTTTCAAAGAAACGGGCAAGGAGGGAACAAAACTTGAAGAGGAAGTAAGAACTATTGCTCAAAGACATGGCATCAGAGGGATAGGACCAAATTGTGTTGGGGTCATGAATTTAGATCCCAAAGTGATGATGAATGCCACATTTCTCAAAAGAATTCCAAAACCAGGAAACATTGCACTGGTATCTCAGAGCGGTGCGATATGTGCTGTCTTGGTGGAGGACGCAAGTGCAGAAGATATCGGCTTTTCTGCAGTAGTAAGTGTGGGAAACAAAGTGGATCAAACAGAGGTTGAGATACTTGAAATGCTGTCTTTGCACCAGCAGACCAAGGTTATAGTGATGTATCTTGAAGACATACGCGATGGTCACAAGTTCATTAACATTTGTAAGCAGATAACAAGAAGCAATAGTATCAAAAAACCAGTTCTGGTCTTAAAATCTGGTCGCAGTGCGCGTGGGGCAAAGGCTGCAATATCACACACAGGTGCGCTCATGGGTTCAGACGAGGTCTACGATGCAGCGCTAAGACAGGCAGGAGCAATACGAGTTGATACCATGGAGGAATTGTTTGATTACGCAACAGCTTTTGCAAAGCAACCCATACCCTCCAAAGGAGATCTAGTAATAGTTTCTAATGCAGGAGGTCCTGCTATAATCTCAACCGACGCATGCGAGAAATTTGGTATAAAAATGGCTGATATTTCCGATATACGGCCAAAGATAGATGCTGTGATACCGCCGTGGGGCAGTTCCAAAAATCCCGTAGATATAGTGGGCGATGCGGACCATGAACGCTTCAAAAATGTCCTTGATTATGTTCTTGCTCATCCAAATGTAGGATCTGTAGTAGCTATGTGTACGCGTTCTGCAACTCTTGATTACAACAAGCTTGCCGAGGTAATTGTTGCAATATCAAAAAAATATGGCAAGACGGTGCTCGCAAGTCTGATGGGACAAGACGAAGGCCTTAGAAATAAAGAGATTCTGGCAGATGGAAGCATACCCTATTACAATTACGCCGAAGAAGCGATAAGATCCCTCAAGGCCATGTTGCGATTTGCGGAATGGTTGAAACTCCCAGAAGTGAGTGTTGTAAAATTTGACGTAAACAAAAATCAGGTTAATGAATTGCTAAGAAGAGTAAGAGAGGAGGGAAGATCTACCCTACTTCAAGAGGAAGGAATGAAAGTTTTGAAAGCTTATGGTATTACAATTCCACTAGGTAAAATTGCCAAAACTGAAGATGAGGCCGTAATGATCGCAAAAGATGTAGGATTTCCGGTAGTTATGAAAATATCATCACCTCAAATATTGCACAAATCCGATGCAGGTGGAGTAAGAGTAAATATCAAAACGGGGGAAGAAGCGGGAGATGCTTTTGTGCAGATAATTAAGAATGTCAAGAAATACAACCCAAACGCTGAGATCAATGGGATTCTTGTGCAGGAAATGGTCACGGGTGGTAAGGAGACAATAATTGGCTCCAAGCAAGAGCCTGGCTTTGGCGCTGTAGTGATGTTTGGAATGGGTGGAATTTACGTCCAATTCTTAAAAGATGTGGTGTTCATGGTTGCACCATTTACAGATCTGGAAACTTCCTGCATGATATCCTCAATTAGGACAAGTCAAGTTCTCCAAGGGGTACGTGGCGAGAAACCATCCGATATTAAAAAGTTGGTAGAATGCATACAAAGAATATCACAGCTTGCCACAGATTTTCCTCAAATAAAGGAACTTGACTTGAATCCTACGGTGGTTTTTGAGGAAGGTAAGGGATGCAAGGTAGTAGATGTCAGGATTGGTCTTTCATAGTTAGCGAAAAATCGTTTATTATGGTATTTTCGTATTTCGAACTGGTGTTGATCACTGGCTGAATTCTCCCTTCTTTTTTAGTGACTATGTCGAATGACTATTGGGATCAACAAAGCAACAATTCCGGGAACGAGGATATCTAATAAGAAATAGTTCTCTGGAAGCCTACAAGCAAGGGAAGATATACTTGATAGACTGATATAGTTATCAAAGCAAAGCCTATCGTAGTTAAACGGTTAGCCCATTTGTTATGGATTAGACTGATGACAATGAAAAAGGCACAAGAAGCATTCCTACTGCAATGACCACCGCTATCTGAGATTCTTGTAGATCTAGGCTAAATCCAAATGAACATTTTTTTTCTGCCATGCAAAGGACAGAAGAAGCTGATGACTCGGAAGCAATGGCAAAGAAGAGGAGTATGGCCCCAATCACACTCGCATTGACACGTAGAAGATGATAGTTGACAGTTAAAAACCACCTATCTCAGGTCATATTCCTAATTCTTTTTCT
>QHBN01000268.1 GCA_003176995.1 Candidatus Nitrosopolaris wilkensis
TTTATGGCTAGAGAAAAAGACTGCATATTCTGTATGGCCTGTGAAAACGTATGTCCTCCCCAATGTGTAAAAATATTCCAGAAAGGTACTTGAAGAATTTTTATCTTGTTAATCAAAAACGGCATACGTTGGTCCCTTTCATGTGATTCATGTTAGGGCTTTTCATTATGAAAATTTTCGAGACGTCTGTAGACACTATAAGTTTTTAATGGAATTAAATATACATAGAGTCAGTTGCACCCAAGGTCTGACTATTTACGTGTAAATAGGTGCATATTATTAGAGAATGTGTGACCGATAAGTTTAACGTTGTTGCAACTGGTGGGACTTTTGATGAGATACATATCGGCCACCTGGCTCTGCTCTCTAAAGCATTTGAGATCGGCAAAAGAGTAGTCATCGGGGTTTCTAGTGATGAATTTGTGGATATGGTAAAAGGTGATGGCAAGATCACTCATACTTACGAGCAAAGAGTAGCCAACCTTCGACATGTAATTCAAGCGAATTTCGGGGATGTCATTTATGAGATAAGTAAGCTCAACACCACATACGGACCTACCGTAATTTCCGGTGAAGTAAATGCGCTCGTCGCGAGCTCCGAAACCGCGAAAAAGGGTTCGGAAATCAACGAAATTCGATCTAATAAAGGCATCAAACCCCTCGCCATTGTTATAGTGGACATGATAAGAGCCGATGACGGGGCTCCCATTTCATCATCACGCATACGCACAGGTCAAATTGATCCTCAAGGTAAATTACTAAAAGGTGAATAAAAAAACTCAACATTTTTTGATTGATACGGTTTTATCCTATTCCTGAAAGGTAGTTTGATTGCATAATGTTTCATGAAAAGCCATTTAATTTTGCCGCCCTGAGAATCGGAACGGGTATTAAGAAGCTTAAAGAAGGCCTTGAGCCTGAGCTCCTTGCATATTGGTATAAGAGGATCGAAGACAAGGCAATAGAGTCGGCTCCATCTCACCTCAAGGAGAAAATTCACATCACACAGGACAGGATTTTGTGGATGAAATTTAGAGTGGACATATCCAAAAGAGTAGTTCCCTATGTTATGCAAGTTATAGATGAGTACATCCCCATGATGCCATATTCAACTGCTCTCTATTTTAGAAGAGTTCAGCAAATACTGATACAAGAAATGAACAAAGAACTGCGTTAGTTAATTAATTATGAATTCCAGAATGCGTCGTTGTAGGTTGTATGATCCCATAAAAATTTTACGCTGGCTCTTCTTAAGAGAATAATAGTCAAGATGTTCTGTGCAATAGAGGGGTTAAATTGCTTTATACTTACTTATACCTTTATGCGGTACCAATGTTCCCTCTTCAGTTCATGTTTGTAGTCCGGACAATGTGAGAATCATTTAGAGCTTAATATCACAGAGCGAAAAATTGCAAGTATGTTATAGTTTTTGTAAATATTCAATGTAACCAAAATCTCCTTTTGACTCAGCAATACGAGGTCCGAATTCTCAAAAGATGTACTTTTCTTTGTGATTTATTGCAAGCAGATTCTAGATGCTTCATTGAAACTGCCCTCTCAAGATATCCTTTTCCTACAGTTTTTCGCAAAGGCGATGCAGGTTGGTCTTTCTGCTTCGCTTCAACGAATAGTGATCTCTGTCACGTGATCATCGAAATTACTTGCCGAAATTCTCTTCCTTTGCACAAGAACATCTTCTATAAATGACTTTAATCTGACCGCTGTGTCGCGATCCTTCAATATAATACTATGTGAAGACTTGTCCTTTAGGATGATGACAACCTCATTCTGAACTATGGCCGCTATCCCGTGAAGGAAGGTGCCGTTATCTTTTTGTGTCGCTAAAAATCCTGCTAGCTTTTCAGCTTCATATTTATCATCGCACTCAAATTTTTCCACATTCATTAGGTGTCACTTTTCATAAGGTGCTCCATCGAACATGAATTCAGCGATAACATCCTTTGCTTTTTCCCTACGCTTTTTGAATTCCCCGAGAAATTTTTGAGATTCCTTTGACAAATCGCTCTTGCATTCACCGCAAAGAAGATTTCCGCTCGAGCATTTTAGCAACCGCTCGTCTGATTGTCTTTCAGTATCAAACAAATATCGTAAATACCAGAAAACAGGACAACCTAATGCATTGCCACCTAGTTGTCTTTGAAGCGCTACTGTCGCTTGACCTCCCGTGAAAGCAGCGGAAACTTTCTTATCTATGACCTCCGGTTCATCAATTGTGAACAAGGCTGTCTCTGGTTTAGATGACGACATTTTGCCTACCATTCCAAGACTTGGGAGAAACTTACTATGGATCTGTGCAGGTTTATAATACCCCATGCGTTCAGCCACATCCCTCGTTACTCTCCAGTAAGGATCTTGGTCTATGGCAGCCGGAATGAGAACAGGGGTTGGCTTATTTTCAATTATTGATGGTAAAAAGCAAGGTGCTGCCTGTATTGGTGGGAAGCCAATCATACCTATATTGGTCGAATTTGAGAAACCAAATACCGCCTTTGCAGTAGAGAATGTGATTCGCTTTGCAATTTCGGTTGCGATAGGGTAAAGGTGCTGTATATGTCTTGTATCTAGGATAATCTTAGTCTTATCGGGATTAAAGCCGACAGCAATTATATCCAGAATGTTCTCATAAGTGTAATGTCCAATCTCTTCTCTCGAACGATCCTGAGTCTGTAGAAACTTTTCGTCGTCGGTTAGCTGAAAGAGTAATTTCGAACCAAATTTTTCTTGGATATATTTGGTAAATAGCCAGGGCATCATATGGCCTATATGGACCATTCCTGATGGCCCCCTACCAGTATACAGATAGAAACTCTCTCCCCCCTCATGCTTATTCAAGATCCAATCAAGGTCGCGATGAGAAAAAAAATACTGAAGTTTTAACATCGGATGAACTTCGCCGGTCACTTGTTTGATTCTCTCTATTATCTCAGAGGTTATCGGTTGGGTACCAAATTGGGCTATTAGTTTGTTGTAATCTATTTCTCCTTCTACTTCCCATGGAGTAACTTTGAAATCGTGTTTTGAATTATTAGTACTATTATCATCCTCGTCATTACTGATATCTGAAGATCCTTTACTATGATTCAACTCCAACATGCAGTAGAAACCTTAAACGTTTAAAAAGTCTTTTTTCTTTGACATCTCTGCCCTCAGATGACTGACAGCAACACCAATAACCCCCTCCATCCTCTCGAGAAATCCATACTAGAAGCTCTCGTCGGTCGCAATAGACAATCAATCGAAGAGCTAACGAAGGACACTCGTCTGGGTATCGATCAGATAAGACGTGGCATAGAATGGCTGAAATTGAAAGGCTTGATTCATCTTGACGAAATGAGTTCAATATCCCTAGGGACCAGTGGATACCAAGCAATAAAGCAAGGTTTGCCAGAAAGAAGGCTTGTAGATTACCTAAAAAGTGGCAAGAATCGGATTCAAGAAATATCAAACTCAGGTTTTTTCTCTCAAAAAGAGAGCCATAGTGCGTTTAGATACGCAAAACAAAACAACTGGATAGAACAGCAGCGAGATTCAATCGGAGAGAATAGACTTGTCCGAATGCTCGCAGCCGACAATAACTCTGCCGAAGAAAAATTATTGAACAAGCTCGGAGTTCAAGAAAATCTCAAAATGTCGGATCTCACGTCTGAGGAAACCAACGCCTTTAATTCGCTGAAAAGCCGAGATCCTGGATATGTGAGGGAAGATAAACTACCAAACGAAACCACAGTCACGCTATTAGAACCTGGCAAAAGGACGCTATCCTCTGTTGCCGAAGCAGGATTGACGGTAGAAGGTTTAGCTGAGAGAAAGGCTCCAACAGGCAAATTCAATAGCGTTAATCTCCCTCCGATGGACGTTCAAGCCCCGGTACGTCCTTTATTTCCGGGAAGAAAGCACCCGATAGCGAACCTCATAGACGAAATAAGTGAAATTTTTGTTGGCTTAGGTTTCACTGAAATTGAAGGGCCGATCACGCAATCGAGTTTTTGGAACTTCGATGCCCTCTTCACTCCACAAGATCATCCGGCAAGGGAAATACAAGATACATTCTATTTGGCACAAATAAAGCAGGACAAATTTGCTACCGAGGATCAAGTTCACAAAATTTCCAGCGCTCACAAGGATGGGTGGAAATATGAATGGAATATTGATGATGCAAAGGGGATCGTTCTAAGAACACACACAACGGCCGTTACCATAAAGTATCTTGCAGATAATATACCTGAAAACGCCAGAATATTTTCGATCGGTCGGGTTTTCAGGAATGAAAAGGTATCATATAAACACCTCGCAGAGTTTACTCAGATTGAAGGGATAGTTACCGGCAGTAGAGTTTCGTTACAGGATTTGATGGGTTTGCAGCTTGAATTTTACGCAAGATTAGGTATTAAAAAAATAAAATTCTGGCCCACATTTTTTCCTTATACAGAACCCTCTCTCCAGTCTATGATATATAACGAAAAACTGGAGAAATGGGTCGAATTATTTGGAATGGGTGTTTTTAGGCCTCAAGTGACGAAAGCGCTGGGTATACATAATCCGGTGCTTGCGTGGGGAGGCGGTCTAGAAAGAATTGCAATGTTACGTTTTGGACTAACCGATGTGCGTGATCTCTATGAGAATAAGTTAGGTTGGCTTAGGAGTATTCCACGATGCCAGTTGTAGCATTCACTTTCGACAGGTTGAATAAATTCTTCCCAGGAAAAAAATTAGATGATATTTTGAAGATCGTTCCATTTATTGGAGTCGATATTGAGGGCGTTGACAAAGGCGCGGTCAGAATTGAGTACAATCCTAACAGACCTGATTTTGCTTCAGATTATGGAATCGCGAGGGCCGTAAAAGGATTGTTAGGAACAGAAACTGGAATTCCCGAATTTAAGTTGTCTGGAAGAAGTGGATGCGCTATCAAAATTGATATGTCCGCAAGACAGATCAGGCCATACATCGTGTCGTTGGTTGCTAGAAATGGTAAACTTGATGACGAAACAATAAAGCAGTTAATTGCAATGCAAGAAGACCTCCAGAATGTGATTGGAAGGCGGAGATTGAAGGCCTCAATTGGAATTCATAATTTAGATGCTATCAAATTTCCTGTTACATATACGACAGTGCAAGAAGATTTTTCGTTTATTCCACTCGGAGATTCAGATAACCACACAATACGACACATTTTAAAAGAATTCGACGTTGGCAAACAGTATGGATACATAGTACAAAAATCAAATGCATATCCGATCATCCAAGATGACGAAAATAATGTTTTGTCTTTTCCTCCGATTGTCAACAGTAATTTGACAAGAATAGGTACAGCTACAAAGAACCTCTTCGTTGAAGTTACGGCAAATAATCTAGAGGTAGCAGAGGACGTTCTTTCAGTAATGGCTATGGCACTATATGATGCGGGTTTTGAAATTCAGACAGTCTCGACTCATAATTCTGATGGACGAAATAAGGAGACACCTAAAATGGATCCTTCCTATATCAAAGTCGAAAAGAGTTATATCAACAGAATACTTGGTCTGAATCTGAAAGTTACTGATATTTTGAAGTGTCTAAAGAAAAGTAGGTTGGACGGGAAAGTCATGTCTGGCAACAATATCAAGTGCACTATTCCACGATACAGAACTGATATAATTGACAGTACCGACCTGGTAGAAGAGGTAGCTGTGGGCTATGGTATATACAATTTGAGGGCTATGATGCCTTCATCCGATCTTTCAGGGAAGCGGAATTATCTCTCAGTTTGCTTGGATATAGTCAGAGAGGCGATGACTGGACTTGGAATGATTGAAGTTGTGAATTTTAACCTTGTCAGCAGGAAAATACATTATCAATTAATGGGTATACCAGAACATGATAATATCTTGACGGCAGAGAAAACTAAAAGTATTGAACATGAAGTACTAAGGGAGTCACTAATTCCTTCTCTAATCCAAACATTGTCTCACAATATACATGAAGAATATCCTCAGAAGCTATTTGAGGTTGGCAAAGTTTTTCAACGGGTAGACCGAATAAATGAATATTGGAATCTGGGTGTAGTTGTCGCTCATTCTAAAGCAAACTATACTGAAGGAAAATCCATTGTGCAGACGTTTTTGAATACAAGCTTTGGCAAAGAGATTGTTACGAAATCCAATGTAAACGCCATCCTAGTTCAGGGTAGATCCTCTGATATCATTGTAGATGGACAATCAGTCGGTTATATTGGAGAAATTAGACCAATGGTCAGTGATAATTTTAAATTAAGGGTTCCAGTAGTTGCCGCTGAGCTAAATCTATCACAAATAATGCCTGTTAGCTGATCTTTATATTTGTGTGCGTTTATATACGTTGGTGCCGACAGTAGCGCGCTATTACACTGATGCCGAGAGTTCCTACTTTCCTCGACATACGCGTTTTACTAGGCACCCCGTTATAGAGAGTACACGAGGAGGAGTACACATTCGCGTGTATGGCTACCCATGAATACGTGTGGGTCAGAGGCGGGGGACAACCCTTTTTAACTACCATGCGAAATAATTATTAAAAATATATCTTATTCTAGGTTATCGAAGAATCCAAGGTCCTGTGAAAACAAACAATACACAATTTGATGTGAGGATCCGTCTGGTCAAATCAAGAACAATCTTGGAGCACATATCAAGATTTACCAAGACTTTTGATGATATTCCTTGAAGAGGCACTTCTGAGAGATGCTCGCTGTAGGTGGCGATGGAATCATAATTGCGAACTGACTTAAATGGTCTTAGGCATGTATAATACACCATGTAAATTTTCTTTGGAGGATGGACGAGAGAGTATCATTCGCAGTACTTTCTTACTTACAGTAGGTTCAATGGGCGTGGAGCTAGGCTGCATCAATCTCTCCGATCTCAAAGTTGACATTGTCATGCTAGAGAATTAGGCAGTTGTTAAGCTCTTAAACCAGTACGTTAGAGATTTTAATACTGTTTTCTACAGACAAGGTTAGAAAAGGTTCGGTAAAATTAAAGAAGAGATATCAACAAAATCGTGTAGACGAACCGATCGGAATTCTATCCACAACGACAATTGCTACCCAAGTGACGACGAAAAGTGCATAACAGAATTCAAATGATGTATACGTGTTTAACCAGCATGATGCCTCATCGAGTAAATAAATCAACATTTCAGAACGCAATATACGTTTGATCGGTGTTGATAGATATTGGGATGCAATCGGAACTAAGAGAGATATGCCAAGCACTATTGTGTGAGATCAACTATGCTCTTTCTGATGATCAATTTGGCTTCAGGTGAAATATTGTATTGCTCCAAGATCTTGGCGGGCTCTTTTACCAGTTGATTTCTGAATTCTGATTCACTCGCTGCTCTAAGCAGAATGTCGCTGATGGTCTCTGCGTCCTTCTGTCTTGGGTCCAAGTACGTGCACGGTTACAAAATCCTAGTATATAATCCTAATGCGTGTACAACAAGGCAAACGTCGACTTTGCGAATAATCATGAATTCAGAGATTTGTGTCGGCGTGATTCGTAAACTTGATATGAACTAGTTCACCGTTCATAAACGTGCAAACACAGCCATTGCTGCTTCAGAGTAGAGAAAAGTGGTCCATAAATGGGAGTTCTAGGATCATACCGCCTGAACAAACGCTCAGGATGACCATGTCACTATCTAAGCAGATTGGAGTAACCCGACTTGCCGACATAACGTACATGGATAAATTAACTATCCCAAATTACTCTGCTGTTTTACCTGGAACAGAGGATTACATTTGGGTTTATAGCGGGAAGGGTCCAACCAAGGCACATGCAAAAGCGAGCGCGTTGATGGAATGTATCGAAAGATATTCTTCATTACCAAGTAGTACACGGCGAGATTTCATTCAAGGAAGTTACGATCAATTATCACAGAGATACACGGTCCTCCATCCAGAAGAGGTTGTAGAACCTTTCAATTTTCAATACCGAAATTACATGACGATGGATTTTCTTCCTGGTTTTGAGCTGTTTAGCGGAGAACGAATGTTAGTACCAGCATCTCTTGCTTTATTCAGATATACTCCAAAACCCCCTGCTTTAAACCCGTTTGCTTTCTATCATACAAATGGACTTGCTTCTGGTAACGTATTAGAAGAAGCAGTCTGTCATTCCCTATGTGAAGTCATTGAACGTGACGCAATTAGTTTGGCGGAACTGCGGGCCAGCGCCATCCCATTCCATTTTATACGAACTATCACAAATTCGCTGAAAGCAAAACAATACTCGGTATCTCCTGTACCTGCTGATCAATTTATGGACGATTCAAGCATATTTCCAGATGTTGATATACGTGATGTGGATTTTGATCCTATCAAGATGTTAGTTAGAAAATTTGAGAAAGCTAACATCCCCCTGATAATAAAGGATATAACTTCAGATATTGGGATTCCCACGTTCAATGCCAGCAGCATTGAGTGGGTAACTCACGATTATGGATACCTTGCTGAAGGCCATGGTACTCACCCTGATGCGAGGATTGCATTGTTGCGTGCTATTACTGAAGTTTCCCAAACTAGAGCTGCCAATATCCAAGGTGCGAGGGACGACCTGCGAAAGATAAAATACGGACATGATAATTCTGACGACAAGAGGGCGTGGCAATTTACGCCATCTACAAATAAGATCCAATTCTCTCAGGTTAGATCTTATTTTAACAGAGATATTCTTGATGATATTAAACTGATTTTGGCACGTTTACAACACGTAGGCCTAAAAAAAGCAATAATTGTAGATTTAACAATTGCGAAAATAGGAATTCCGGTAGTCCGGGCTATAGTTCCAGGACTAGAGACATTTAAATTTACAAAATCGGTTATGGGTTGGAGAACGAAAAAGTACTTTAAAAAAAATGAATAAGCCAATTGTTTTTATTGGTCCAAGTTTGGCCATTGAAAAAGCCAGGAAAATCTTTAATGCCGATTATAGACCACCTGCGAAAAAAGGCGATTTTCTAAGACTTCTGGCCTGCATTAATGATGATGATCGTACTATAGTAGGATTGGTCGACGGCTTGTTTTTGCAGGATTATCCTCCCACTCCAATAGAAGTATTTCAACTATTAATCAAAAAAAATATTCTCGTCTTGGGAGCATCAAGTCTCGGGGCATTGCGAGCAGTTGAACTGGAAAAATATGGTATGATAGGAATTGGCAAGATATTTGAATTGTACAAAAAGAACAAAATTGCCGCAGATGACGAAGTAGCGGTTACGTTCACTGAAGAAACTCAGCATATTCAGTCAGAAGCGATGATTGATATTCGATATAATCTTTTCATTGCCTTGAGAAAAGGAGTTATCGACGAAAACGCTAAAAGAGCAGCAGTCAAAGTCGCAAAGAGCATGTACTTTCCAGATCGAAATTATGAAGATATCATAGATGAAACGAAAAGGCGACATCCTTCACTTTCAGATTATTTGGAATCTTTCCGTTCCTATATTAGTAAGAACAGACAAAGTTTGAAAGAGCAGGACGCAATAAAATTAGTAAACTACGCAAAAATGAAATATGAAGGCGAAATCACACGGAAGTGAATCTATTTAGTTAGAAAAAAAGTCACACAATGATGTCACCATAACTGCTAGAGACCCATATTGCTAGGTGATGTAAGTAAGCCATTTTTTGTTAAAATTATCATCCCTTCCTTTAGTCACTGCTTCAAATTTGCTTTTAATCTCCATCGTAAGTTGACCTATGTCTCCATTACCGATTATTCTGTTATCAATGTCGCCTACTGCTCTTATTCCAGCCGCAGTCCCAGTCAGAAAAACTTCATCGGCTATGTACATTTCGTCCCTTGAAATATCACGAATTTCATAAAGACTACCGTAGTGTTGTAAAATAGCCAACACGCTATCTCGGGTTATCCCATTGAGAGCTCCTGAATTTACCGGCGGAGTAATCAATACATTGTCTCTCACTATGAAAATATTTTCTGCACCAGCTTCGATAACTTTTCCGGCAGTATTTAGCATCAATGCTTCGTCGAATCCCATCTTCAATGCTTCCATCCTTGCGAGAGCAGAGTTCGCGTAGTTTGCTGTCGCTTTTGCATTCATAGGCATTGATTTTCCATCGATTCTCATCCATGAAGATACCATTAGTCTTGCTCCTTTTTGCGGTTCGCTTTGTCTAATATATTCATCCCACTTCCAAACTGCTATTGCGATAGAAACTTTGTTGGGAAGAGGATTGACACCCATTTTACCGTAACCGTAGTATGCGATAGGTCTAACATAGTATTCCTCTGGCTTATTGGCATTTATTGTATCGATTACCGCGTCTTGCAGTTGCTTCTCAGAATACCCAAGATCCATAAAATACATCTTTGCACTGTGCATTAATCGTCGTATGTGGTCTGGCAAACGGAAAGCCGCGAGGCCATAGTCGGTTTTGTAACAACGAATTCCCTCGAACACCGCAGTTCCATAATGGAAACCATGAGTGAGAACGTGAATTTTTGCATCGTCCCAGGGTACGAGGGATCCATCCATCCATATTTTGCCTTCAGTCATTTTTATTTTCACTAATACGAATACTAGTTCGTTTAGAATGAATTGCCTTAACAGCGTCACCTACATTGGTGCCTTTATCTTCCACAACAATCAGGATTCTCGATGTCTCCTCTTGCGCATCTAAATTGAGAATATTTATACCATGCTCTCCAACGGTACTGCTAGCAGTAGATGCTATGTTAGGCATATGCCACATCATATCGCCAATAAGGGTCACTACACCTCTTCCATAGACTATCTCTACCTTGGGATAGTATGCTCGGATATGGCGCTCTTGTTTTTTAACGTAGTCTGCGTCGAGGAAAAGCAACCTACAGATTTCGACGTCATCTTGTCTGTACGGAGATAATTTGACGAAATCATGGTATTGCTTGTCCTTTTCAAGCGAGGCGACCAAATAAGATGCTGCAATACTTTCGATCCTTACGATAGCGCAGTTTTTCTTGCCGGTAACGATTTTTACAAGACTGTTGTTAAAGTCATCTTGAAGCGGCGGATTTCGTTGAATTATCGTTGTATCTGACGGGTTTGTCATATTCGTAATAACTAGAGGTATATCCAGATTATTGTCAAGGATTTCCTTTATAGCAACAGGGTCAAGAATCTTCATACCAAACATTCCAGCTAATTTTGCCTCATTATAAGAAAGGCATTGTATATTTTCCAAACCACTCTTTACTATCTTTGGGTCGGCACTCAGTACGGCACTATCTTTCTCAAAGTCGACCTTCATCTCATAGCGTCCGTGTAAGAGGATCGCAGTATCTGCTGCTGTTCTGTCAGAACCGCCGCGCTCGTATGTTGTTTCAAGACCATCAACGGTCTTACCTATAAATCCGCCTAAGCAGACGATCTCGTTACGTTCGACTAAATCCAATAAATGACTGTCATTCCGTCTTGATTCTTCAATCATAAAGTTGGCTGCTTCAAAGTTGTCATCAGTAATTATTGGCCATTTTTCTATATCAACATGATCGGAGTTTATCCCATGACTTCGCATAATATAATCCATAAGATAAGACATAGTTATCTCTCCACTATATGCAAGTGTTCTCGATCTCATAACATCAACAAAACGCCGGTTTTCTGCCGCCTGCTTTAATGATATTATCACTTGACGGTAGAATCTGTCGAGATGTGCAAGGAATTCTTGATAATACTGGTTAGAAACTTGTTCCGTGGCAATTCGTTCATAAACTTCCCTCAAGACCTCAATTTCTACAGGATTCGACGAAGCATAGCTCCTACCTACCCTTATAGCGACGTCAGTCATGGAATAGAGTTTTTCCTGATAAGTAATAAGAGGAGCAGAAAAAACGGCGACGACTTTTGTTTTTTCCTTCAGTTGTTCTATCCGATTTATGACTTTACCAATCAAAATACCGTCCACTCCTAAAGCACTACCACCGAATTTGGCGACAGTAACAGGAATCAAATATCTAGCTCGCTTCGGAAGCTGATGGCCTAATCCCTATATTAAATTCAAACAATTTTCCTTTTTCTATAACATTGCCAGGAGTAACACGAATAGATGAGCCGTATGCACTAAATTCCGCCAAAAAAACCATCTAAGAAAAAAATATTCGGAGCCTTGTTTTTCCATTCATTCCCCGGTTCCTCTTCCCGTTAGTATATTCACGGTCTTGCTTTAATAAGTGACCAATCAATCAGGATTCAGTGCGCGTTTCGAAGTTTGCTCGAATGATTTTGCAGCATTCTCGCTTAGTCTTAAGAGTTCCTTTGCATTATCTTTCAACTGCGGCATCAATGCCTTAGCTGCTTCTAAGTTTGTAAAAATAATATTGTTCGCTAATCTAGAGGTGGCAATCACATTGTCCGCAGTAATTCGGACCATGCTCACATAAATGTCACTTATAATTGGCCGGAGTTTCCAATAATTCCAGATCAATCCGTATAGGTCTACTAGACTCGAAATCCATACCGATTGCAAAGAGCTTATGAGCTGTCTTTGTGATTCTATGAACGCGTCCGAAATTTCTTTGGTGGACTCGATGGCTGTCTCCTGAAAATCTTTAACGATTTGTGAAAATCGCGGAATCTCTGCTTTTGCTTCGTTTATTCCTTGGCTGATATTATCCTTGCTCCCATCTAATGCTTTAATCATTGCATGACTTTGTTGGTCAACTGTATACCTCTTTCCTTCTTTTTCTTCCACTAAAGTTTCTAATTTTTTGGCAATCGTTGCGGCATCTTTTCTTGATTTTGCCTCTTGAGGATTGGTCGTGCTGCTACTTCTTGAATCTTGTTTTTGTTCCTCCTTTTTTGTTGACATGTTCCTCGATTAGTTCCAATACTAGATAAAGATTCTATTGTTTTCAGATTACCTGCAATACAGTAAGCAACAGAAAGTTGTTATTCTTACACGCTCAGGTGTTAAAGTATTGATTTTAGGTGGATCCGTAGACATTATTAATTTTGGCGCAATTGCAATTGTTTAGTTCAGAGTTTGGTAAATTGTCCTCAACCTCGTCCCAAAAACCTTGCGCTTATCTCAATCGACTTTTTTCGAATCTGATACAAAAATGCCCAACAAAAGGAGACTAGAGATGGGCCTCCTTGACGATAGCAAAATTCAAGCCGATTTAGGATAAGATATAAGGAACTCTGAGCGTGACAGAAAAGTTGGTCAGGAATTAGACATCGTCTTCATCCTCGCTCTCCGATAACGTTTACGCGTTTCATCGCATCTGTACGCCCTAAAAGCTGAGAATCATATCCGCACTAGACCATTAGCGACAATACAGTGATAAAAATAAATTTCCAACCAATATACTCAGTATAATGACGAGTGTTAATTGAAAGTATTAGAGCAACAGAGTAGAAATTTTATTCATGGAGGTGTAGATACTTCGCCTGAATTTCCAACATTGAAGAGTAAACTCGTTAGGCTGAGACAACTTCGATATAAGGACATTCCGACAATGCCACGACTTGTCACAGTGCACGTTGTCCGATATCTTGTACACGTACCTTATCCTTATGGTATGGTAGATGCAAGAAGGTTCATTAACAAAAGTCGCAGAAACTTCCAGTTAAAAAAGGGGCTAGACTTTGCTATAGAGCTTGTAGACAATGGCAGCCTAGTCGGCGTGATTAGCTTGCAGAAGATCGACAAGGCTAGTAAGAATGCTCAAATGGGCTACTGGATTGGAAACAAATATTGGAACATGGGTATCGCGACTGAATCAATAAATCTAGTCATTCATCATGCGTTCCATGTTCTTCGATTACATAAAGTCTATGCGAACGTTCTTGCAACAAACAGAGCGTCGATACGTGTGTTAGAAAAAAATGGTTTGAAAAGGGAAGGAGTACTGAAACATTCCATATATAAAGATGATAAATTCTATGATGTAGTTCTATATTACAGGCTGAACCGGAGGCTCACTAATGCGCGTTTGCGCAGTAAGTAGCATGGAATCTGCATACCTACATAGCAGAATACTAGTTTCGCGGACGTGTAATAATACTAATGTATCGAGTTGATTTCGAAACTGAATATGATTAGAACGGTTTTTTCATGCTAGATCTGCAATTTCGACAGTTCGCACCACCAACTTCCGCGCCGCATGATAAACAGGAGTACTTGAGTTTTGTAACTTCATTGTGGTAGCCACAGCTGAACCCTAGAGTTCTTACACCTCGCGTCCGGTTCCTACGAATGTAATGGATGATTTCAACAAAAATAGATATATTCAGCGAGAGCCCTAAAATAAGAGCATAGAAGTAGCGGAAGGATAAGCTAATCAAGAAGGTTGATCTTACAAACAAAAATTTACGTCCTCATGACTTGTCAATCTATATCCAAATTGAACAGATTAATGAAAGAAGTCACTTCTGCAATTGTGAAGGAGATTGAAAACTAACATGACTCCTTATAGATCCGAGATAATTTTTTTTGTAGTGACTACCATCCATTTGCTGTTTCTCAAATTCAACAGATGACTAGCCGTTTACTTATATGTATGTACGTATGATTTTTCAGTCTATCGGAACAATTAAGTCCAACTGTAAATGATTTTCTTAATCAATGAATAAAATCTGTCATAATCAAAATCACTCACAATCTGCCGATAGGATGAACATATTGTCGGAAATGGAACGCCAATTTGACCATCGTAATGCAAAATATTTCTTTGATCTGCTTACACATACGGATAACGTAATTAGGACAAGAGCGATTTGTATTTTAGCAGATGTAGCAGGCGAAGATGCTGTTGACGATATTAGTAACGTTCTCATGAACGATAAAGATCCACTGGTTAGACATGAAGCAGCATTTTCCCTAGGTCAGCTTGGATTTACGAATGCAATAAGTGCTCTTTCAGGGGCATTAAGTTCAGACTCAAGTTTCTTCGTGAGGCACGAAGCTGCTATTGCCCTTGGCGTAATAGGTTCTGAAAGTGCGAAGGAAGTGCTTGACAAAGCCTTGGGTGACGGGAGCGAAGAGGTACGAGAATCCGCGAATATCGCATTAGCGAATATCGACTATATATCAAAGATGAAACGAATTAATAAGTTCAGCAAGATGACCGGAGGATAAATTGGAATAAGAGGCTCACGAGTCCCCTAAACATTTATCTCGAGGGATCCTACCCCGGCCTTATAACTCTTTGACAGCTGGATAAGCCTACACTAAATATGCGATGGAGTACTCTATTACTATTCTACTGAAAATAAAATAATGGATATGCTCTTGTTGGCCCGGCCTAACCTGATGTTGTGTTCACCGAAAACGAAGTACACACGAATAGATCTTTCCTTTAATTTCCTAAGATCATTCACTAACGTGATTATGATAGAAGAGCAATAACCAAAGACTCTCATGAGATAGCATTGTCACGGTATATCTGTTTTGATATTGTCTACTGCATAAGTATACCGTTGCTTTTTTTTATCGAAGAAATAAGATGTTCGTGTGAGACGTATGTTAAGTCGTTATCTGCTGGAGAACACCGTTTTCACAGGCTATTTTTATCTCTCGTGCTACTCTCCTTCCCATACTCATAGGTTCATTGAAGATTAAATCAGAATACGGAGAACCGTCCAAATAGAGATTGGTTCCCGCAACGATTCTTGCTGAAAACTCAAATGTAATAAACTTCCCTTCACGATCATATATTCCTTCTAGACAAAATGGGCCTGTCATTCCGGGAGGTACAAGACGCCTGGCTGCTTCTACGAACCTCTCTCCCATCGCGTAAACTTCACCTAACAAAGACTCCCTTAGGACTATCGGAATATTCCCAACAACGTTGTACGATGGCTCAAGCTGTACTGCCAGCTGTTGCCTCGAAGGGATTCTGCCGATACCATCGACATCCGATTCGTACCTTCGATCTACCCCCATCAATTCAAGCTCATTTGTGATAGGAGAATGGAAGAATTGAAGATAGGCCGGTACGCCGCTGACATATTCCTGAATATACAATTCCTCTTCGCCTTTTATCGCATTGCGCTTGATTAATTTTTCAACTCCTTCGTCAAAACTCTTCTTGTCCCAAGCCAAAAAATAGCCGCGACCACCAGCAGCTCCATGCAATTTCACTATGCATAACTCTTCAATGTCATCCTTAGACTTCAGGGATCTTGGTATAGCCAATCCGGAGTTCTCCATCAGTTTCTGTTTAAGTTCTCTGTCCGCCTCCCACCTAAAAATCCATTTATTACCAAATATTGGAGTAGAAATCCCTTCGATCTGCTCGCTACTCAGATACGCAATGAATGTGCCATGAGGTATAATTATAGAATTAGATTGCCTAAGACGTTGCTGGCACGAATCATCCAAAATTTCATTAAAGTTTTCGACTACAAGAATTTCATCGATGAATTTGAATCTCTTGTAAAGATTTAGTCTTTGCCTTTCACAAACAAGCAATGTTTCGAAACCTTCATCCTTGGCACCTTTAAGTACCTGAAGTGAACAATGCGATCCAAGCGTAGCTATCGAATAACCCTTCTTTTCTTCTGTCATCTTCTTCGCCAAATGGATATAAATTAACCTAGAAGAGATTAAAAATACTTACGAAAGATTCTGGTTCTATTATCATACCTGACATTGATTCAGAACTAATTTTTTGTTAGTTAGTAAATTCCCCGGGAGAGGCCAAGGAGTAGTAACAAGCCACGAAATGCTACACAACGCAATCTTTGGGCCAAACATAAAGATGTGCATGTGCGCAAAGAGTAGTAGAAATTAAGGAACATGGTCACTCAATAGGTTCTAATATACTGTACTAACAAGCATGGAGAGCTCACGTTCACAACATACGAAGTCCGGGGTTCGACGAGAAATTGTCAGGCGCCTACACGAGCGAATTCCTAGTGCTTACTACCAAAGGTAACGAATTCTGCAATCAGCTTTATTACAAAAGCAATTCCGCCCACTGCGGCCATGCCAAGGAGGACCAGACGCAAATGGGTAAAGTAATCATCCTTGCTTGTCTTCTTAGCCAGTTTCATAGTCTGGATCATTTCTACGACCTTGCGTTGCACAAAAGCCAAAAAGATTCATTTGATTTTTACTTTACGTACTATTTGAACTTACTGTCAAACTTACACGGATCCGCTAGATCATAATTTTTCTTGCCTCTGGCTATAAAAAAATGACACTCTTTACCTAATGAGTGATTGCTGAACCGCATATACAGGATCTTTCTCAGTTCTCTGCATTTCGACGAAGGTCTCGGTGTTTTGAATTCCTTCGATTTTTCCAATTAGTCCAATTATGACATTGTGCAATTCCTCCAACGTACGTGCGTTGACAGCAACGATCATATCAAATCGACCAGTAACTTCAGATAAGGACCTAACGTCTGGGATTTTTAACAATTCAGAATGAATAGGATCTTTAAATTTGGGATCTCTGTTAATGCCTACAGTTGCTTTAACATTAAAGCCGAGCATGCCTTCATTGACGATGACTGTAAATTTTTGTATGAGATTACGTTTTGAAAGGCGTTTTATTCTGCTATAAAGCACAGATGCATTAACATTAAGCTTTTTACTAAGCTGAGGCACCGAAATACTTGCATCTTTAGTAAGTTCTGATAATATCCTCATATCTAACTCGTCAAATCTTTGCAAATTTTATTCGTTGTATGTTTGGAGAGTATACATTAATAAATGTAATTTCTTGGCGGGTCACTAATCTTAATTCAGAGATTTAATATTAATTTATTGTTTGGACTTCAGAAAAGGTAAAGATAGCAAAAATTATATAATTTACCACAGCGAATCTGAATAGATGTTCGGAAGAGGCCGGATAAAGTCTGGGGACTATGTTTTTGTAGTACATAAGGACCAGAATTATAATAAACTGGTCATAGGTAGAGTCCAATCAGCTAATGGAAAGATAATTCAAGTCCGAGGCACTTACATCCGCCCTACTGGTTTGATCCAGCGCGTCGAATCTGGATATGCAATGGGGAGGCCCAAGGAAGTCCTGCAAAATCCTGACCCTAACAATTGCATTTTCATGTTGATCGACAGGGTTGAAACCGGAGACTTTAATGGAGACTTTGACCAAGGCATTAGTAAGGCTGTATGGATAAACGAAAAACGATTCTTTGTTCTCGATGGATGGATAAGAGAAAACTTGCCAGATATGTTTGCAGACGTACTAAGAGCTGACACGGAGCAAGAGAGACTGGCTGCGCGGACAACACTTATAGAAAAAATGAATTCGCTCTATGAGAAAGATCTAAAGGATCACTTGTATGCGGTGGTCCGAAGTACAAAGATATTGTGAAGTTTTATATTATGGTCATGGATAGAAGATGTTTTGACAATGGAATACGTATATGCTGCCTTACTATTACACAAATTAAAACAAGAGATAACGGAAGATAATATCACGAATGTGGTAAAGTCAACAGGTGTTACCCCCAACGAGGTACAGGTCAAAGCCCTTGTGGCGGCCTTAACCGAGGTAAATATCGATGAAGCCTTAAAGGCGGCGCCAGTCGCATTATCTAGTAGTCCAGCAGCTAGTGCTGGACCATCCAGTTCAGCACCATCTTCAACAGAATCTAAGGTAGATGAGGAAAAGAAGGAGGAAAAGAAGGAGGAGGAGGCGCTAGAGGGACTCTCTGCGTTATTTGGTTGATCCCTTTACTTTGCATTATTTGTTTTGGCTAAGATGACGAACTCATCCAAATGGGATCGACAATAATGAGGCCCCGCGGCTGGATTCGCTTATTAGTATTTTATTGAGGAGTGTATCCGCTCTTTTTAACCTGATTTGCAATTATTTGCCCGTTAGCATTTGCCCTAGCCAAAACAAATTGGACACTGTCCGGTGACACATATCCCGAGTCGGTGGCTAACGCCGTTGCATTTTGATATGCTCTTACAAGTAAGTGTGTCATAGTCTCTACAGTTGGATAACTTGTTTCTATCGCCAGTGAAACGGCCTCGTGGAAAGATCGGGTCAACTCCTCCCTATATTCAGCAAGGTTGATCCTTAGATCATTTTCCTTCAGAACCAGACCTTCAGCAATGGCGAGACTAATTGAAATTCCTGCCTCAACAGGTTTGATATTGAGCTTGCTCATTAGCGAGGCAAGCTTCTGAGATATAATACTCCCAGACCGCACTACTACAGTATCCTTACCTACCCAAATAGTTCCCTGGTCAATTTTAGTTGACACATTTGCCTCCTTAAACTCTGAAAGCACAGGACCAGGAGAGATACCTGTGTTCCCCGCGGGAATTACGATGTCTTTAGTAGCAATATCTCCCCCTTTTGCAGGCAAGAAGACCTTATTCTTGTCAAAATTCAAATTCAGCTTGAAAGGACTAATATTCGTGAACAGTAGTGCGCACTGGCCCTCCAATTCTTTACTTAAATAGTCTAAGCCGGGTGGGTTGCTTAGTTTTTCGAATGCACGCTGCGCGACCCTGTTCTTAATTACTCTAATCTTAATTTCATTTCGAAATTTTTTGCGAATTGTCATAAGCTGTGTAGCACGAACTTTGGACATTCTGGAAAGAGCAATGACATCATATGTCCCCGGTAATTCTTGCAGCTCTTGATACAGCAACCGTTTTTTCTTAGGATAATTTTTCCTTTGCGTGTCCACTTCCACTTGAGACGCCATTTGACTATTCAGTCCTCTTTTTGCCTTTGTCTTTTTTTATCGGGGCTAATTTCGCCGTCTTGCCCATAGTAAACTTTACCATGGTGTTACGTATGTTCTTCTCGCCTTGTGGAAGCTTTTTCTCTACAGCTGCGAGAACAGCACTAGCATTAGCAGTCAATTGACCATCATCTAATTTCTCGTCGCCAATTTTGGCAGATGCGTTAAGCTGATTCTTTGCTCGAATCCGAACCGATTTACGTAAACGATCTGCAATAGCTTCAATTGGAGCACCGTACGGCATAGGGGTAGGCATTTTGCCTTTTGGACCTAGAAATTGCCCAAAAGCGCGGCCGACCGTGGCCATCAATGCTGTGTCTGCCAGAAAAAAATCATGCTCTTTCACCACTTTCCGCGCTTCCCTCTTGTTAGTCCCCAACCGGTCTAGTTCTTCTGGTTGTATTACTCTATCCACTTCAGCCTTGCGTGCTCTTGTACCAGTATCACCAGTCCCGACTACACAGATGGTGGCTTGTTTGGTTGGTTTGTGAGGCAAAATCACCACTTCGTTTAGGTTAAACCCTTTTTTAACATCGATATCTCTTAATACGAGTGTTAGTTCCACAGACTGGCTGAACTTACGTGTTGTTGCCCCCTCTCGTGCCTGCGTTACGATCAGGTGCAGGTCGCCGTCGCTTACCATATCACAGATACGAGCATCCATGGATAATAAGCTACTTAAAATCGTTTAGCAATGGTCCCTTGTATGGCGTATACTCACACTTTTTAAATCTCGCCTTAACATATTCTCATATCCTTCCAAAAAACGGGCCCGGTGGGCTTCGATCCCACGACTTCCGGCTTTCTTCAAGTTTAGAAGGCAGGCGCTCTATCCATGCTGAGCTACGAGCCCTTACGTCAAGCCTGATTCATAGTTACAGTTAAAAATCGTACTACAAAACAGGCAGCATGGTAAGTTGAAAAGGTAAAACCACCTTTATAAAATGTTTAGCCGTCATAGACCCCAAGACATAGCTCCAAATCAAGTTATTAATAAAATTTATTCGAAATGGATTAAGTTGCTTAATATATCAAACATCGTCGATTTTTTAATTTCCCGGTTACGAAAAGGTATAATAACAAGATAACATTACACAGTCATATTGTCACTAATTTAACGTCTTGTGGCAGCCGATTGAAAGTGAATCACATGGTTATAGAGGATGAAGTTAACAATAATAGAAGTAGTAGTAATCCTAATAGAAATACCCAATCGCTAGATAATGCTGATCCCCGCTTTTTGCAGGAACAGACAGCCAGAGTATTCTCTATTTGGTCCGATATCAGCAGATTGCCTACTGTTGGACCCTCCTTCGCTTATTCCCAATATTCGAGAT
>QHBN01000269.1 GCA_003176995.1 Candidatus Nitrosopolaris wilkensis
GTGTAGAAATTATGGGACCACCACTGCAATATTCCGTAAACAGCCCTACACATCGACTTTCATTGTCTTTTTTCGTTTTGTAATAATAATTGATATTTCGCGATCTTCTTTCTGGCCCTCATTTTTGCTCTATATTTTAATGCGCGGCTTCATTCTTAGCCTATAATTACAGCACGGACACCATAATCCATCCCATTTTAAGAAGATCTCACACACTTGACATGGTTTCTGCCCAGTAGAATAACGGTTGCCGATTATTGGCCTAGGCGCTTTATGTCTGATACAAATACCCTTGCAAGTCACTATTATTCTAACATCGTTTGTCATTTTGATTTCATTATTTATTTTTTATGCTCTTGTTTTTAGCGTCGGGACTCGGATTGATATTGACTCGGATTGATTAGGAGTGGCGCCACATGCGTCGCCAATATCATATACACCGACTTGTCCGCTATACCGGCCAGAAACCAAGCCGGCATTATAGCCTATAGTATAACACTCATGTCCCGAGCAATGGTGTGGATCGCGAAACGACGGGCCCTTGCACAGCGTATAATTATAATCCTGGGAAAACACACCCTTTGGACATGTAGTATAGAAACCAGCGAAAAAGCCTTGTATCCAGTGACCACAGGCAGTCCCGTTCAAAAGTCTGAGGCCTGGTATACCTGTATCGCAAGTGTATCGCCCCCTTTTCCCTGTTTTTCTCCTTCTAAGAATCCTTGTTTGTATTCAATAGTATGTGCCAAGACGACTCCCGGCATTGTTACAAGCATCAAGACAAGATGCTTCCTAACGCAATTTTTATCATAAAACCAACCCAAAATCAATTTATGCGTCAGAGGTATCGATGTCAGGGCGCAGTGTAGATAAAGGGGACAGGCGCGCTTATTTCGGTTCTGCTCCTAGCATTGCCGTCCTTCGACCTCGTTTATTAAGCGGTCTATCGTGGTCACTCAGGTCCGGATGTTTCCAGCTTGACTTGGCATGATGGAGAACGAGTACCGATTTCATTTGTCGGATGATCTTGTCAAATCGAGAATATTACTATGACTAATTGAATTCTTGAATTAATACATGTCGGCATAAAAGCGCGCAAGACAATGATAACAACGAAAAGATGGCAGTAACAGCAAATAATCATTATGCTGGTTTTGGGCCTGGAACCGCGAATATATTTAGGAATATGTTGGGGCTGCCAGAAGCCAAGTGGGAGGATAGAGGAGGAGAACAAGAACAAGAAGGAAAGTATTCAGTGCCTGACTTGAAACAAAGTACGCTTTCTGATTTGCTAGATTAAGGCCTAAAGGTAGAATTGGCAAATTTGAGCGGCTTGAGATCGATAGGTATGAATAGTAGAAAAATGAATGAAGAAAAAGAAAAAAGGAATTTTTATTGTTATTCTTCCTCTGCCAATTTCTCTATTGGTTCACCAGTAGGTAAGGGTGCATCCTTAGGTACCTTATAATTGAATATCTCAGGGTAGTCCATATCTAATATAACGTTCATACCCACAGCTAATATTTTGGATTTAGGAAGATCATATCTATAGTCATGCCCACCAAATACTACAATTTTATCACCTGTGTCCTTCATTACGTGTCCAACATTATCTTCATTCTTGGCTCTTACTCCTTTGTTGAAAAGTGTTTTTGGGTATTTTCTTTCATAAGCTGCAAGGTCTATATTCTCACCTTGCGTCCATGGGATTGTTGGTCTGCTTGTAGGTAGAGGGTCGTCACGGTTTACTTTATACTTTTTTTCGATCTCAGAAAGATTTAAGCCAATTAGTACATTTCTTCCTGTCATTTGGATTTCTTTTTTTGGTATATCATATCTTGTGTTCTGTTCACCAAATACTACTATCATATCCTGTGTTTCTCTTACAACATGTCCGATATGGGGAGCATCTAAGGCCATTACACCTCTGTTAAAGTATTTACCCGTACTCATTAGCCTATTACAAGGCTCCTTTTTCTTCTTTCAACATAGAATATGATGCTATTGCTTCCTTTTTTCCTTTTCGTAAAGGAAAGATCTGAATTGATTGAATCAAAGAAACAAGACATAAATCTATTGGTTGTTAACAATCTGACCAAATTTCTTAAAGAATCCTATCGCCGTACTACTGGGAGGCAGAACGTCAGGAGCAGTCATTCACTGTACCTTTCCTTGCTTAACATAATTGTCGATTGCTCTTGGGATGTACGTGCTTCTTGGAACGTATCCGCGCATTTTGTCGGTTCTTTTCACTAGCGAAACCGGTAATGTAATTCCTACTTTTTCAGTCTTGTCGGCTATTGTCGTACCGTTCATACTGGTACTATGTATCATACCACAGAGCTATAAAGCTGTCGCTCTGTGTGTCAGAAAATGAATTTGATGCTTGCGCGCCCTTTCAATTATTGATATGCTTGCTTACCGCACTGGTGAAATCCTCTAATAAAATCGGTTTTTGAATGATTTCGTCGACTTTGACGAATGGCAATTCTTTTCTAAATTCAAGATCATCAATTTTAAAAGCTGTCATAAGGAACACTTTTACGAGCGGTTTTATATCCTTGATTTTTTTTATGAATTGGTATCCGTTGGTTACCGGCATTCTGATATCAGAAATCACTAAGCCGTACTGTTCAGAATTCATTTGAAAATGATTCAACGCTAATAAGGGTTCTGTAAATCCAAACACATGAAAGCCTTTATCTTCCAATACTTGTTTGAAGGAGAAAGTAATATCAAATTCGTCATCAAGTAACAATATAGCGTTAAGATTACATTCCGACGGAGATTTCATTAGCCTCTAAATACAGAGTATTGGAGATATGGACCGGAACATAAATTTACACTTTTTTTATTTTCCCTCTCTTTGCAAACGCATGTGCTGATTAAAATAGCTCGAAGTAAATTGTAAGAGATAGGCAGTCATGCATTGCAATATTACGTAGGCTGTTCTGGTTGGAGCTACACATCATGGCAGGGCCCATTCTATCCCCATACCATAGATAATTCTGCTTGGCTAAAATATTATTCACACGTATTTGATTATGTAGAAATAGACTCTTCATTTTACAGGATTCCGACTATATTCATGGTCAAGAATTGGTACAAGAGGAGTCCTCAGAATTTCAGATTCACAGCCAAATTTCCCAAAATCATAACACATGATAAAAGACTGAGGGATGTTGACAAAGAATTAAAACAAGATTATGAAGCAATTAGCCCACTAGCCGACAAAACGCTGGCCCTACTAATACAATTGCCTCCTTCTTTGCAGATACTCGAAGGCCTCGAGAGACTTAGGGATTTAGTGCCCGGACTGGACAATAGATTCAGATATGCAGTCGAAGTAAGGCACAGATCGTGGTTTCAAGATCTAGCATACAATTTCTTCGCAAATAATGATATTTGTATGGTCTGAAGTCAGCTCGCGGATTTGCAAACGCCACCCATACTTACAAAGGATTTTCTATATTTGAGATTGATAGGTGACAGAAGTATTCAAGAAAAGGACTTTGGAATAATACAAATAGATAGAATATTGGAGATGGAGAAGTGGGCCGAAAATATCAAGGCCGTTCAAGATGAGCATGCCAAATTTGCAATAGTAACAGCAAATAATCATTATGCTGGTTTTGGGCCTGGAACCGCGAATATATTTAGGAATATGTTGGGGCTGCCAGAAGCCAAGTGGGAGGATAGAGGAGGAGTACAAGAACAAGAAGGAAAGTATTCAGTGCCTGACTTGAAACAAAGTACGCTTTCTGATTTCCTAGATTAAGGCCTAAAGGTAGAATTGGCGAATTTGAGTGCTTTGAGTATACTCCTATAACATTTTTTGAATTCATTTGGCTGATAAATATCTGCAACCGGCTCAATCTTTCATAGCTCTACACTGATTGAGAAAAAATATTATAACATCAAAGCTATTGTCTCGTTGCGTTAATGTGGCTGTCAATTCTTGCGATATGGGGATGCATTCCGGAATTTGCTAAGGGTTGTATTGATATGACTAATTCGTCAAGTGCGTACTTTGGGATAGCAGGAGGGGCCGCAATTGGTGCAGTAATCAGCTGGTGGATGTATAATAGACAGAATAAGACAGCACGTACACACGATGATATCCTGCAACGAATTGAGAAGCTCGAAGAGAAAAACAGAATGATCCTGGCACACTTGAAAGAATTCGCGAAATATCACGATAACACTCTAAATAAAATCTTTCGTCTAAATGAGAATATACTCGCATTAGATAAAAAGATCGAATCTATCAATGAAAAGCGGGACTGAAAGATATTGGCTCGCTCCAACAAGAGGAATTGAAGTCCGCATTGAATATATTCTGTCAATCGCTGAGCCAATAATTGTGCGAAATCTCGTTCAATGATTGATCTAAAGGATTCAAAACACTTATTTTTTGTTTAGAAATTTGTCCTTCCAACCATTCTATCATTTCGTGCTGTGAAAACAACAGGGCCAGGCTCACTAGGAAATGGCTGGGCTTTGGCGTTAATTGCTTTAGCATATTTATAACATTCGTTAAGCATTTTCATGAACGTCTTTCTATCTTCCTCGGCTGACAAGCTATCTGCAAATCCTTTCCATGACTCAATTTCTTTGGTAAGTATATCCTCATTTGGGAAGAGGCTCATTGTGTCTTGATCTTCTTCGCTTCTTTTTATGGCATGAAGCGCGGTATGGGGAGGGACTCCAAATTTGTTTCCAAACCTAATTTATCTTCAACCACCAAACGGGGCTGCAAGTGAATCTTCAAATACGATTAATGTGAGCAGAGAATATGCGTTCGGTACAAGTGTCGGCGCCCAAAGGGCCATTAGAAGTGGTAGAACGAGATATTCCTGAACCTGGTGCAGGGAAAGTCCGCATCAAGGTCCAGGCATGCGGCATATGTCACGGCGATTCTTTCACGAAAGAAGGATTATTTCCAGGCATTCAGTACCCTAGGGTTCCTGGCCACGAAGGAGTATCGTGAAATAGTAGATAAAATCAATGATCTAGGGATTATGGCAGAATATAGATTGATGGAAGAAAAGAATATAGTCAAAAAATTTATGACTGAAGTACATTCGACTAGTGATCTTGCAAATTGCCAACGATTCGACTCTTGTTGAATATCTTGTCGGACTGTGCTTGAGTTAAGGATTAAGGACTATGCGTGTCGGAATCTATCGCAAGTTGCTAAGTAATCATAGGACTCGGATTTGTTCACAATTTACATCATCAGATGAGTCTAGATATCAGAAAACAAAACTTATGAATAATCATATTGTAAATTCATTAAACATCTAGAATACAAACCCGGATACTTAGGCGATATGAAGATAGAATAATTGCAATAATCGAAACAATACCTATTTCTCTTTCTCTACATGCCATGTCTGTTCGTTCAAACTGAGAGGGGTAGACGGAGTTGATACCGATATACTACTTAGTGACGCTCCAATGCAGGTCGATCCCACTTAGCACAGGTCGCCGCTGCTTCGTAAGTACTCTGCAAGAAACCCAACAAGACCTCCTCAGGTGACTTCGTGGTACGGACCACATCGTAGGGCAGCACGAACTCGCTCATCTCCGTATGGTAGAACGCCTCCGCCGGCTGGATGGGGTAGCCCTTGAAGCCCTGAGGCTCGGGATAGGCGTAGGCATAGAAAACTGGTTCCTTAACCGGTCCACCACCTGGCCAGAAACCGCAACTACTCAATTCGTGCGAATAGGCTTCGACCATCACAAACCGGCCTACGTTTGGCACGCCTAGGTGCGAAGGCGCCTGACGTCCGGAAAAGCGGGTGACGGCCAGATCAAAGGCTCCCCAGAAAAAATGTACAGGGCTCACTTTGCCAGTGAACCGACAACGAAAGTCCGCAAACACCCGGCTGGCCTGCGCCAGAATGCGCCAGAACCGCTGCGCGTATTCGGGATCATAAGCCGCATGTTTCTGATCGTTCTCAAATGGGGTTCGATCTTGCACTTCGACCGGCGTGGTCCAGATGGTTACAGGTATCCCAAGCGATCCCAAGGCGGCCATCGTTTCTTGATAAAACTCAGCTACTGAGCGCGGTCGGAGAGTGATTGTCTTGGTCGAACCGTCATTCGCTTCGATGAGCAGCAGGTGAGCGATGAAATCGAAGTTTATCTGAAAGAGTAGACCTTTGCAGGACATGGCGGATGTTGTGAGTCCGCGAGGCGTAACATACAGAGTAGCATTCCACCAGTGATTCGCAAGCGGGGTGACTGCGAGCCGGATCTTGCCGACGATTTGGGTCCACATGTGTAGCGTGTCATAGGTGTCTTTCCATTCTGTCAACGGCAGTGCTGGCCATGGCTTTGTAGTCATTGGTTACACCCCTCCCGACAACGAACGGCCGGGTAATATATGAGATGGTAATGATTTTCGATGCGGAGCTCTCGGCTTCTAATTGTTGTGAGTATGATCTTAGCTTGGATGATGGAGGCTAAGCGAAGTTCAGATAGTCGAGATTCGGGAAGATGTATCGTATGAATATATTGCGGGGTCAGCTATCTAAGATTTTCGTTATAACCAAGAATACTGCTAGTGACATGTAGATCAAGCTGCAGGAGACAACCTTACAGGTACCGGATCATAATGGATGTAAGTTTAACTTACCAATGATTTAACAAATGTTCGTGGTTTTTATTAATATGAAATCAGCAACTGAATTAACAGATACGGCATATAATGTTTTAGAAGTATTGAAGTAAAAATGCTCACTTTCTATGTAATACAATAGATCACTATATCATAGATGCACAGAAATCCAATAAATCAGAGATAATAGAAATATGACATTCAGGAATGATCGAAAAAATCATATGCATAGCTTAAAGAAGCATTAGAAAGATTCAAGGATAGATCCTCCTGAGTCCAATTTAAAGTTGCGTGACTAAACTCGACGAGTTGAAAGTTAAAAAGTTGTTGTTGCTATGCAACGGAGATTACACACCAGTAAAGGCGTCTGCATCAGGTGATGACATATAGTTTTCTAATATTTTTTCAATGGCTTCTTTGTCCTCGTCAGCTGTATATTCTTGATATCTTGTAAAGTCAAGTGGAGTAATTAGTCCAATAGGCTTGTTTGCACTACCTTCATCAACGACAAGTAAATGTCTTACGTTGTTTTTTAACATCATGTCAGCTGCTGCTGATGGAGATGAAGTAGCCTTGATAGTAATAAGAGGAAAAGACATTATCTCTTTACTTGTCACGGTGCTAGTAGGTACATCATTAATGCACACTTTTCTGACTAAATCACGTTCAGTAACTAAACCCACCGGTTTACCGCTCATATCGACTATTATCAATGAACTCACATCCCTATCTTTCATTTTCTTTGCTGCTTCTTGAATAGTAGTCGTCTCTTCAATACTTTCTAGTTTTTTTCTCAATATGTCGGTGATGGTTAAAGCCATTAGGATATACACTTTTTACTTACTCTTTTAAACATAATGTTTGTAACAACAGGTAGTTGTTGCTTCATTGTGCCATAACGCTACAAAGCTTCGCTGGGAAGATTGTGCATCGACACATACGATCCGGATAAGTATATCCAATACTCAAGTTTTCGAAATGAAGATAACTGCTGTTGAAGATCCCTTTTTGTAATTGTTCTATGACAGGAAGTGTCCTGTGTAATCCTAATTCATAACTTAACTTCAGAGTGTAAAAGAATCCGGCATCGCTTTGTCTTTCTTCAAAATCAGCTATTAACCCGAATTGAAAGCCATAGTAATCAGTACGCCGTAGCAATTTTTCAGCTTTACATACCCGATTAACTCATCAGATATTGTCTAAATGTTATAAAAACGTTGAATAGTAACTACCTAAATTCATTCACGCGAATACCCTATGAGGAAAGATTCCCGTTTAATTTAATAGATGGCTATCTGTAAGCTACCAACTTTGGTAATAATTATCAACTAAGTTGTATCATACTACTAAAGTTAAATAGTATATTAGTATCATACTAATATGTATGACAACAAAAATAGAAGATAAACACTTGAATAATAAACAAGAACAATGCCATTCTCGTACTGTTTCTCGTATTATAAACAGCTTAGAGACGACAGAAGGTGGAGGCTTTGTTGTACATAGATCCTTTCCAACTAATGCTCTATTAGATTTTGATCCATTTCTTCTATTAGATGAAATGGGTCCTAAATATTGGAAGCCAGGTGCAGCAAAGGGAGCACCAGACCATCCTCATAGGGGATTTGAGACTGTTACATATATGCTTGAAGGTAAGTTTGAGCACAAAGATTCTAGAGGAAACTCTGGAAAGCTTGGACCAGGTGATGTACAATGGATGACAGCAGGAGCTGGCGTTATTCACTCTGAGATGCCAGAGAAGGATTTCATGCATAGGGGTGGAAAGTTGCATGCATTTCAGTTATGGGTCAATTTACCACAGCGTGATAAGATGATAAAGCCAAGGTATCAAGATGTCCCTTCTGCAAAGATTCCTTTAGCACAGACAGAAGATGGTAAGGTTAAAGTTAAGGTTATTGCTGGGGAAGCATTAGGCTCTAGCGCTGTAATAGACACTCGAGCACCTATCTTTTATCTGCACTTTACTCTTCAACCAGGATCTAAATTGATACAACCAATTCCAAAGGAGTACAATACTTTTGCATATGTTATCAATGGAGAGGGTTTGTTTGGACCTGCAGAAAAGCAAAAGATTGCAAAGACAGGACAGATGGTCGTCTTTGATAAAGAAGGAGAAGGAGTAGCATTCAGTGTTGCTGCAACTTCTACTAATAAATCCGCGCTCGATATGCTTCTAATAGGCGGAGTTCCGTTGAACGAACCAGTGGCCAGATATGGTCCATTTGTTATGAATACTAACGAAGAGGTTCTCCGAGCGGCAAAAGACTATCGAAATGGGAAGATGGGGGAAATTACTATCCAATAAAAGAAAGATCTTACATAGATCTCTCGAGCCTAGCATACATATATAAAAATAATTAGTCAACATATATTTACCTTATAAAGTGGTATGATCAATTTGTATGATATGATTACAGTCGCGCTATGGGCTGAGCTTGTGTATCTATTGAGATGCGTTCCAAGGCAAAGCCTATTGTCCAAATAAGCTTTCTTTTGGATAAGAGACACATAGCAGGATTAAGAAAAGCTAATCCACTAACGAGAAGAACCAGCTCGCCAATCATTTGGATTCGCATCTGCTGCCAGTTCATTTCCTTTTATCATCTCATTAATTAAAGATAAGTCCTAATCAATCCACAAATCACCAAAGCATATCCTTTTTCATTCATTTCTTCTGTTACAGGTTGCCAGTCAATATCTGCAATCTCTTCCTGTATATTTTTCATTATATCACTTTGTTTCCTTAGTTAACTCATCTTTACTTTATGTCAGCGCAGTAGTCTTATTGTTTTTGAGGATAGACTCTAACCTTCTTAAAATCCTTAACGATTTCATCTGTGAAGGATATTCCTTCTTGTTCAAGTAATTCTCTCTTTCTATCGCTACCATAGAAGTACCCGCCAACCTTGCCATCTGACATCACTACCCTGTGACATGGCACTTTAATGGGGTTCGGATTCCTACCAAGTATTTTCCCTATTTGCCTTGACGCCAAGGGATTTCCAAGTGCTTTTGCAAGATCTCCATAGGTGGAAACCTTTCCTGCAGGTATTTTTAGTAACAGATCATAGACATCTCTATCTTTTAGCGTACTTTGAGTTAGACTTTCGTTATCATAATTCACATGTTTTTCACGACTTTTACTCATCTGGTATGATAGCATGATAGCGATATATAATCCTATGTAATTCTGCTATCTTGATAGCATTAGTTATATACTCGTCTAATAAATAGTTTAGTGTTGACACATACTCTGATTGTTAGAGGATTTGATGATCAAGCTCATGAGCAACTAGGAGAGATAGCAAATCAAAGAGGAGTTTCTATAAATTCAATAGTAAAAGATGCTGTGGATAAGTGGTTAAAAAAGCAGCAATCAGAAGTACCTAGAAAACATCATCTAATAATCTACTCAGATGATGATTCTATGATACGAATGTTAAAGTCCATGGATAGGCTTGCCAAAGAAGGTAACTTGTTTAAATGTTTTTTTGGACCGCCGCACAGTCCTTCCACTGAACTTCTAACTAAACTAAAGTGGTATGATGGTACGGTTGAGCCATATTACTATTCTTCTCAAAAACCTAAAGAGGGACAGCAATTACAAATCCAAAGCCAGAAAAATATCATGAAGTACTGTGGCAAAGTGATAGAAAACGTTGTTAAGAACGCTTCTAACAAGCAGGTATGCTGCTTGGATTTTCTAATGAATGACGTGAAGAAATCTTCGCTAAGGCAGTCTCTAGATATAGAGAAAGATTATGATGACAATAGAATAGCTGGATTGATGTACTGTGCGTACAAGACTGATAATTTGTTAAATTCGGATATAAAAGATCTGATAGAACTGTTCGAAATGCATGATCAAATCTTTATAGTAAAAGAAGATGAAGTATACAAACTTCATATTACCAAAGAAAATGTTCACAAGTTATTCCTAAGCTAACTTAAAGTAAACAATCAAGCGACAATTCAGTAGTCTCACGCAGCTAATGTTGATGGTCGCCTAACGCATAATCAAAATTTTGAAACCGAGAAGGAGAGGGCGAATACTCTTCTTTCTTAAGAACACTTAACCCATTCTGTTCAATCATTTTTGCCGACCTCATCTCTTCGTGCATCCTGTCTCATATTCGATGCTTCCATTTCTAACTTCTTCAACGTTGATTGTGATTGCGTGATCCTTCTTCGTAAAATTATTACAAGCGTAATAGATATTGCTGAAATCAAGGCTGCTGTTAGAAATATAAGATTGTAGGATATTGGTGAGGGAAAGCTCCCAGTAGTGACTCCTTTTGCAAGCTCTTGATGTGTTTGCATATAAATTCCTGCTATTGCAGGTCCAATCGAGCTTCCAACCAAGAATAGTACGACTGACATGCCGAGTGATACTCCACTAAATTTTAGTGGGGTATACTCCATTGTAATATTAAATGCACCCACTTGTATCAATGAGATTCCAACAGCTACCACTGCTAGGTTTATTGCAACCATATTTTCTGTTGAGTGAAATATAAAGAGGCTGAAGAAGCCAACGGTCATAATGATAGTTCCTGCTACAGTTGGTTTAAGATTACCTATCTTAGACACAATGAAACCTGAAGAAGGAGCAAATACCAGGATTACGATCATAAAGGGTAGTTGAACAGTTGCACTAGCTACAGCATCTCCACCAAATCCAAGAGGCTGAGGACTTCTTACTAATATTGGAATAGTCTGATATACCATGAACATAGTGATTCCAAAAATCAAGATAACGATATTAGCAGGAAGAAGAACTTTGTGTGCCATTAAACCAAGCTCGATTAATGGGGATACTGCTGTTCTTTCAATAATAACAAATAAAATTAATGATCCCATTGATAACAAGGCTAATGAAACTACTGTAATTTGTGTGGGAGACGAGTTTAGGTTATTGCTATTCCCGATGTATGTAAGGGCAAGTAAAAAAGAGGCTATCGTAACAGCCAAGGCTATGGCGCCTTTTAGATCAATACTGCTTGCACTTTTCGCAGTAGCTTTGGGTTGCTTCCAAGAATACTTAGTACTCGGAGGTTGTCCCAAACTAATGAAGGTTTCTGATTCAGCTTTATTATCTCGGATAAATCTATTGATTACAACCCAGAGGATAATGGCAACCGGCACTATGGAAAGAAACGTAGCATGCCATCCAAAGTTATTGATTATACTTCCACCTACTGCTAATCCCACTACTGATCCTGCAGCAAACATTGAGCTGAATACTCCTACGCCTATAGCGAGCTTCTCCTTTGGCAATTGATCTCTTATAATTCCAAAAGCTATTGGAAACATGGATATACCGATTCCTTGAATAACTCTTGCAATAACAAGATAAGATATGTTGCTGGAGAGTCCACCAGCAGAAATTCCTATGATATAAATTATGAGTATTATTAAAACCATTTTCTTTCGTCCATAGATATCAGATAACTTTCCAGCAATAGGAGTCATAACAGCGCCTGAGATAAGATATGCGGTAAGTATCCAAGAAGATGTACTGTACGAAATATGAAAATCTCCAATAATGTCACGAATAGCTGGTAATAACATAGTCTCTCCATAGAATGTAACTAGAAGGGTACATCCTAGGATCGCCAGTGTTATCCATGCAGAAGTTCTTATTTTTTCAGAAGTTTCTGGCACCACTGATTTTGATGATGATGGCTGATGTGGGAGTTTTTTATGGGTGTCCCTATCGTCGATACGTTCGTCTTTGTTTAAATCATCCATTAACAATCACTGGCTTTTGGGACCACGTTCAATAAGTGGCAGACTTGATCTGTTTTTCCAGTTTGGCTCTAAATCTTTTGTAATCTTCATCTACGTCCATAGCTGCTGTTAGTATCTTGCTATTGTTTCGATTTGATGATTGCAGAAACATCTTTGTATCTTTTGGCAGGCAGTGACCTCCTATTCCCTCTCTTGGTTCTAAAATGTTGACATTCCATTTAGTATTTAGAGCATCTCGTAATTCAGGAAAGTTTATGTCATTTGCTTGACAGTATAGATAAAGATCTTCAGCAAATGCTATTTGTAGATATCTGTGTGCGTTTTCAACTATTTTTGTTGTTTCAGCAATTTCCACTTCTGATACTGGATGCATAGGAATACCCAAGCTCTTCTGTTTGTCCTTGTTCTCATTGCCGTTGTTGTCATCGTAATTATTATTGTTACCATCAATGCTATTAGAAGTAATAGGATTGGTGATGCCGATAGTAGTATTTGTAGTATTTGTAGTATCATTATTAAGACCATAAAATTGCAGACCTGCCTTGAGACAACAATCACATACTCCTCCTATTACTCGCAATTGATTTACACCATGTTCTTTCTCTTCTGCAGCATACCATCTATGTGGAGCATGAACTACGTGTAATCTATGACTTAACATTTCAAATACCTTCTTCGATGTCCCATTGGGAATGGTACTTTCTATTGATACAAGTGCTCCGTCTTTTGCCTCTCGTGAAATCTTTTCAGCAATTGACAGCAATCCGTCTATTTGTGGAGAAAACAAATCATCAGGCTTATGAGTAGATACACATATAATGTAAACATCAAATTCCCCAAAGTTAATCGCTTTCTTTACTGCTGTCGTCTTCTCTGCACGCTCTATAGCTTGATTACTTATATCAAAGCCATAAGTATCGAATCCTTTTTCGGTAACATATCTTGCGACAGTTAATCCTAATTGTCCTAGTCCTATTATCAAGACTTTGTTGAATTGAGTATTGGTATTGTATTTGTATTTGGTACATAGCTCATCCTCAGTTGAATTGATAATACTATTAGAAAATGTCGATCGTGGAGACAGAATGTTTGAGCATATTCGCTCTTGATTGCTGCCAGTTGTTGAGGATAATATCATGCTTGAAAGGGAATATACAAAGTAGTTAATAAATCTAACTGACTGGTCAGTTATGTTTATTAGTAACTGTTGCCCATATTATTCGAGAAAGAATGTGGATAGTTGGTGCAACTATATCGCTAATGAAAATAAAAATATCACAGACAACAATATTTTAAGTATCATTAGGTAAACAAACTAGAGAAGGAGGAAAAAACAATAGAAATGTGTCCAAAGGTTACTTCAGAATACAAAACAGAAATCAAAGAAAGAATAATTCAGTCAGCGATTGAATGTTTTTCCAAATATGGATTGGATAAGACTAAAATGGATGACATAGCTCAGAGAGCAGACCTGAGCAAGGGTACGTTGTATCTTTATTTCAAAAGTAAGGAAGACTTATTTTATGTTATTTGCGAAAATAATCTGAAAGTACTAAAAGGGCAGTTATCTCAGATATTCGCGACAACAAAAGAAGATCTAGTATCTAATGCAGAACAGTTCTATGAAAACTTTCATAAAATAGAAAAAAGAGAAAATGAAAAGGTATTTTGTGAAATAATAGCTGAATCCGCCCGAAATCCTAAGCTACAAAAGGTATTGTACGCACAAAGAATAAAAACAATCAATGTTGTCAAAGAATATCTAGATCGTCAGATGGAAAACGGATTCTTTAGAAAAGATACAGACACAGAAGCTATAGCGTCAGGATTTGTAGCTCTTTATGATGGATTAATAGCAAGTGAATTTTTAGGTATAAGTGTGAATCATAGTAAAAAGTCATGGAGAAAAACAGTTAGAGCTATAATAGCAGGTATAGGTTAACTTCACTAGAAATACTGGAACTTGTTTCTGCTATCATTGCTTCCGTCTGGTATAAATTACCATTTGAAAAAATATCTTGCGGATTGTCTCTTTATCGCTAAAGCTCTTATTCCTATTCTCTTTTCACCATTATATAGTGTGGTATATTAGCGATTGTTGCAGGATATGATGTTTTATATTCCCAACCTAATGCAAGCAACTTTTTTAGTTCTACTACGTCTGTAACTGCAGCTACATCCACAACTCTTCGGCGTCTAAACGAAGTCGCGGCTGGTGACTTATCAATAGGTAAATCCTGTACGAATTTGTGTTTGTGTTCTACACCGTTGTCGTCTATTAGCTTCCACATGATTATCCCTGTTGTGGAATCTTCTCCCACCTTTTCGAAGCCAATCAACTGGTTAGGGAATCCTGCTGCTTTACATTTGTTGCATTCTTGCATCTTTTTTTGTTGCAGCGGTTTGGATGTTTCCGCTTCTGATATTGTTGACATGTAATAATCATCTTGTAAAATAAGGTAATAATATGCGAAACACCACAGTGAGAGGGAGAGTGCACAAAGTACACAAATTTTCTTAAACTTTTACATTCTCTCAGTCTTTGTGTCACCTTGTTCGCTTCGCCAAGATCATGTCACCATTTTCTATGTTTGTTGGCAGTATCTCCATAGACAGTCCTATCAAAGCCAAAATAACCTAAGACTGATTCTGCACCCAGTAACATTTCATGGTATTTTTCTAAGCACAGATGAATGATGGATATGAGAGACGGATCTGTAACTTCTCTTTCAATCACATTCCCGTCCTTACTAATATTATTGACTGTACGGATGTTAGGCCTGTGCTTTGGGTCGTTGTCCACATCTGCAACGATATCCCATACTCGATCAAGAGGTGCAGATACCTCCAGACTGTCTCTGATGGTGACTACCATTATTGTTCTATCATCTCAAGAAGCCCTTGCTGTTGCTGTTGCGACCTTCCTTCGCCATATCCCTCTGCTTTCCATGGTACGTACGTCTTGTGTCTACAAACTCGTGTCCCAGAGTAGGTATTTCGTTGCACTTTCGTTGTGGATTAATTGTGTTCGAACTAACTTGCTATCGAAATGTTGCAGAAAAGTCGTTGTAGATTAGTTGCGTTCTAATTTTGCAGAAAATAGAAAAAAGATGTGGGGTTCTGGTAGTAACATATTACCGTGGGTACAAACAACTATCGTACAGCAGCCTGAGTGAGTCTATTGAGTGCCTGTTCTGTTGCTTTCATGAAGCCATCTTTTGCAATACCTTTTGCAAAAAAAGGAACTCCGGGCATATCGACACTCCATAATACATCAATCTTTGTCTTGTTCTCGGACAATGGACTTAATGTAACTACTCTGCTGCCTGTTATAGGTCCTTGAGTGACATTTGTTACCACCGATTGTTTTGGATGTAACATTACGATCTCATGACTCTTCAGGTGAAGGGCTTGCGGGCCAACCGTGGTATCTGCTTCAATTATGTTGCCTGTCTTTTTGGTGATCTTCATAGTGTCGACCTGATTCCAAGCGGTGTCATTGCCTAGATTTGTAATAGTGTTCCATAGCCGGTCAACCGATGCAGAAACTTCACGGCTTGAGTGTATTTGCTCTAATGCAGCAGCTGTAGGCATTCCATTTATTGTCATGCTGACAATCAAAACCACTCCAATTATGATTGCGTTCTTTGTCTTAAAGTCTATGTTGGTAGACATGATTGCATATTCACCACTAAAAAAAGATAAATCTGGTGCAAGTCAGACTGCACAAAACGGAACTTTTGTATTTATAAGTGTGTACTACCTCCAAGTAGGTAATGCAGACTTACGCATTAGACAATATAGACATCGAGATTCTCCGTATTCTAATTCGTGATTGCAGAACGTCTTATAGAAGTATAGGGGTTTCAATTGGAATGAGCACAAACGCAATAAAGACAAGAGTTAAGAGACTGATTTCAGAGGATATCATTCAACGCTTTGTAACGTTAATAGATCATACAATCTTCGGATACTCCGAAGTATGCTATTTAATTGTCAGAGATATAAAGGCGGTTCAACAGACCTTGAATCGCATTAAGCAGCTGAGGCAGGTGATCCTGGAGGTGAATTGTATTGGTGGAGTATCTGTATTGGGTGTTGCTATAAGGAAGGAGCATGAAGAAAAAATTCAATCACTTGCAGAGGCATTAAAGCCTGCTCTTATTCAAAACCGTGTTGTAGGACATTCTTACCCCATAAAGCTAAAGGTTCGAGAGACTGACTTCAAAATAATAAAGTGTTTGATTTCTGATGCAAGAATGGAAATCTATGAGATTGCAAAGAGAGTTTCAGCTAGTTCTAAAACCATAAGCGCTAGACTTAAGAAAATGCAAGAAAACAGGATTCTAAACTTTATTGTTGCTACTAATCCATTGAATCTGAAAGGATATATCAGATTTGGAATGATTCTCAGATTAGATAGAGGAAGAAGGTATGATTATCAAAAATCAATCAGGCGCATTCAGGAGGAGCTAGAAGCTAGATTTGTTATTGTAGTGCCTTTTATTAACCAAGAGGATGTTATAAATTTTCAGCTTGTTGCTCGCAGCATATTCGAAATTGATCCAGTACTTAAGAAAATCGAATCATTAAATGGTGTTATAAGAGCTGATGTCTTCATACCCTACAGTGGAGAGAACCATCAAGACTGGATGTTAAGAGAAATCGACAATAGAGTGAATACCAAAGAACGAATGTCACCTGCACCTCATGTTTTAACTTTTTGATTCACACATATTGATGCTTATTGATCGTCTTTCATAAGGATGTAACAAGACAAATTGTATGCAAATAATGTGAAGAAATAGATTGGGAACCTGTAATCTTCATCTATCTCTAAAGCTGCTATTAGTATCTTACTTTTCCTTCGATTTGACGATTCTATAAACATCTTCGTATCTTTTGGAAGACAGCGGTCATATTCCTTCTCTTGGTTCTAATATCTTATGCAAGGAGGAAAACCAATTACTACAGCCAAGTTAGTACCTGTATAGGACAACGGATATAATGTTTCGTATATATTATATCCAGAATGCTCGTACACGATATAGCTAACTAATCCTTTCAGGTATTCTGTGGTCATAAAGATTAAACATTGTATTTTAGAACAAACAGGCAGACACATTATGGCAAATATCAACGAGCCGTTTAACAATTTCGTTATTAAGTTACAAGAATCGTTTTTGACCCTCGAATCTAAGAAAAGAATTCAATTAATGCTCCAGCATATAGATATTACACCTCGCGATGTTCTTGTTAGACCAAGGCGGCAATACAGGAAAAGTAACACAGGTTTACGCAAGAAATTGCAAAGAAATTGTTGTCTTAGAACCAAAACATGCGGTTGTAGAATACGGCAGAAAATATAGACCACACATCAAATATGTAGAAGGAGGAGCAGAAAATGCCTTTTGCAGGCGAATACTTTGACAAGGTGGTAGCAAGTGCCTCATATACGTGGGAAGATTCGTACGAGCCCGATTTTCCGAGAACAGTTGTGACATGGGAACTGGAAAAAATCGAGAATAACAAAACGAGTCTGAAATTGCTACATACGGGATTTAAAGCAGATGAAAAGGCCAAACAATACGATGAAGGTTGGTCTCATTTCTTGAATGAATTAGTAAAGTATTGTGAGAATACAAAGTAAAACAACTCCATTTCTTTTTTTGATTCATGATGTTTACGTATTGTAATAATACGTGGACACCTTCCCACGCTCTGTAAGTAGCTCCAATACTTTTAGAACTCGAACTACTTCCTTACAATTCCCTATGGTTTGCAGGAATCTAAGTGAGATGCTCTAACAGTATTTTTGGTTTAGATCTTGATCTGGGTTTCGTAATCGAGTCAAATTTTCCCATGATACCGGAGTATCTGATTTCTATTGGCGATCGACAGAACGGGAGGTTGACTTTCTGCGACCTTTAATTTATTGCAACTATACTTTTACTCCCTTGCATAGTCATATACAATAATTTGTATAGTATTGGCCATCAGGAAATCGAACGTGACGGAAATGGAGAAAGAGATATGCCAACAATAGTGCATTTTGAAATTCCTTCAGATGACATCGAAAGATCAAAAAAGTTCTATAGTGATTTGTTTGGGTGGAAGATGGATAAATGGTCTGGTTCGTCGGAAACATGGAGTATTGGTTGATATCAACAGTGGATGATAAAGGGAATGAGGCTCTTTATGGCGGTATGATGAAAAGACAGATGCCACATCAGCAAGGAATTACAAGCTATTTTGATGTAAAATCAATTGAAGAATATTCCGCCAAAGTAGAACAGTTGGGAGGCAAAGTTATATCCCCAAAACGTCCGGTGCCAGGTATGGGTTATTTTGCTGTATGCACGGATACAGAGAATAATGGCTTTGGTATTTGGGAAACGGACAATACTGCTAAATGAAGAATGGCTTGTGCTTGCATCTAACTTCAATTTTATTTTTGGATTTTATGGACACTTACTAATGGGCGTAGAGGGAAACCTTTCCGCATGTCCGGAGAGAAATTCAGGAGTGGTAGTATATTCTAATCTCCATCTCCTCGTGACGCCAATCGCACTGTGATAATTACAACAGTAGGAGATCTTGCCTCTTTGTAGGATCAGCTCCTGTGCTATCTTATTTTTGCCAACGGGCTGTTCAAGGTTTGATATGACAGTTAGAATATTTTGAAGTGTTGAACTCATTCCTTCATACTTCTGCTTCATAGTTTGCATTTCACTATCCTTCTCCTGCTTTAGTCTTAGGATCTGATCACCTTCCTTCTTTAATTCTGACACCTTCCTTTGCAGTCTGTGAGAATCGTCGATAGTAACATCATCTACTGCTGAAACATAGCCTAGCATCTTATCATTACCTTCTAGTAAGTCTCCCTCGGTTGGTTTAAAATACGAATCCTTAACACCTTTTATGCGATGGCCTAGTAGTAGCTCTATATAAAGAGGACTCACACCAGCATTTGTCATAGTCGTGACATAAAACTTACGAAAACCATGATCATTCATAATATCACGGCGTTTTTGTCTTCTTTCACCTTCTTTTAATATTCGTTTATCTCGCACCCCAGCATCTTGCAGTACTTGGTTAATTGTGTTAGCCATAGTTTCTCTCTTTATATGACATGCTTTAGGCATGAATGGACTTGTTTTGTCAAACTGCTCCCTGATCAAAGGCGATTGAGGAGTTATCTGCTCACGGTATAGGCGTCTATATTGCAGATAATTATCTATAGCATGTGCACGCTCAGATGAGCAGAAGCAGTAATATTCGTCTGATGTACCTTCATAAACTAAAATCTTGTATATACCATATTTTTCTATTTTCGTCAAACTTCTAATTCTAAGTTCAGGCAACGCTCCAATTCGAAGACCTGCTGAACTTTGCAACAAGATCATAACTTTTTTTGCGTTCGTCACATTTTTCTAAAATTTTCTCGATCTCTTGCCTGGTATGGGCCCTATCTTTTACAGTACGTGCTAATTCTCCTATGAAACTATTAATTTTTTTCCAGTTAAGAATAATATCGTTCATGTCGTAAAGGTGTTTGAGGGCCGCAGAGAAAACTATTAGTGTCTGTGTTGATAGCCCTTTTATCTCTTTGAGATAAACAATGCAGTCTATTATGGAGTATTGAATCACTTTAGTTTCTCCTTGCAGTAACTGATTTGTGCTACTGAATTTTTTATATTTCATAAAATTTGTTAATGCTGAGATGTATGTTTTCTTAGTATGGGGAGAGCGTAGGGTTTTAACGAAATTAGAATATGCCTTCCATTATGAGCTGCTCAGAATTGCTACCAACAATATGCCCTACGTTCTTCAGGTTAGTTGCTTCCAATTCATGTTTTATTATAAAGCGCTTTTATTTATACAGAGTATATTAGTTATTTAAAAATAATTAAATCCATTTAGGATAATCTTTGCACTAGATAACGACACATGTAAGAGACTTTGGGAGTCTAGTGGGGGTTCACCTGCTGGAGTTCGCGGGACCTCAATAGGACACGGAATGCCGGGAACAGAAAATATGGGTCGAGACATCATAGCATTTGGCTTACCACCAATCAGAAATCTTTGATGACAAGACTACTAATGCTGTCAATTATGACATACAAAAGATATACAGAGTTACTTGCAGATTCTTGCAATTCAGTTACTAAGCAGTTTGGCTTGACACTGCTAACACCTACGTAACAATTATGAGGCCAACGATGATACTATTTGGAATGATTATTTATTCAGATCTGATCGACTAATTGAACTCAAGTTTTTTTCTTAATTCTTTGGCCCTATTTCTGACAGTAACTTCCGTAACTCCTGCTGCTTCTGCAATATTTGATTGAGTAATAGTCTCTCCATTTTTTATACTTGATAAGTAGAGTACTGACGCAGCAAGTCCCATAGGATCTTTTCCTGCCGATATTTCTTCTCTTGTAACGCTGCTCATAATTTGTGCTGCCTGTCGTTTTGTCTTCTCACTTAGCTTAGCCTTACTTGCAACCTTAGCTATACATTTCATAGGATCTTGTTGTGGGATTTTAAGGTCAAGTCTTGTGTGAAGCACTCTAAAATCTTTTGAGAGTTCTTTACGCTTTACATTGCAAGCTGTCGCTATATCATCCAATGTTCTGTGAGCTCCCATTTCTCTACATGCAATATACACAGCAGCTGCTAAGACTCCAGAAACAGTTCTGCCACGAGTAATCTTCCTTGACTGAGCTTTCCTGTAGATGTATGCTGTTTTCTCGAGTATGCTATCTGACAATCCTAGCTTATCTTTTAATACATCGAGTTGGAAGAAAGCTTGTCTAAGACCCCTATCTTTGGGAGTATGCAGTTGAGACCTCATATCCCAGGTAGCTAACCTGTTCATCGTAGTACGCATAGCTGCATCAAGCTTGTTACCGCTTGCATCTCTGTCAGTTCTTCCGATGATTGTTGATAACCCCATATCATGACGAGCCAGTGATTGTGGGATTCCAGTTCTCGTCATTGCCTCAGTCTCATCTGTGGAAAACGTACGCCACTCTGGTCCTATCTCCTGCAATTTATCAGAAATTACTCGACCACATTTGACACAAATTATCTCCCCAGACTCAGAATCCGTGATTATCTTTTCGTTGCTACAGCTAGGACATTTGGCTAAGGGAGTAGAAACTGCTGTTGTTGCATGATTGCTTGAAGACTTGTTACTAGCGTTATAATGTGCTAACATAATCATATCTAATATAGTAGAGTAATTACATATAAAGTATATAGTAAGTTATAACTAACCCTACTCCAAAACCAACAGGAGCTGCATGAACTCTAAGCATTTGAAGGGAACTCATTAGACTCAATAAAGTATCTATAGGAAATTGAGTCATATGATATTTATTATATACTGTGATTGGTACTTCTTGTTGCCGCCTTCCATCTCACTGTAAGTAGCTCATATGTTTAGCGTGATAGAGGCTTCACAGTAATGGTTATCTTAAAACATGTCAACAAGTCTTTACATCTACTGCGGACCTCAAATTCGGTAACACCAGCAAGACTTGACATGGGTAGACAAGACTTGACTCCTAACAATATTGCTGCGAAGTATAGATATGCCGCAACTAGTCCGTTGGGAGATTTACTATCGGCAAGAAGATGATTGTTAGACTTGTTAGCTATTTCAGTTGCTAACCTCCTAACTCTAGAATCAATCCTTGTGGATTTGACAAGATTTGAGATGTAGCGATCAATTGCTAATTTTATTGGAATCACCTAGCCAGCATGGTAGGAGGTAGTAGAATAGAATTATTTCGAAAATCTATTATGCACTGTAGAAAATGTTGAGTTAACGTGTCTTCTCATGACTAGAAGATGAATTATGCTATATATTCGAAGTGGTCATAACAATTTACTATGATTAGAAATAATTTTTGGTCTCGCTTTTACTTCCCGCCTTGAAATAATCTTAAAAATGCAATGTTCATTCTTAACTATTTAAGAATTATAAATCCAATATGAGTAGAATTGTTCATAGATTTTCAAATACCTGCACTAAGGAAATGCAAAGCGTTTTTTCCCTCATCAGTTAAGGAGATAATATGATGTGTTCCAACCTTAGTTTCAGTAATAAACCTCCAATACTTTTGCAATGGCTCTATCAGATTCTTATTTAGGGACATATAGGCTGCTTGTTCACTGTATAGTTCTTTTGTCCTCTTTCTATTGGTTATTCTTTTTTCATCCTCCTGGATGAGGCCAGCTTCTATAGCTGAGTCCTTTAAATCGCGTTTACGGACACCACTCTTCCCAGCACTTTTTCGATTTATTAAATCTAGACACCTTATCAATTTATCACTAGGGATCTCAATCTTATACTCTGGAAGACCAATAATTTCTTTAAGACCTTCAGTTTCTTGTTTCTCTTCCTTCGCCACAGAGCTGGTATATCTTTCAGGAACTGCGTAATAGGGTTTTATCGTAGCAGTATCTTTAAACATCATACACGCCATCATTGAAGCAATGGCCTGAATCTTACTACCCACAGACACATTTACAAGAATGGAGTTGGCTTTTTCTTTTAAAATTATTATCCTTAGAGCTCTTAGAGTATCAAAAAGATCCGTTCTATCAGCTTCGGTTTGCAGACATTCTATTCTTGCCTGCTTTAACTTATCTCGTATTGATGAGACAAATTGATTTCCCATGTCAACACTAGGATTACTGTGTGTGATAAGCCACACTTTGTCCGCTTTCATTCCGACTGCGGGTAAGACTATCCGATCAACTTCAAAACCAACTGGAGCTACATGAACCCTAAGCATTTGAAGTGAACTCATCAGACTCGATTTGCTCATTAAAGTATCTATAGTAACTTTAGTAAATCGATATCTATTATATACTTTGTTATTGGAAGGTAGGAAGACAAAAAAAGTGAGACGAGCTAGACTAACACAAGACGTAATAACGTTAGAAAAACTGCCGACCGAAGCAGCTGCGACAGGCATAGATAACCAACTACAAGAATCGTTAGATTGTCCAGATTGTTCGGACATGATGCTCCAGTTATATGATTGGGATAAAATGGGATACCTATGCAAAAATTGTGGACTAGCTATTGCTAATCCTGCTATTCTTTCTACGTATGTTATCTCAGGAGTAAGGACTTGAAGATCAGCCTTGTTACGTTTATATATAATACAATAGATGGTACGGTACTATACGGTAACATTGTCTTCGGGCAATGAGCTGAAAAGGAAGCAAACAGAATGGTTTCATCAAAAGAAGACGGTTTTGCATTAGCCTCGAGAATAGACACGCAAGCAAGCGCCAATGATATTATCCACAAACTTGAATCGCGCACTATACCGCGCATAAGTGCCATAGCCAATATGGCATGGTGTGAGCGTGCAGCATATGGTATATCGTTTCTGGGTGTACAAAGTAATTATTTACCAGGCGCAGGAGATATCGGCAGCGCAGTCCATAGAATTGTAATAAAATCAACGTTGGAAATAGTGCAGTCCATAAAAAACTGCACGAGGATTTGCAAGTCGGAAGCGATGGAAATTTTTTCAACAAACGCCAAAGAAGAGGTCGATGTCAATTGGAAATTCTATATGCTTTCTGGTATAGAACAGCCATTACCGATCATAATGGAAGATTTGAAAATTAGAGCTGATAGACTTGCAAATCAGCTAATTACCCATCATAATGATAGTTACCAAAAATTACTGCTAAGACCCGAGTTTACAATACGCAATCCAAAGATTCCGTTAGAAGGAAGGTTAGATTTACTGAAAATTAGACTTGGGGAACCAGTTCCAGATTCTTGTAAATACATAACAACCGATGATTTGGTTAATTTAAACATAGAAGATATCGAGATAGTGCAAATAAAAACAGGCAAGGCGAGGCCAAGAACACCTAGGATATACTTGCAAGCTGACGCCGAAGCTTTGCTGTTAATGGAAACATTAAAACTGAAACAACCACCCAGTTACACATGGCAGTTTGCAGATAAAGATGTGAAGCATAAATCATTCAAGTTCGCTAAGGTCCATCAAGCAATTGATAAATTCATCAGATTATGGAAAGCACAGGAATCTCCAGCTATAACAGGATACTGCCCGACTTGTCCACTAAAAAATGCTTGTTTAGATTGGCATTTTGCAAGAAGCGACAAGCTATCCTTTGAGGATTTGACCAGAAGAAGAGCTGCGTTTAATCTCTCAAGGAAAATACGGGAGGAAATTTCAGATACAGACAGATGGAAAGTTTATGTCTCTCTTAGGAATGCAGAAGAGAGGCATGCGGACGGCTGGGCTTTAACGGGCCTAAAATTGGACACATCCGAAATCGATCCAATCAATCAACAGATCGTTTTGAGCTCTGCAGAAAACCGGCCATTTGGTAATTTCGTCGATTTTAGTGTTGGAGATTTTGTGACCGTGTCTGACGGTAATCCCAACCTGGGAAGCAACCCAACTGCTATAATTACTGATATAGATCTTGAAAGATCGTCAGTAAAGCTACAATCTATCAGAAACGATCTGTATGTTCTCACCCATGATAACAGGCAAACGTCCAGGTTCACAATGGACCGATTTGATTTCGATAAGGGGCTTACGACGATTAGATATCTTGATGATTTCTTTCGGCAATCTTCTTATGCTGACAGCGTCCTTGGCCAGGGAGCTGCCCTAGCAGCAACAGTGACATGAGGACCTGAAATAGGAGATAGTGAGAGACGTATGGCTACAGTAAATTTTGACATAAATTCCCTTACCTTTAACCAGTCAGAGAATCATGAACAGCGTGCTGCCAGGGACAGAATAAAACTAGAGAGCACTATTCCAATAACTGGACCTCCTGGTACTGGCAAATCAACTGTAATTTCGAGTTGTTGTTTTGATCTCGTCAACGAGTATTCTCCAGTTTTGGTTCTTACCCCCACAAACTCTATGGTCAATAGTATCTTATCGAGAATTGACAGTCTTGCACGCTGTTCAAATTTACAATTGCCAAGAGGTTTCATAATTCGGTATGGGAATGTAACGGAACTCAACTACGCTTATCCTCATTTGAATAGCTATACTTTAGATAGTCTGGTATTACAGCATCAAGCTAACAATGGCGGTGGCATTAGCAGAATCCGAGCAGGTATTGATCTGATGCAAAATGCAAGGATAATTTTATGTACTGATTATATAGCCAAAGATCTGAAAAATATTATCCAAGCTGGTGCCGTCTTGATAGACGAAGCAGGCCTGGTTAGCCTTGACAAAATGGGGACAATCTTTTCGTCATTGAGAGACAACAATGGAAAAGTGATTGTGATAGGAGATGATAAACAACTCCCCCCTCCCTCACGTGATTATGTGGCCACAAGCCTCTTTCGCTCGATACTCAACCACTTTAATTCGACATTGCTTAGAAAGGAGTATAGATTCAATCGAGATATTCTTGATTTAATTAATCCATATTACGACAATAAGCTCGTTGCAGATCATTCTGTTCAGGATATTTCGACGGCTGAGATAGCTAAAAAAGATTATGGCGGCATTAACGATAATCTTCGAAAAATATTGCAACATGATAGAAAAATTGTATTTGTTGATACTAATGATGGGAGAAGAGAAGACAAGCATTTTGTAAATAGTGGAGAGGTATCCATAATTAAAGACATCATGAAGGGTTGTCAAAGTATGGGTATAGACAACATTATGGTCATCACTCCATACAAACAACAGGAAAGAATGTTACAATTGCAACTTCAGCAGCAGAAAGTGCAAGGCATTCGCATTGGCACTATAGATAAGTTTCAGGGACAGGAGGCCGAGGTAGCAATAATATCAATGGTAAGGTCGAACACTTGTCAAGATTATCATGAGGCAACAGGTTTTCTCAATAACTCAAGGGCATGTGTTGCATTTTCCAGAGGTAAACGCAAGACGATAATAGTGGGAGATCAGACTACTCTAACTAAGAACAAGTTTCTCGCAAGTTCAATTGATACCATTACAAGAAAAGATGGATTTTTTATTTGGAGAAATTCCAACTGATTAAACTTCCTATGTTTCGCAGTCGTAATACCAACAAAAAATATAGTTGGGATGACTTCTGAACTCCTCATATCTACTAACATATCTACTAACACGCCTTAGAACTCTATCAGAACTGCGAAGAGATAGTGGATTAAGAGGCTCTATCTAATGAGAGAAGATGTGGTATTGAATAAAGGTACTGACGAAGGGGGATAGGCAAAAAGTTGCATGCAGCGTCAAGAAACAAGGGGGGCTTGGGTAAAGTTCCCTAAAGCTTGGTACGAAGCATTAATGATATTAGAACTACGAACTTTAGACACGGACCAAAACGAAGTCCTTGATAATCTATGGAATCAAATTCATGAAAAATCCCTTCTGCCATTCCGAAAGATGGACGTTGACGACAACAGAAAGCTTATCGACAATACGTATTGCGAAATATTGGGGATACCCACGATAGACCCGTTACGCACGATGCTTTGCGACGAGCCAATGATGTCAGGATAACCGGACGATTTTTTACAGCATATTTACCCGATGCAGCTAAGCTTGACAGCAGCTAGTGGTTCGATTGTAGTTTCTGATAAAATAGTCATCAATCAATAATAACAGTTCTTAATAGTCACAAAAGGTTCTACCTATTAAGATGGAGATTGTCAGGAGAAATATTATTGCTGCATCATCCTCGCGTGATAACAAGGACAGATCAGCTGCTGATGAATACACGAGCATCTCGTATGTTTATGAGCCTTTAAACAAATTGTTGAATACGTTGTTACCCCATCTGAAATTTGAAAGAGTGGATATTAGCGATACTGACTCTCCTAAGTGTATATTCAGTAAATATACCCAAAGTGGTATTTCTCATCCCCAGAACCAAGTCGATATTGATAAATTGAGCAGAGGAGAAATAGAAGTGATATCCCAATTTCTGCAACTTGTAGATCACCAGATACTACGAAAATTAGTACCTAGGTCTGATGGATGCTCTTTTTCAGATATCGTTGTTTTAATGGATATGCCAAACCTACATCTTCCACCTCAATCACAATCAAAGTTACTAGAATACTTGAGGTCTACAAGGGATGAAAATGAGAACATTCAGTTCATCATTGTAACAAGTTCATCTGCTTTGATAGATAAAGCCACTTCTGAAGAGCTGTTCATGCTGGTGCCTTCGCAGCAGCTCGCGGAGGGGTCCAATCAATTGGTGAAAGTTTCGGATTCGAATATGTGTCTTGCACACTTCTGATAAGTGCTTATCAAATACATACGTCAATTGGTGAATTAAGCATTCTACACGATGTGGTTGACTAGAACTTCAGAGGGAGAGTAGACGAGCATCGGTAACTTAACTTTAATTTCACTACTCATCCAAGCTGCTGCGTAACAGAGACTACACAGAAGTAAAAACATCTACGTCCGGAGTTGAGTGATGGAAGGTAGTTTCTAATACCTTTTCAATGGCTTCTTTATCCTCATCAACTGTATATTCTTTATATCTTGTGAAACGTCATCGTCTACATTTTCATGTTTATTGGCCTTTGTGTTTCAGTGGTTTTTTGTTATAAAAATTAATGCAAATTAAAAAACACTTTTAATCAGGCATAAAATTCGAGTTATTATACATTGAATAAGTTGAAGGGGAAAGTTTCTGATGCGACTATGTGCACAATGCCTTTGTGATCTCAGAATGATTTCAATTGAACTTAGAGCAACCGATCTGCAATCTATCTAGCCAACTAGACGTTGAACCATGTCAAAATAGGTTAGTTTGAATTGCTGACAAAGATTTCAGAAACATTTCAAAATCTCAACAAATTATTTATCAACAGCACTTCGGCTTAATGCTGTATATACAAGAGCTGTAGGAATGTCCATCAGCATTGAGCACCGCTTACTGCCAAGTAAATATTTTATACTTTATTTCCACAGACTTAGCGGGCAAAAGAAGACTTTAAAAGTTGCAGAATAAGCCTCGTAGATATGCGAGATATTGATAACCTGAAAAGTCTCTACAAAGGCGTGAACGGGAAGTGCAAAAAGAATGTTCAATTTGTTGGTGTATATTTGTCATCCCCGTTATTTCGCTCGTTATTCTACTTATCTTTCTGGTCTTCGTCCACTCTTGTTTGATGTCTTTTAAATTCGTCTAATAGATGTCTCGTTTTTGTGTTTTTAAGAATATCATACATTATCAATCCAAAACCAGCGGCTCCACATACAATTACAACGGCATATGTCACTGCAGCAATGCTAAGCCCCGACTCAGCACTTGGACTCTGGAAATACCCTGTTAATATAATACTCATAACAAATGAGATACAAAGAAGAATTATGCCGCCTATTGAAAGCTTTCGTTTGTAAAATGCAGGCACTGACGTGACTCAGTGGATGAGAATTACTATATTTATTCATACTCGCTACACATTTGAACTAACATTTTCTCGATGCTTTCTTAACCCCTATTGTTTTCCACTCGTTCTCGCCTTCAATTATTATCATGTTCTCAGCAGGAATCTTGCTTTCAAAGCTCCATGTGGCCCAAAACAATTATGACACATAGTGCTTTGCACTTGTACATGGAGATTTCAGAGTTGTCGTGTTTACATCCATATTGAGCCAGATTGTGTATTCTGAGGGTGAAGACAGTGAAAGCAATGAGGACAGTATAACCCCGTTACCTAAGCAAGTAATGATCACGAAATTGGAAGTATACAACTCCCACACCGTTTTCAGTAATTTATTTCACGTTCCGGAGTCTAGTCTAATAACTACGAAATAACAGTACCCTATCCACTGTAGAACCTACACATTTCTTGAATCTTAGACTTTTACATACTTTTTAGCTATCTCTTCAACTTTATCCAGGAGTTCCTGAGATGGCCTTGGAATTTTATTATTATCATCTAATCTCCAGTATCTGCCATTATGATAGACTAAAGGTTTGATGTTCTCATCTGACGAGATTTCAGTTACTTCTCCAACAAACGTTATATGATCTCCAAGACCTTCCTGCTTTACAAGCTTGCATTCTGCGTTCATCGCGGCTCCTCTTATCATTAAGGTTTTGATACTCTTTGCTTTATAGAATATTATACCAAGCTCTTTAAAAAGAGATATCTTATCAAGTTCTTTTCCTGTATATCGCCCCCAAGACTACATAATATATTTTGGTCTTCAGCTGCTAGATTGACTCCAAATTCTTTAGATTGATTGATGTTTTCAGCTGTGGCATCGTCACCACGAACGTTGATAGCAATAAGACTAGGACTGTAAGATACATGATGGGTCCATTCCGCTGCCATCACATTCGGACCACATCGCCCATCAGTAGTAATGAGGCCCACATTGGTCAAAAATTGCCTCGCCCGCCTATCGTTCCACGAAAGTTCCATATTTTGGAAGTACTAGGTATGTGTTTAGAATATAAAGGACGCTAGGGGGTTAGAAGCAATTCCACTACCCATATTTGGCAACGTAAGAGAAATAATGAAATTAACTAATAAAAGAAATTTGCAGTTGATACCAATCCTAGACTTAAAAGGGGCAACCCCGCTGTTATCAAGCTCCTTTTACTTCCGCTATGCAGGAAGTCAAGATATTCCAATAATTGCTTACAAATTTTCGACCTATCCCAATGCAAATAAGGGATATGACATGGTGAGGGATGACCTAGACAAGATTCACGAAGATGACCAAGGAAGTTGCATGTATACCACACAGATTGAAGATTTTCGAAACCGTCTTGCGACCTTTATTTCCGGGTGCAACGTAGTCTACATCTACATCTAGAGTGTTTTCCTCGTCTGTTTCTTACTACAATAATACAAATAATCTAAATTTGTTTTTCTTCCATAATTCAAATCTTTGAACAATCGATTCAGATCGATAATATATTTGAAATCGTGTATGATGCTTCTGAGTTGAACGATTTACCAAAACTCTTGCAAGCAATCACTCCAACGCTGGATTCACGGTAACCGTTTTCTCCGGTGGCGAAGGAATGCGAACACTCGAGGCTGAAATTGCGGTTAAAGGCTATCGATGCGAATGTTGCAATCATAGTTGAACCCATCATATTTTGACTAAGGAATTGACGGCGTCCTTTCCTTTATCGTGTTGAGAAAATCTTCTAGGACTTTTACGTAATCGCTGTATAATTGCTTATGGAACTTACTTCCAATTGGACAGTAAGCAAGTTTATTTTCTGCTTGAGCGTGACTAGGATTGTGACAAAGCCCGTTCTCTGTTTTTTTCTTGAGATCAATAGTCAACCACGAAAGCGCTGCTACAGCCAACATGAACAGAGTTGTTTCAGTGTGCATAAAGCTGTATTGAGTAAGTTCTTCATCTTGACTACTACACTCTTTTTGAGTAGGATTTGCAGAATATTCACGACTCTTTAGAAGAACGTTGATTGCCAGGGAAGACCAGAAGAAGCCGTTCGGTATTATCTTATTGTCAGCTGCTCCATACGGAGGACCAAATTGCCCAAATAGTTCCTCTACAGACGAATAGAAATCCTCCGGATTATTAAAGTGCCTGTTAAACCATCTCTCTGTCTGTGAAGTGTCTGTCATAGATTTCATGATAGTTTTGATTCTATTAAACATAGGCCTATAGAGAATAATAGACTATGTTGAGTTGAATGATTGACTAGACTAAACCGGGTTTTGGCAAAAACTGTTGTCTACATTGTCTAAGCTTTCATAAGGTATTTTAAGATTGTTATAGAACTTGCGATAATAAGATGGATAGACGTATAATCAATTCAATAAAGGCTCGCTATGCGACGACGTTCGACAACGGTATTTCTTCTACACCCTAATACCACCCTGCTCCGAGAACAAAATTTCCCTGAGTTCTAGAACAACCAACTAGATTTAGTCCGATTTTTGACAGCAGAATTGCAGTTTGTTTTCCAATTCCTCTTCCACTTCCAGTAACTATTGCAGGAGTATTATCTGACAACTTCTTTCAGTGTATAGTATGTCATTTTTGCTTAAAAAATCAGCCTATTGATTAGCTTAAAACATGAGGCCTTAAAGGAGGAATCCAACTGATCTCATGTTCTCTCGCTTTCTATGTCACTAGACCGTTCCTGTTCAAGTTCATACCACCACTTTTTATTTTTCTTCTTGGCTGTATCCCCATAAATGCTTCTATCAAAACCAAAGGATCATAGGACTGACAAGGACACTTTCAACACATCTTGAGATGAGGGTACACCCCAATACTGAAAAGTATAGTTACTGCACTTTTATATGATATGTAACTTCATTCGCAAAATTGTTCAGCGTTCCTTCTGCATAGTTCACAACTGATCCAGCTATGTGTATTATATGATCTCCTACCAGCAACGGTTTTAGCATTACCCAATAACCATCTGAGATGCCTTGTGTTGTCCCGGTTGGTGCTCCATTGATGTTATTGGGTATATAGGTCATATTGAATAGTGGAGACTGTACCCTGAAGTTTGACAAACCCTGTGTTTTGACTCCATCTATAGTAGCATCCAAACCAGTTATACCCTCATTTTCTGATTTACCACATGCCAGCAGCTGCGATTCAGTTTTTAGATTTGGCTTTGCCTTATAATCACATTCAGCGTTAATCAACGGAAGCAAAATAGGCTTTCCAGAAGGGATTGTGCATACACGAGTGGCTGAACCTCCAAATGTCCCTGATAAGAACCAAACTGGCCCACTCTGTTTTAGGGTGCAGTCTTTGCCAGTCGTATCGCCCCCGGGATTAACATGTTTTGGTATTGACAGTGTCCATTGCCACCATTTAGCTGTCCATTGCCCATACGACAAACCATACGGTTTGGAGTCTAATGGATACACACTCGGGACAATTTTACTATTACTTGACTGAGCAATGGCCGATGATGTGGTTGCTGATATTACAAGGCATATTACTACAGGAAAGGTTACAAACATCTTCCGATTAATGCACAGTACCCATATGCTTTGTTCACTCATCACCTTTTATAAAAACTTCTTCCTTCCGTACCTTCAAGGCAGAATTTAACTAGGATAGGATATTATCTGGAGGTGATTTACATATCGACTTTCATATATAAACAAAGAGTAGTTTTCGGTCAACAACAACAATAATAATAACTAGGAGTGAAACGTAATCATTAGCTGTCATTGCGTGTCTGTTCAGCGTCTATAAAGTGGTCAGACGAGGATGGTTATGTTTAATTTTTTTACTACGACTGCCATTACACACATAAATAAAATAATTCTGGCAGTTGTATGCGTGGTAGTTGTTGCACTGATCCTCGATACTTCGCTTATCAAAACTTCAGCTATCACCACAAGTCAATCGGGCTCTCCAGCAAGAGTTGATTTCTTTGTTATGGTATTATCCATAACTATCATAGGACAATTTCTTATTTTGGGGTACGTTAGACAAAAAAATGTAGGGATTAGGAGAAATAAAGAGCTTCATATTAACACTATACAAAAGATAGTCGAAGTACTCCAGGTCGTCATCACGGGTATTCTTATATTCATAATTTTGCAGATACTTTTAACTAACCAATACAATCTCGACCTGCTCGTTGCTGCAACGGCGATTAGCTACTCGTTAGCAACTGCGATGATGGGACTACTTGCCATGCGATTCTTTTCTTGGCTAAAGCCGTATAGAAATTCTGTGCTCCTGTCGTATTGTCTAGCATCCGCAGTCCTCGCAATAAACATTGTATCTGCCTTCTTTTTGGTCGTTCTTACATTACCCAGTAACCAGCCGCAGGAGGTAGTTTCACATTTTGGAGAGAACATACCCTTTCTGATGCCAGGTTCAGCTTCTGTCGTCCTTGATAGTCTATTCGACATATCGTCAATTCTATCTTTTATAATGATGTGGATTGCCACTTGTATATTACTCCGTCATTATTCTCGAAAATTTGGGAAAGTCAAATTTTGGATTGTCGTAGGCATTCCTTTGATTTATTTTCTGAGCCAATTTCTTACCTTGTCTTTGAATATATTTGGTTCATTACTTTCATCTCAGTCTATTTTTTATGGAATCGTTCTTACGTTGATCTTTACGTTCAGTAAATCAGCTGACGGCATCTTATTTGGATTTGCCCTGTGGACTGTAACGAGGCATATCAGTAAAACTTCGGTTGTGCGAGATTATATGATTATTTCTGCATTTGGGCTAATCCTATTGTTTACTTCAAATCAAGCTAGTGTTTTGCTTAGTGCCCCTTATCCACCATTCGGTCTTGCTGCTGCATCGTTTGTGGGACTCTCGTCATATCTTGTACTACTCGGGATATATTCATCAGCGATATCAGTAGCTCAAGACAGAAGATTGCGTCAAACAATTCGTCAATCGGCGATAGAGGAGGCAAAACTATTGGTTAGTATTGGATCAGCACAAATGGAGCAAGAGATACAAAGGAGGGTTTTATATATTGCGAAGCAACAAGAAGGAGCCCTTACTCAAGAGACAGGTATTCATTCATCGCTAACAGTAAATGACATGAGAAATTATTTATCGGCAGTATTAGGTGAAATTCGGGTATTAAAGAATGTTGATGAAATTCTAATCAAAGAAAAGGAAATTTTGGAACAGTCGGCAAAATTCTTAGTGTGTTCGAAGCTAGGTCAGATACGATTAGTCTATCACAACTATTTCGATTTGTATGAGAAGGTAATGTACAAGTACACAAAAGCAGAACATGAAGGCATTAAGATGGTTACCTCAATAGAAAGAGACAGTGCTGAGATCATAAGAAAATTTCTCGATATCGGTGTTCAGATTAGACATGTCAAGAATATGCCACCAATAGATTTTGCCGTGTCCGACAAAGAAATGGTTGCAACAATAGAGAAAACGGAGAGTAGTCAAATGATTCAGAATCTCCTAGTCAGTAGCGAAATACCCTACATAGATCATTTTGCTTCTATCTTTGAGGAACTATGGAAGAATGGAGTTGATGCAAAAGACAGGATTAAAGCAATCAAAGAAGGAATTGATACAGAAGGAATAGAAATTATCCAAAATCCTGCTGAGATACAAAAACATATCTTCGACCTAGTAAAATCAGCAAATGAAGAAATCCTCGTAATCTTTTCTACAGCTAATGCATTTCATCGTCAAGAATACTTGGGAGCGATGCAATTTTTAAAAGAAGCAACAACTGGCTCAGTAGAAACCACCTTCATTCACATAAACCCGTCAAAGCTTTGTAGGGGCATAATACAATATACCTATTGA
>QHBN01000270.1 GCA_003176995.1 Candidatus Nitrosopolaris wilkensis
CAACTTACTAGAGGAGCTGAATGCTGAACCAGCTATTAGTATTAGAAAGAATGCATCTACCAGGTCCAAAGGATGTCCATTAAGAAGAGACGAGGTTTTCCTTGTTAAGAAACTTGGATATGAAGGATGGAAACAGCTAAAGGATACAGGTAGAAGATGGATAGCTGAAATAGTGTTTTCTTCAATTAAAAGAGTACTAGGTGAAGACCTGTTTTCGAAGAAGTTCTCTGCACAGAAAGTAGAAGCTGGATTAAAAGTCATGCTCTACAACCAGTTCATGAATCTGTAGAATAACGATAATATCCAAATTGAAACGGTATCTATAGTATCAATATGGAATTAAGCTACAGACTAATTATTATCGTAAACTATATTGTCTTTGATTATCATATCATGTGTTCCTGTATGTGGATCAAGACCATAATGTCCACTATCACGGATAATGTTGTTCTCAATAATCATGTGACCTACACCAAATGTATACAAACCAAAATAGACATGGTGTATATCGTGGTATACTGCTATCATGGAGTTTGTTATCGATATCAGTAAGCCCTAGCTGGACTACTACAGCTGACAGTAATGTTCTTGTGGACGGATAGTAATTGATGCAACCAGTAGTAGAAGCGGTGTCGGATTGAGAAGAGGAAGAAGCTGGAAGTGTACTGCCTTCATTTGAATCTGGACCTCTTTATTCCTGCTTCGTATGTCAGAATATATACTTTATCGCCTTTTATTGCTCCAATTTCCATGCGCTAGTGACAACTGTTGCTGATACCTTAGCTATGACAAAGAAAGATGAACAAATGCTTATTTCAAGTTTAGTTGGTAATAACAATAGAGATTTCTTTCGTACTATCATATCTACACATGTTCCATACGATTATGCTAATTTTACACGTCATGGTAATCCCGCACCGTACGTCATTCCATTTACCATGCTATACCAATAGTAGGACTATCGACAAAGTAATTGCTCAGTCTGGGTGAATCTCATAGAAACCAATGCTTTATCCAGAGTTTTAATTCTTGTTTTTAATGGAATCCGGATGCACATCTGTCTGTCTGTTATATCGACGCTGATTCTGCTAGTATTGGTAATGAGGTTAATGAATGTGGTATCACCGATATTTTCTTAATATAGGGTATTTTTGAGCGGATAACCATCTCAACTTCCCTTGTTACCAATTCTACATCAGCCAATGTCTTGCTACCATCAACTTCGATATGCACAGCAACAAATACCACTCTCATTCCTGCGGGCCGTAGCAAAATTGACCTAACCTTGATCTGATCCCTCTTTTTGAATTTATCTTCAATAGTCTGTCTTATCAAATCAGTAACCTTTGGATTCTGCCATGAATCTACAAGAATCAACGCTGATTGCTTAAGTGATACATAAGCAACTGAGAAGATGTATCCTGCAATTATTATACCACCAATTGCATCCATCTGAGAAAATCCAAATTGTGTAGCAATCAATACACTCAGGAAACCTACAACTGAAGCTGAACCATCTTTTATTGAATTCTTAGCATCTGTTCTTAACGATAATAGATTATGCTTATTGGCAATGTTCCTCATCTGTATTGCCCTGTATACGGATATTATGCTTGCAGCTGCTAAGACTATCATTGTCAAAATAGGTTGATGAATTTCGTGTCTATGCTGTTGTAGTAGTGAACTAGACGATTGGTATAAAATAATTGATCCCATTACGATCATTCCTATTGCTGCTAATAGTGCGGCAAAACTCTCTACCTTGTAATAACCAAAGTGAAATTTCCTATCAGCAGGGCGGCCTGCAATTACGAGACCCATAAATACTATAAATGAAATCATCGCATCAGATAGCGAATCTATGCCATCGGCAGTTGCGACTACGCTTCCGCTTATTTGACCAATTAAAAGCTCAACTATTCCGATACTAACTAAAGTAATAACCGAAATTTTCGTAATCTTCTGAGCACACTTAATGCCATCATTTATTGGTCTAGAAGATGGTTCTGTTGCCTTTTCCTGAAGTGATTTGGCTGCTGTTAGAATACCACGATGAGTGGCACCTACAGCGAAAGGTTCGTCCATTAATTACTATAACAAATATACTACCAATATATTGTATTTAAGCTTGTGCTCCAATAGGCCGCAACAATCCAGTTTCACGTGTCAATGTTCTGCACATCCACAAGGAACAGCCTTATAGATATGGTAGTGAAGCAAGCATTGGTTTGAGTTTTGTTAACGCGTCTTGTATTGGCATCGTTGTAGAATAGATTAGTAAAGTAGTAGGACCAGATATATCTGCCTGTCTTGTATTACTCAAGAAACCAAACTGGAGCAATGAACAGCTGAGAAACAGAATATACAAATACGAATGGAACGGACAGACTCTTGTTAATCCTACTCTAATACTGGATCTTCCTGCAGTACCCGGTCCATATCATGACGGCGGTAAACTGGTGATTGGTCCTGATCATTATCTCTACACCGTGATCGGAGATCTTGGTGGTCCTAAGACCCAAGCCCAGAACAGTAAGACTGGTCCTCCCGCTGATGGAACAGGAGGCATACTGAGAGTTACACAGCATGACAAACCTGTTTCGGATCCACCATTAGGAAACAAATATCCTCTAAATCTATACTACGCTTATGGAATAGGGAATAGCTTTGGCATGGATTTTGATCCGGTGAATGGAAAGCTATGGGATACAGAGAATGGTGAGGATAGATACGACGAAATTAACGTGGTGAAACCAGGCTTTAACAGCGGTTGGTTTAAAATTATGGGCCCCCTGTCAGGAAATCATAATAATGTGAGTAAAGATGACTTGGTCAATCTTCCGGGCTCTTGTTATTCTGATCCCGTTTTTAGTTGGTATCATTCTATAGGCGTTACAGATATTGAATTCTTAAAATCTTCAAAACTAGGAGAACAATATAAGAACAATATATTTGTCGGTGATATTAATAATGGTAATCTATATTATTTTGAGGTAAGTGACACTAGAACTGGGCTAAAATTCAATTCATCAGGACTGAACGATATGATTGCATATAATAATAACGAACTATCTGGAATAATCTTTGGTTCAGGTTTTAAAGGAATAACTGACATTGAAACGGACCATAATGGATTTTTGTATATACTCAGTTACTTAGATGGGAAGCTCTATAGAATTGTCCCCAGATGAATCATACCAGAGTCTGCTGTACTTCGTAGGAAGAAGTGAAATCAATCGTAATTTGTTGTGGCTGCAGTTGTGATAAGCGAACATAATCCAAATACAATTGTCAAGATACTCGAGACAGCTCTTGCCGGCAGCGGAGCAACTGTCACAAAGCTAATTGACAAATCACATCTGACTGAATACCCAGACAAGTTGAAAATATATCTGTCAATTTTAGAAAATCATGGATTGATATCATATCACAAAGGAGATGGAGCTTATAGAACAACTTACAAGGGAATGCAATTTTTAAGAACGTACAATCGCACTATTGAACTACTTAGCAATTTGGAAAAAGATTACAAGTGACAATACACCCAGAAGGAGCAGCCATAACTACTGATATAGCAATCCAGAACCCAACAAGCACAACAATGACATTCCCATCTACTAGTACCGTGGTTATAGGTGTCGACGAAATTATGCCTAGTGCTGAAATGGCTGCCGGAGCCAATATGACTACGAGTAAGTAAAGATAAGGAAGTAAAGTCAGAAATAGAGATAATCTATTATGCAATAGAAGTACCTTTCTATTTTTTTCGTGTTTTGCTACAAAATTCAAATGCGAAAAATGCGGTGAACGATTTAGAAGAAAAAGATACTTGCAAGAACACAAAGACGAGAGGCATTCCTACTAAATTTTTATGTTAGTGTATGAATAATTTAAAAAAACTATTAACCTTGTATTGTCAATCATATGTCATATTACGTAAGCATATCAATATTCAATGACTTAACACTTACTCCTGGTATCATGATTTCGATTAATAAACCCATTACTAATAACGCGGTTTGTACCGATTACTGCTTGGATTGTTGGCTAAAGCGAACCTCTCATAATCTTTAAAGAGAGTTGATCGACATGGAATTACTTATGGCATACTATCATGCAAGTAATTGCTCTTTTTGGTACAATTGCACAACACAAATAAAAGCCATTTACTCATAGAGTGTGGCTTTTATTTACAACCTGTGCTTGTCTAGCAAGTCGAATATTACGTAGACTTGAGACTACTAGGTCAGATTACCTGCAACCTAGTGTTAGGTCACAGTGCAACGAGATTGAAACTAAGCATGTTCTTTATTCCAATGATTGACAAACCTCTGCTTGGTCTCTTCTAGCTTAGAAGATAAATGCAGGGTAAAATAGAGCATAAATCTCCACCCTATTTCATCACATTCTTTGCATTCAGACACGAAAGATGAAGAATATCCATATGCTTCTCCTACTACACACCTTGATGCACGCTTGAGTTCGAAATACCAACGCAGCCATGTGATTGACATAGGAACAGGCAGTTCTTGACGTTCTCCTAGTCGGTTAGCCCATTTAGGTGAGATATCGCTCAGAGTTAATAATAACCCTGCTGTTGTTTGATCTTTTCAAAAGCAATTTGCTTCTCGTGGTATTTGAAAATTGCGATTATCTACTAGCGTTATCTACTGTAACTACAGATACTTTACGTCATAAATCGAATTAGTTCTTTGAAAAATGACGAAGGTCTGATTTCGCTAACTTACACGCAGGTGAATGTCTGGCTTGGATATGCTCAATTCTATTATGAGCATTTAACATTTCAATACTATCGAAACTTATATTGCAAATATTACATCGATGCTGATTTAGGTTTCTGGAAGTCGGGGGAGAAGAAGGTGATGCAGACATTGGTTCTTACTAATGGTATATAGAGTAATTTTATAGTTAAGTCTTTATCTTTCTTCGCAGTCATGAAATTAGGATGAAAATAAAGTAAAAATACCGATTATGAACTAAGTAAATTAATTGGACTGAAGGGTAAGGCTCTTACTTACCTATTAAAGCAGTTGTCAACACGTGTAGTATCTAAACTGCTCCTCAGTCAATTATATTAATTGGTAAAGACATTATTATATTTTTAGATAAAGACATTATTATATTTTTAGATCATGAGTTCCTGCACTCATCTTCTCATTTCTATTACCGTGCTTCGAAGGAGTTCAATAGGGAGGGCCATGGCAAGGGAGTTTTAAGAAGAAATTGACAGCACATCAAATGGATATGATATGAAGTACAAGTTTGCCATTTGCTTTTTGCTTTCCGAAGGAAATTAACCGCAACCTTAATGCGTTAAACATACACTTTCTGGATGTTTAGCAATTCTTAATGCATTTTTCCCCCTTTCTGTCGGGCTATAGACTATTGTCTTGCCTTCTTTTTCTTCGCTATTAATAAATCCCATTTCTCGAAGACTTTTTAGTGCTGGATAAATGGTTCCAGGACTAGGTTTTCCCCCCTTCCGTTTTGCAATCTCGTCTGCAAGTTCCTGCCCGTGCATTGATTTTTTGAAAGTAAGAAAAGGATTAGAAATCCTAACATGCCTCTCATGTCACAGCAATTAGTGTCATCCCCAGCAATTCTACGCATATGATAATATAATATATCGGCCATACGATATATATAAATACATCCTAGATCTATATATCGTATATGCGATATGACTGAAATAATAAGGAGATGGTATGTTATGATTGTTGCGGAACAGACATTCAAAAAGCAAGAAGTTTTCTTACTAAAGAAGAACGCATTGCATTGTTGAGGGAATACAAAGATGAACTAGAAAAAGAAGGTTAAGGGGTAGTGGAACGGATCAAAGAACTAGAAGCTAGTTGATATGATCTTGCTTCCTATTTTTATATCTTAAGACCAATATGCTTTTTTATTGTCATGAAAGCAAATATATGAAGTAATTGTAAATCATGTGTGTCTAACGGTGATCGTATCTTCTTATCATGCCACTACAAACTTCACTCGTCTTGTCTTCGATGCCAAATACCGTGTCAATCAACCAAATAGTTGGACAGGCCCGAAGCGAATTCCGGATTATTTTGTGTGATCTGCAAAATGCCGTTTGCCGGACTAGCCTGTTATTATCGTAGCATACTTGCATGTATCAAATTTACAAAATTGAAATTTGCAAGATTACAGGTCAAGTGAGTATGATATATCCGCACTGTGTATAACTAGATACTTTTGCTTTCGAACTACTGCTTTAAAGAGAATAATAAATAAATTTAAGGATACTGAATCTGTTTTCTCATCGGATTGAGTTCCGTATTACGCCAAGTTACTAGGTAATGCTTCGTCCGTGTTATGGTAGCTTTTGTCTATATATACCAAGCCAACCTTAGATATCTGTATGCAATTTTGCCTAGAAATATGGGGTACAGATTATGAAAAAATTAAAGAGACTTGCATATTAGCTGAGAAATTAGGATATTATGGATTCTATTACGGGGAATCATTAGCAGAGATTGATTTAGATTGCTGGAGTATAATATTTAATTTATCAGCTATAACTAGGATAAAACTAGGGCCTGTTATCACCTACCTAATTCCTCAGTATAGAAACATTGCACTACTTGCTAAGCAGGCTACGACATTACAAGATATGTCAAAAGGAAGATTGGAATTTAGGACTGGTGCTGGAGCAACACATGATTACGCAGTACAGTAGTGGTATCCATATGGAATAGATTACCCTAATAGAGCGGATCGAGTTTCATTACTTGATGAAGGTATAAAAGTTCTCAAATCGCTGTGGAGTAAACCAAACGTTAACTTTAGCGGAAAGTATTTTAAAATTAATGGCGCCAGCCTGAAAAACCCAAAAGAAAGTATTCCAATTACGGTTGCAGCAAAGGGGCAGAGAATGATGAAAATAGCAGCCAAACATGCCGATATATGGGAATCTTCTTATCTTTCGTCGGGACACTTTGCATCTCTTAAATTGAAATTTGAAGAAATATCTTCTTATGGATACAGTGAAGGGGTCTACTGGAAACAACTCAAACTAACTTATCATCAGATAAGAACATTGACTAAACTAACTTACCGCAGTATTTGGACTTGGACCTCTGGCCTATCAGGTTGTTAGCGAATAATTACTCTCTGCATATACCATTAAGGCTTGGAATCAGTTATCCGTTGTGTATTCTTCTATAAGCAGTTTTGGCCTAGTCTATTTGCTCTGTGCGTGGGAGTCTTCTCCACGGCCATTTGCTATTCTCAGGCCTTTGACACAGTAACAGTGGCGGTCGTACTAGCACAAGCGATATTGGTTTAAGATGAATAGGCACTTATTCAACTTTGTTGAGTTATCGGCTAAACAAATCCAGGTAATACTGATCTTTGCATACTAACTCCTAAGAAGATTTCAGCGTATACCTATCTGAAATGAGGATTTCGTTTATTAGAAGATAATTACTCAACAGTATGAACAACATAGTTCAAAGAATAACTTCCGATAGTCAGGAAGTAAAACAAACGACAGACGTGTTACAACAAGCCAAGGCCACAAGACAACAACGACATCCTAACACTGTGGCTAACCTAAAAACTCCGACAAAAGAGGAACCGAATCTAAGGCATATGCTAACCAGACAGGCCCTTCACCGAATATTCGTTTCGACAATATTCGTTTTCAACATGGCAGTGATATCGTGGACAAGGACGGTATAGAGAAGCCTATGTTTGATCATGAGAAAATCCTGTATGACACTATGATAGAATCCATACTAGAAAAGAGATAGACAAGGCCAAAACATATGATAATAGTAACTCCTACGAAACATGATCTCCCATCATAGACTATACGCATTGTACTAAGAATTAATTTAATACTCCTGTATGTCAGTTCTGAAGTAGACTAAAGTATTTCTAGCCACCGAGATTACATAAAGAAAGACAAATGCAACGTGGATATCTAATCTTGATTGTTGGTGGGGCTCTTCTGGCCTCAGGTATTGCTATTTCAGTAATATGGGCTGGCTCTTTGGGTGGCAGAATCATCCATCAAAATACTATTCTAAATGGAGTGTCCATTTATCCTTCTGGGACAGCGAGTGCAATTACCCAAGTCAATGATGTGAGCCGCCCCTTATCGTTGGTAATTAGTATAGAGCCGAATCATAATACCGATCTAAGAGAAACCGTCAGAAACCCAAATGGAGAGGTAATCTCAACCAATGAGTTCCCAAAACAATTCTTGACTACAATCAAACCAGATGGTATAGGAAAGTATACTCTCACTATCGATAACATAGGAGGTAGTCTTGTCAGTGTTGGTATATTGTTTGGAGATCTTCCGTTCGTAGGTCAAAACAACCAATTTAACCTAAATTTATTTGGAGGCCTCGTAACAGGAGGAATTCTAGCCGTTGTTGGAATCATTGCTCTGATAGCAGGGCTTGTAGTATTGATAGTGGATAGACGGAGAATTACAAGAAACAAAACGAGTAGCACGTGAAAAGAATTCTGATTATAGCTGACGAAGCAGATATTACTTTTGCCTCAAAACAGGCTTTAACAGACAATGGATTTGAATAAGTTGATACATTCAATGATCCTCTATTAGCTTTGAGGAGCTTGAAGTCTTATTTTTCTGGTGATTGAATTTGATCGAATAGAATAGTATTATTACAATACAAGATGGAAGTTGGCCAAACCGACTATTGAAAAGAGATGAAATACTATGCAGGCTTTTATTTAAACCTGGAAAAATATCGTGTTTAAGCCGCTAGTTTCATTTTTTGTGCTTTGAGATTTGTTCTGACAACCAACTTATCATTTTATAGTTACCGGCTTTGAGAAGGCAACGTCTTTACCTGATAAATTATCCAGACTAGCGTCTCTAAGAAATCACTCTGAAATCTTTCAAGAAACAGCTAATTATTGGAGGTGATTATTGGTTTATTCGTTCGCGAACATCGACGAAAGATAGAGAATGGCCTCAAACTGAAGGCATACCTGCTGCTCTTCCGCAGACGGTAATTAAACATCACTATGCACCTCTTGCCTTGATATGATATGATATGTCGGCCGTCGTTGAATGAGGAGAGCAATTTACCACAATCCTTCAGGAACACCACCAGCGATTATCGTAGGCGAAACAGAGGCTGCACAAGCAGACAACAAAGATACGCCGGACTCTAAATTTGTCAACGGTATATAAGGGTCTACTCTTCAACACTGCGACCGCTTCTATTTTTTATCATGAGACAAAGAACAGCTTTGTACATAGAAAAACACCTTTTAGATTAATATCCATTGTTTTATCTCATTCGTCTTCTGAGGTATCGATTGACTTTTTGACGAATACTATTCCATCATTATTGAGTAAAATGTTAATGAATTTGAATTTGCCAATTGTTGATTTGATAAGATGATCTACTTCTGAGGATATGCTAGCCCATTCTCCCTGAACTACCTGTCACAACAGTAACTCTTTGATATTCTTTATCTTTCTGCGGACTCATTGTGAGTACCTTTTTCATCTGCTTTGTAAGTGGAATGATGAAGTCTTTCACATTGCATTTTAAATAAAGCGATCACTGCAGCTATCTCTCGTTCTTTTGCTTCTTCCCCTCCTTTAATCCAATAACTGATCCATCCTGATTGTGGCATAACGTGGTGTGGTGAAACACGTCCAGAATTGATTAGTTCATTTCTGATCTGCATCGGATATGGCAAATCTGCTAAATGATCACCATGAATGTGTCCCATTTCTCTTTTGTTAATCCGAAATTCTATACCTCCAAATCTATGTGGTTCAGCTGTGACATAAGGCCAACTCAATAGCTCTTTCTTAATACTTTCCAAAATTGTACCCATAGGTAATATTTTATTACTCTATATATAAACTGCCACATTTACAAATTATACAAATTGTCTACAGATGTATACTATCTGTGGAATAAAGAAAAATTAGAGCAACTGTTTATGTATAGTGCTCCCATATTCCTACTTGTGATTTTGTACTATTGTTATCGTCACATTTAGTTTGTAGCTCAATTCTC
>QHBN01000271.1 GCA_003176995.1 Candidatus Nitrosopolaris wilkensis
AAGAATTGCGCTACAATCTAATTATGATGCTATCATGAATATATTCTAAACCGTGCCCAAAGCACCTACTGGAAATCTAAGGGTAGACTTGATCAGTCTAACGATAGGAATGTAAATGGAATGAGGATTGGTACCAACACCATTTACGAAGTTAAACTCACCGGTCAACCTATCCAGTTCCACAAATTTCTTGTTTGGTTTTTCGTTAAGGATATGATAATGGGCAACAATAGCACCGACCATACCAGTATGAATGAAAAGTATTTCTTTATCACGATAAGTTATGTAATAAAGTAGTGGTGTAATACTCATAAATGACTGTGATGTATAAAGCACAACATTTAGCATCTCCTTCAAATTCTCGTATTCCAAGTAGGTAGTAAACCATTCGCTTTGTGACATAGTCTGAAACATTTATTATTGTTTATTATACCTTTATGTTATAAGTCGGAGTAATGAACAAGATGAACATATGGCTATAGAGGATGAAGTTAACACTAGTTCTAGTACAAACACTCAATCGCAAGATAATGTTGATCGACGCTTTTTACAGGAACAAATAGCCAGAGTATTCAATATTTGGTCCGGTTTGAACAGGCTGCCTACCGTCGGACCCTCCTCAGCCTATTTCCAAGATTCGAGATCCGATCTCAAGGAACTTATTGAGCATGGGAAAACCGTTCTTGAATTACAAATCCATTTAAACGAATATTGGGTACAAATCAACAACACCTTCCTACAGGCGTTGGCCAAGTCCTCGGAGAAAGCGCCCAAGCAGTACAACTCAAAACAGGATATTGAAAATTATAGAAGGGTTGTGATAGATGTTCTTGAAGATGCATTCACTGGCTTGTTTAATTCTAAGGAACATGCGATCTTGTGTGGTTTGGTGCAAGGCAATCAATATGATTTATTAACGCATTTGCAGAAGCTTGCCGAAAACAATTTGAAAGTACTCAACCTTCCTACCCGAAGCGAGATGGATGATCTCTCGAAGGATATTCACGATTTGAAGAAGAGAGTTCACGATCTGAACCGGAAAATGAATCCCTCGAGGATAAATGAGTCAGGAACATAGCTCAAACTATATTCCAGCACTGTTGGGACTGAAGTAAATAAATTAGCTAAGATTGGTCGCAATGCTGCGAGGAGGCAACTATGTTCAGGGGCATTACTTGGTGAGGATTACAATGTTAGCAAAGGACGCCCACCTGGAAAGGTCTCGTAGATAGCTTAGGTCAGGTTATCTTACGTCTGTAACGTTGTGAGAGGAACTTTAATCTCGAAAGCAAAGAATACCTTCCATGCTTATATAGTTAGCATTACCCTTCTCAGGGCCGACTCAGATAGAAAGACAAGAGCAACAAGTCTCAAATAACGTATATTACAATGATATTCAAAGAATAGATGATGACAACGAGGATAGCAAAAGAAGAAAAAAAACTATTCCAGAAGAAAAAAAACCTAGAAAGATTAGCTGCTTCCATAAATACACTTGAAAATATTAAAGCTAACTATTCTTATAAAGTCAACAGAAGTTCGAAAAGCAAGATAAATTGATTACTTGCTCTGCTGAAACATGAAGATCAAAAAATTAGTTTATCTGTTAGAGCGGCAAATGCCATTAGTATATTAGACAGTATAAGTCAGGATGGAAGAATAGAATCACATGTTAGAACAATGCTATGGCAGGTTGTCTCAAACCTTGAAGGAATAAGAGAATAATATTTTCGAAGATGGCATTAATGCATGACAAGAATTCGTATATTGAAATCAAGCACGGCTGCTTTTCTTCCATACCGTCCGACATCAAATCAGTGTTACTATGAATATAGTTTTTTCAGGCATTTTTAAAAAGATTTGTTTTAAACTTCTTAAGCTACTCCAGCAGGAGAATATGCATTTGCACTGTGCTCCAACCTATTATGAGTACTTAGTTCTTCGGCGCTCGCAAAATCCCTGCCGCAAAGCTTGCATCTGTCTTTATTTGTCTTTACCGTCTTTGTACCAGGAGCAGACGCTGCAAACATTTATGATAACTGATTATGATATGACATCATTCTAAATAAATCTATTAGTCTAGTAACATCCCTTCAGTTTATTGGTTATGAATAACTGGATTTATTTCAGATGAAAGCTCGGTAAATTCGTAAATCATGTAAAGCGAACAGTCAAACCTCCATCATATTTACTACGAAGTGTGTAATGAATAAGACTAGTGGATGCTTACAATATTACAACACTTCCTGGTTTCACACACAGAAATCTAATTTTCTTAGATAACATCAATTAATGCCAAATCATTTGACATAAGGGCGAGAGTAGCTAAAGTGCATCTGTTGGAAACTCGGCAGGTTAGAAGGGCCATTTGTTTAGTATTAAATAATTTGTTGTTTTAAGTTTCCGATAGGAACCAAGGTCATTAGCATGCCGTGAGGTTGGAATTATGGACTGCAAGTATGTAGCTAGAGGAGATACAGAAGAAGAACTTTGGAAAAATGGGACAGAGCATATAATAAAATTGCATGGTTTGTTATTAATATTTTTGAAAGTGTTAGTTTGGCATCTCTTCCCAGGGTTATTGCTTGTTTGCCTCTTCTGCGGAATGAAATTGTCATACCATTATCAGTAAGTTTCTTGGCAAATGGACAGCTTTGTTCTTAAAAGTATCAGCCCCGATTATTATTATGCATATTAGAAACAAATTGTTACTAGATTACCCTTCCCCCTCGACAAGCTTCAGATTTATTTCATATCTAAAATAAAAAATTCGTTGAGAGTGATTCAAATCACACTCCAGACATTCGGATTTTATCGCCCCGTATACAATACAGTCAATATAGTAATAATTATAAAGCGTCAGTGAGAGAGCAGTTAAAAGATCGACAAGCAGTATTTTTGTTTGAAATGATTCACTGATGAAATGCAGCATTTGATCTGGTACAAATAAAATAAAATAAAGAGCCTGGGGTACTTTTGAAACTCATTCGTTATTATTCTTATCAGTTCCAGTAGCCGCTATTGGTATCCACAGTTTACAAAAAAGATCAAACCAACTTAAACTCAATTGCGTCACATTTATAGCAAATTCGTTATACATGTCTATCCACGCTTGTAGTGAATCCTGCCAGAGTGGCATAGCCATGATAAATGGATTCGAGTAATACTCTGTCATATAGTTATCACTCTCTTTTATCCCCCTATTGACCTCGTCTTGAAAAATTACCAGCTGGTCTTTGTCTGACTTTATAATAGCATTGGCTTCGTTATCAGAAAAGGATCCTGATTCCTCTAATGTAGGTAAGGCTGGTTCTATTTTATTTACCGCTTCAGCCTCAGCAACGTATTCAAGTTCTGAGGTAATCTGTTGCACTTCTCCTCCTTTGACTTCTGTTGTCGAGGGTTGTCGCTCTTCTTGGATAGGGTCTCCCGAAACAGGCTTTTTATCAATCTCTTTATCTGGCACAATAGGAGTAGAAGTGTCAAGCATCATTGCAGTACTTTCCGTGGTAGCGCTTGGAAGAATATTGTCACCTGCCTTCCCTTCCATTTTGGTCGAGCCTAGATCTAATGCTAATGATTTTGGAACCGTCTCTTTATGTTCATCCAACGCACGTATTGGTGGTGGTGATGAAACCAATGATGTACCTGATGGGTGGACTATCGCAGTTGGTGTAGTTGCCCTCGAATGCATTGATATATGGTCTTCTGGGGTAATTCTGACTGGACTTAGACTGGCACTATCAGCTTTTATAGATGCTTTCCTACTATCTTCTGTCACTTTTTTGAATGTTTCTGATGTGATTTGTGATGACGGAAGTCTAACGGGACTGAAACTGGCACTATCAGCATATTTTATTCCTCGTCTTTTTGGTTCTGTGGCTTCCGAATCTGTTGTTAATGGTTGTACCGGTCTTTCTATGGTTTTGGGTGAGGCGAACTTGATAGGCTGCTTACTAGCAAATTCTGTCACGTCAATCCTCTCTGCTTCTAATAGCTTGTTTTGTGTTTCATTTCCTTGTGAGCTCTCTGCCTTCTGCTGCTCATGCATTTGCTCTTCTGCAGGTCTTGGCTTCAAACCGGAACGTCCTTTAACTGTTTTTAGATAGTTACCTTCATTCTCAGAGGATGAAGCAATATGTAAATTCCTAATATTGTTGTAATTTTCAACAACTCGAATATTTTCGTCAAAGTCCGCTCCGTAGTTTACTTTTTGTCCATACGGTGTTCCCTTAAAACTCTCAAACTCTTTCGCATACTTTTCCGCTGAAGGGTTTTTTTTACCATATTGGTATGTTCCACGTATCTCCTCTTCGCCTACTAGTAACCATAATGTTTTCCCATCAAAAGCATCGACAACATATTTTGGAATCCAGAATCTGTGTTTGCGTAATTTTCCTTTTTGTAATAGTAAATAGTTTTCAGATATTTTCTTGATCTCTCCTAGATCGTTTCCATCGTTTGTTCGTACATTTTTACCATTAAGCGTCGTCCATATTCTCGTAGGTCCCACTTTGTTTAGGGCTGTCATAGATACAGATCCACAAAACAGTGGAAAACATTGTATTCTAATCATTGTCCCTAAACGAAGTATTCTACATATTGTGATAACACCCCAAGACTTGCTCAGAAGTTGTGAGAGAGGATTGATGACAACATCACCACTATCTGTACCTGGGCGGCCTGAATCACTATGATCTTCTAAACCAACACCGGAAATCAGGTAATAAGACGGGAGCTTGTACAGGATATATTAAAATTCTCAAGATTGTAGAAAATTATATTAACATTGTCTCCTTTGTTGACTGCTATCTCTGATGGAGAGAAGGAGTCCGGCGGAATTTGTAATTGTGTTTGATTAATATCTTCATGTGCTGAAGTAAATACGTAAAGTGTCTTATTTGTTGAAGGACCGAGTATGGCTGTTGACATAGCTCCAATATTGGTTTGATTCATCGTCATGGATATCAGTTGTTGTTGAGCTGCAGCAACACGAAGATCGTTTCCACCACCAGTCGTTCTTAGTATTATAACCGATGAGAAAGGCGATGCAAGGAAGATTATGGTTGTTGTTACAATCACAAATGAGACTATCAAAATAGTTTTGATTGTATTATTATTTTTTTCTAGTTTCAAACTTGCTGTTGCTAATACGCAATTGTTGCTTTCTATAATTATCGCTCAATAACTTGCGAGGCGGCCCACGGACATGATTAGTCTTCTTGACTAATCTTGATTAAATAATAAAATCAGCATACTTTTCATTCTCCCAAAGACTGGTATAGTGGTGGAGAAGGTATCGTTGAAATTAGCCAGATTTTGTCGTCATGATTCCATATATAGGAGTATTCCCAAAGTGATTACCAATCTTGCTTGGATCAATCCATAAACTGAATGCACTTCGATCTATTAGCTTGACGCTTACTGGCACATTTATGCCTGACATACTTGCCATGTTTGGCAGCCCTATCGTAACTAGTCTAGCCGTACCGTTGATTGTAGTCGCTGATAAGTGATTATTATTCACTGAATTACTGATGCCTGTTAGATTAAAGGTAGATGATATTGTGTGTGTATGTAATGCTGATCCGTCTGGACGCACCATTTCAAATATTGTATTGAAGATAACTGTGGCTGGTTTTGATTGACTTTCTTCAAGCCTTGGTTTGAAGACCAACATTTGCCATTGACCGGAAACTATCCAAGCTGGTTTGCCCCTTGCGTCATTCTGTAAACTTGCAATACCCCCAGATGCACAGTCACCACCGAACTTATCTTAACCTGCCCACATACGCGGCAATAACTATAATTACGATTCGATTTGAGTTAGTGCTCAGCTTTGACGTGGTTACTTAATTCGTCCTCTGTTTTAAGAGATATATCACAGAGATCGCATTTGTATGTGGGATCTATTCCTGGTGTCGTTGGAGCGATAATAACTGGTTTTTTGTTTCTAGATTCAATCATTATAACTTCTGGATAAGAAGTTGGAGGATAAATTCCTGGACGGTCCTTTACATAATATTTTGTTGGATCAGGTGCTTCGTGTTTTGCATAGTCTCTTTCAACTTCCTCTTTAGGTATCCTAAGCCATGCCACGCTGCCGTCCCATCCCTCCACTCTATCAAAAGGAATGTAATAATAATGAAAGTGCACAGCCAAGAATGCTTTCCTTACTACAACGAAGTCCGTGCCTACTCCTTCTATTTCACCCAGATTTTTATCGTCACTCGTATGCGACGATTCACCGATTAAATCAATCCAATGCTTCTTGGCAGCATCTTTCGGAAATGATGATACTGTCAATGTGTATCACAGCAACCATATTGAACAAAATATTTAAGAATTACAAATTAGCTGTCAATCGAAACGATTATGTCTGATTACAAAAATTAGAAAAGGTTCTCGTTCTTATCGGATCTTGAGCTCACACTTGTTCTTCTTCCTCTTCAGTGCCACTAACGTTTAC
>QHBN01000272.1 GCA_003176995.1 Candidatus Nitrosopolaris wilkensis
TCATTATTGTTAAATCCTTCAGCCTGTTCACCTAAGCTATCTACTATTCCTGCGACCTCATGCCCCGGTGTGAGAGGATAATTTACACCTCTGTCTGTAGTTTTTAATAGCTGCCCGCCGACCCCTTCATAATAGCCTTCCCATAAGTGAATGTCGCTATGGCAAACGCCCGACGATTGAACTTTTACAAGAACTTGAGAACCTCTTGGCTTTGGCGTTTCAAGCTGCTGTACCTCTAGTTTTTCATTCACCTTAACAATTCTTGCTGCTTTCACATATGTTCTCCTGTTTTCTCGGGTATCTATCTATTCCTATCGTAATATGACGGATGAGAGGGTTACAGCCAATGTTGGGGCTCACGAAAAGGATATAATCTGCTTATTGCAAGCAACTTTCAAGCATATCGGTGAAAACAAGTTGGATAACAGATTAAAAATTCTCAGTCTGAGAGCAGCTTCATATGACAAGGCACTGCGGTCGAGTTGCTGCCTGACGGTGCAGCTCTTGAAATCTTAAGCCTTTCTGGCATACCTCCATTTAATCAGGATCTTGAGAACGATATCCCTACAAATGTAAAAGAGTTTAAATCGAAAATAATGGGAGCAAATGCAATTCTTATTGCAACTCCAGAATATAATTTGTCAGTAGCTGGAGTAGTAAACAATGCTATCGATTGGGCGTCAAGACAGTACGGTGTTGACTCCTTCAATGGCAAACCAGTGGCAATAGTGAGCGCATCTATTGGGATGCTGAGGGGCGCAAGAGATCAGTATCATCTCCGTCAGATGTTCGTGTTCCTGAGCATGTATCCTGTCATTGCCCCAGAGGTCATAGTGACGTTTGCGAAAGATATGTTTGATGCAAACGACAAACTAGTTGATGAGAACACCAAGACCTCTTGAGAGAATTGCTTCAGAATCTTGTGGACTGGATGGACAAATTGAGATAAGTCTTATGCATAGAGTATCATTTTATATTTAGGGCATTCTAGGAAACACCGATATTTTTATGGAATCATACACCATAGGTGTAATTGTTAAATCTTATCTTCTGTAAACTCATCATGAGGGGAAAAAGGTTTGAAGTCAACCACGCCACTAATATCCAACAAATCTATTTCTTTTGCCATTTCCCTAGCATCTTCTGTCTCGTTATCTTCGTTCATACATTTTTGATAAAACTTGCAATATGAGCATCGGGTGTTTCTTATCGTTTCTGCTAGTCTAGGTAGAATGGAAACGTTGTTTTCTTGAAGTGCTCTTAGAAATAAGGACTTGCGTCTAACCATTTCGTTTTTCAGTATTTCTCTTGCAATGTCTTCTTTAGGTAAAAACACTTGCCAGCTTTCGATACCTACATCTCTTCCGTTATATGGCCTGAAGAAATAGTCTCCTTCTGTACTGCTTTTGATCCATCTTAATTCGCGACTATTATATCTTATAGAGATAATTCCTTTCTCGATGTCTGTCATAACAAGATAGTATAATAGCTGTCTAAGGTAAGATCTGAATTTTTGGTCAGTTATGTCAAGACGCCTACCATCGACTGTATCTTTTAGTTCTACTATTACGCTTTGTCCTTTTGCTTTTACTCCCGCTTCTACTAGTCTCTCAGTCTCCTCTCCTTTTTCATTCTCACCCATAATATCAGGATGCGCAATCAGTCCATCCATCTCTAATTCAGCTTGTGCAACACCCATGTTTGCCAGATCGGTTATAACAAATTCACTTGCTTCTCCTCTTACAAAATGATGTACTGATTCATTTGAGATAGGATCCATTTCTGGAATCTTGCGCGAATAATACTGTTTTCTAATGCAATTTGTTGGTAGGATATCGGAGACATGAATGCTCGAATCACCAAGCCTTCGTCTTTCCTCATATCTTTTATTGAGGTTCTTCCGTAATAGATCAGTAAACTCTGGACTTTTCCTTATGGTTATTGTCATGTTCTGAATTCTGTTTCCTTGTTGGACCTTTCCTTTAATACGTCTTCATCGATATCCAGATGCGAAAAATTCGCCGGTGGTAATCCTAATTCCTTTCGTAATTTGTGAATCACTGATGCGTAATATACCAGTTTATCTTCTTCCATACCTTCTTTAGACCTTTCCATGTTTGATCAACAGTATAACCGGATTTCAGGACTGTCGATTAACCAGTTCTACTAAATTTGCCATCTCTTCTCGCTAACTGCTTGTCCAGGCTTAAAAAATTATGATGGAGAATCGAGTCCAAAGTGTTATACTTTGATTTGTTCTTTCTATTTTTCATGGATAACCACCGTGACCGTGTTTAGTTTGAGTCTAGATCGCTCTGCAATTACTTATGCTATTCATCCTTATAAGATATTGCAATAACACCTGATTTATCCTTGTATTCCTCTGCAAAGTTTTAAAAAGAATGGAACTTTATGCTGCACTATATAGGCACACCTTTGACAAGAATTTTTGCTTCAAGCTAGATGTCTAAATATCACCCAAAACTAGGTGGATGCCAAAGACATACAAGGTATGACAGAAGTCAAAAGAAGAGTGATGCAAGAACATGCTATTTACTGCAAGGTCTGACAGACAGAGGGATAGCGATCGTAGTTGGAGTCGTTCTTGATCCGAAAGGCCCCTACCACAAATGGCATTCGTCTCTAGTTTTATAATCATTACAAACGCATAACAATTGGAACGAATGTATATGTTACACATGCTTACGGATACAATTGTATGTCATTTCCTCTCAAATAACAGCTATCATGCTGTGATTGTCTTTCCAAAATATGCTTTAACATGAGGTCTGTATAGATAGTACACGATAAAAGCGCTAATGCCTATACTAATTATACTGCTTAGAATATCTCCTAAAAGGTTTGAACCCGTGTTGGAAAATATTCCTGCAGACGTTATCGAAATGGAGGTCATGTCTACAGCAATTCCAATGAACAATAATATTATAGATGTAGTCCATGGCCATCCCGTTCCCTTCCATAATCCGTAGGCCATAACAAGATTTGCAACACCAAGTGCTAACGATATAGCACCAAACACTACGAACACCAAACCAAGAACCCGAGGTTCTATCTGTGACCCCAAGTTACTATTGGGAGAAACATTCATGATAAAAGGACCGATAACAACTAATCCTATTCCGATAAGAAGCGACAGAACACCAGCTATTATAATTAAAATTGCTATAATAGTAACTCCACGTGGCCTCGATTATTTATGCATTTAGTACTGCGATCTCTTTATGCGCATAGGCAGTATAATAACAAATGAGAATTTTTTTCTGGATAATTCGTCCCCGTTAAAATAAAAATCCGCCGCTGTTCCCCGTTGATATTATCTTGACGGTACCAACTATAGATATATCGCGTACATCTGATGAATATTTTCGGAATTTTACCAAGACGTACTAAACCACGGACAAACATTATGGGATGAATGGGAGACAAAAATGTAAAAGACAAGGGATCTGTATGCGAAATTTACCGGAGCTGATAATAGAGAGGAGATAGCATTTACCATTCAACGAGCGAAGGTATGAACATAATCGCACATATGCTCTCAGATAAAGGCATTGTAATATCAAATGAATTGGAATTTCCTTCTTCTAATCTGCCATGGCTCAATAAGAATACAGATAATATTAGATTCGTAAAGGCAACCGATGATAATAAGATACTAATAGAGGATATTACGAAGATGGTGGACCAGAGTAGTAAAACAAAAACTGTAGACACAGAAGTTTTATAGATCCAAAGTATCTCCTATTTTGACGAAACGAAATGGCTAATATTACGTTCAAGAAGATGTTAGAGAATGTTGCTGGAAGGTTATGTGAAATTCTTATTCCTATGAAAGATGAGTATTTCATAGGAAAAGGAAAGACCGTAGCTATTTGCACATTGTCTAGTATGGATCTACTTCAAACCATTGCTAGAACAGAATGTGTGATGAATAGAATTTTGATTGTTGGAAGATTACTCTCAGAGAACAAGGGTATAGATACATTGATCAAATTTACACTAAAACATCCCGAGCTGCGTTGCATAGTTATCTGCGGAAATGATGTAAAAGGGCATCAATCAGGGCAAGCATTATTATCACTATATAGAAACGGCGTAAGCAGAGATGGCAAGATCATTGGAGCTACCGGCCCTCATCCTTTTTTGACTCATTTACATGCAGATATTGAATCATTCAGAAAACAGATTATGATTTATGATTTAATAAAGTGTGGGGAGCTGGAAACAGTAAAAGCAACATTATCATCATTCGGTCATTAGCATCAGCAAGGCTAAAAGAATATGGTGGTCATTATTCCAAAACACTTGCTTATTGGCTGCTAAGAGTATGACAACATTACGCTCTAGATGTTTTGGGGTTGAATGACAACATTATATATTCCCATATCGCTAGACATTTTTATATATGTCAGTTGACTTGGGGAGAAATGTCCCTCTACAGATCCAAAGACAGCTTAGAAAAGAATGTTTTTTTGGGTGTGCTCTATGTGGTTCTCCTTTACTAAAGTATGCTCATTTAGTTCCATATGATCGGATTCAAGCATTCCTTCCTGAGAATATGATATCTCTTTGCCCCCCACATTATGGCAAATATGATAACGGGGATCTCTCGGAATCATATTTACGTGATGCAAAAAGAGACCCTCATAATAAATTACATCCACAAGATGCATTTTTTGTAGAATCGCAAGATTTAGTCATAAATGTAGGAAAATCCAAGTTTATTAACACTCACCGAGTATTAGTAATCGATGATTTTGACCTTATAACAGTAAGCAGAGATAATGGGAAGTACTTCCTTCTTGACATCAATTTTTTCGATAAGATAAACAATCTGATTGCAACAGTATTAGAAAATAGTTGGGTATCAGAAAATAGTGTGAGCTGGACCATAAATTACAGCCCTCAAAAATTCTTGTCAATCCAGAACCCTCAAAGAAACACAACAGTTGAAATCACAATAGAAAATACAGAACTGTTCGTCACAGCAATGATGTACTACAACAACTATCCAATAAGAGTTACCAGAAATGAAGTATTGCTTAATGAGAACGAAATAGGAATAGAATTTAAGAATAACGTGTTGAAAAATTATGATGTCGCTATTGCTGCATACACATAGTATTGCTATTTATGGTCAGGCCAGGGTATTCTTGTAAGATACTGTACTTGACAAACCATAGAGTTAGATCATATGATTTAATTTCCGACAGATGGATGATACATCCCAAAGGTAATAAAGGATCATGTCACAAGACCAAACGTTATCTATTCTTTTTCTTCAGATATTGCTCATACCTTGGAGCAAGATAGAACACCTTCTCTGGTTTTATTTTTAGAATTACTCTTTTAATTTGTGGGGAATGTCCAGGATACTTATCAATATTAAGGTATTTTCTTGCAAGTTTGTCAATGTGCTCATCAGCTCCATTAGTGGATTGCTCTATGACACGTCCTTTTATTGTTACCATACTGTACGGATTTTCATCATCAACAATCGAAATAGAAACTCTGGGATCTCTTGAAATATTTTTTTGTTTTATTCTACCCTCTGCCGTGTTTACCAGAATTGTATTGTCCTCCACATCAACCCAGGTAGGAGTGACATGGGGTGAACCGTCTTTCATCACTGTTCCCAAAAATGCAAAAGTCCTTTTCTTAAGAATTTTAGCTACTGGCTCACTAAGCACAATGCTAGTCTTACTCATGATTCGTCACACTTTAAACTATTAACTATTAATCCATATATATGTGATAGATTATAATGAAATTGACTCAGAACACTCCTCTTTTACCAACGCCATTCTGAAAATTCAGTTCATATGGTCTGCAATCGCGGATGATTATGTACTCGATAAGTTACCGGTACTAATTCTAAAAGCATTCATACCGAATTTGCTGGCCCCATCAAAATCATTTAGATAGTAATAAGGGTCTCAAGCTTTAGCAGCCTCACCGGCAGGCTATAACAAAACATGAGGGAGATGCCAGAGTGTGTTTGTCCAATGACAATACTAAAGAATCTTCTACTTTGATTTAATCCTTACAAGAATTCCTCTAAAACGTATACATTCCTACGATTTATGGTGCTAAAAATTCTCCCATATTGCTATCATTGAATCTCCGTCTTCTTGTTTTTCTTCTTTGCTTTCCACGTATTCTTTCAACGACTTCAAATTATAGTCATACATATCCTCAAAAAATTCTACGAGTTCCAACGTTCTATTTCTATTCAATGAAGGTCCTGTTTCTTTTCCGCTATCAAATCTGCCCTTTCAATATACGTAGGTGAGATGAGAGAGCTGGCAAAGTAAAGTTAAAGTGTTCAGCTATTGCAGTAGGGTATCATATCTATCTTGTTGAGCAAAAGCAGCATTTCTCTTCTACTGTCATCTGACAGTGCTTTCCATGGAGAACCCATAATATCTTTATAATTAAGGAAATATTTACATGTTTAAATACCCCTTTTTATCATAATACCCCGTAGTGCCAACAACAGAAGGGAAATGACGACAAGAAGAAACAATAGAAATAAAGAAAAACATAGTCATCGACGCTTCGCCAGAAGTTGTTTTCAAGGCAATAACTGATCCAAATGAATTAACAAATTGGTTCCCAGATCAAGCCATTTTGGAGCCAAAGGTAGGAGGAAAAATGAAGTTCAGTTTCTACAAGAAAAAATCTGATGAGTCTCGACGCATGGACTATTTTCCCGAAGGGACCATTATTGAATTTATCCCAAATAAGAAACTCTCCTATACGTGGGAACATCCCAACATACCTGACTTTCCAAGAACAGTTGTAACATGGGAACTCGAAAAAACTGAGAACAATAGAACTACACTCAAACTATCGCATACTGGTTTTAAAGTAGATAAAGGAGCAGATAAAGGGTTCAAAGAACATGATGAGGGTTGGACTTATTTCTTAACTGAATTAGCAAAATATTGTGAGAAAAGAAAATAAAACAACCACATCTCTTTTTTTAGTCATGACGTTTACGTTTTGTAATAATAGAATATTTCGTCGTATTGAGATCGAAGAGAACGTAGATTAGTATTTCTTTTGGCTATTCTGATTCAGGGCCCTCTCATCTCTCACAGTTAGGAGCTCCAATTCTTTTTAACAGAATACTCCTCCGCTGCTCTAGAATTCCCTATGGCTTGTCGTAACTATGTGAGAGATTTGATTCTAAATTTATTGTTCGTGAGAGCTATTATGAACGTGGTTAGAATTTCGTAGGAAATGCGAAGTTTATTAATATTATTACGGCAAATTTTGTTCATGTTGCTGAAGAATCGCGTAATATCTAGATTGGAGTCAATTTTATGTGTAGTGGCTCCTTCGAGTTGGGTTATTCGTGATTCCGAGATGCAAAGAATTTAGCCTGTCTTATGCTTCGTGATTAGAGTATAATTTGCATCGTCTAAATAAAAGCAATCCAAAATGAACAAGGCCAGCTGTCAGAGGCTCTATTCTCTAATATGGTCGACGATTCTGTATGGGGCGGCAGTCTTTGCGTGGATTTTTATTGAGTCTAAAGACTCTCAAAGTAATTCCATTGCAGTCCAACGCCGAAAAGACAATCAGTCCAAGGATTTCTCCTCAGTCTAACGACGCTTCATCTTACTTACCTTTGAGAAATATGACCCTTCACCAATCTTTACTGCTTCGCTGTTAATAATGCGTGTTCTACTGCTGCTGAGGGCTAAAAAGAATCATAGCCACCGTGCAAAAAACTACCATCCGAGTTTTGCCCCTGATCCTTGACTTCTTCTTTCCCCATACGCAGACTTCTAAATAATGAACGCATACTCTCAGGATTTTCATTAGCATGTTCCTTCATCGCGCCTAAAGTCTGTTGTGTATACTGTGTTGCTATCTGTGGATCCTGTATGCCAGTATCTTGTTGAATTCGTTGAACGAGTGGATGACCAGGACTTAATTGGCCTATATTTGATAGTGCTAAAATGTATATCATCAGCTGCATCAGCTACAGGAGCTGAACTATCTCCCGTTGTTCCACTATTATTAGTACTACCTTTGCCCTCTGCCCACTCTCCACTAGATGCTTGATTATTGAGATAATTATCGTACTCCTACTAGATTGTGCTATTCCACTTTGCGATAATTTACTTGCCAGATCATCTGCGCTCATAATACCATCGACCTAATTGGATAGTGAACAAATTAGCCTATATAGTTATAAGCACATAGCTAACCCAAACGTATCTAAAGATAATGTGAATATAATAAATCTACTCAAATTAGATTTTCTACAACGTTAAAGTACAAGATATGAGGTAATTTTGTTTATTTGGACAGATAAGTTTATGTGTTTTACTCATATTTTTAAGCCACTTTTGGATTTACTATTTTAGAAAAAAATTGAATGAAATGAGTAAAGAAGTTTCCTGATTTCTGATACTCTAACTGCAAGATATCAACAGTTCACAAAGATGGCAGTCCTCATGTAGCTCCAATTTGATTTATGCCTGATAATGATGATTCCAAGATCAATGTCGTCTTCACTACGTGTCGCGACTCATTGAAAACTAAATACATGTTACGAGATCCACTAGTAAGCCTTTGTGTAGACGATAATATTCCACCATTTTCGTTCGTTATAATAGACTGAATAGAAGGACCGCCTCGCGATGAGCTCCTAAAATGGACAACTGAAATTGCTGGACGATACATGGGCAAAATAATGCAGCATCTCACGGTAAGAGGAATGCTATCAAGGTTGAATTTCTTGTTAAGATAAGATCGACAAAGACTATATCACAGAAAGATATCGCAAGCTGGCATTACGGATGTCGTGTACTACATCCACATGTATGTAGAGGATCAATGTTTATTTCTAAGCTAAATGCTAAACGAATGAAGGAATAACATTTTGAGCAAAGTCCCCCTTATAGAATCTAAATATTTTTCCTGTGAAAATGGAACAGTAAGAGGGTCCAGAGAGCTTTTCGACGAGCTTATAGACTATATAGATTTTATAGACTTTAAGAAATATTTCCTAAGGAATGCGTAAAATCCACTATATCTATAGTAACTCCTAATTCTCTAGCTTCTGAATCACTGGCGAATAATATATCATTCATTCATATTCTCACTTATTCTCATTTATTCGTTGCAATCACGCCTTCCCTAGTCCTTTCAAGGTTTGATTGATAGTTAGCTTGTAGCACAATAGAT
>QHBN01000273.1 GCA_003176995.1 Candidatus Nitrosopolaris wilkensis
TGGATAATGTCTGGCCACCAATTACATAGTATACTAATTATTAGTATATATATATTCCGGATTTCAGGACTTGAACGAAAAGGGCCTCCCCTTTTAGTTCCTCAGAAGGAAGAATAGTCGTCAAAGCGAAGAAATGCAGGACAACACGTCTAGTTGCTATTGTTACCGTCATTGTTAGCAGTCGTGTTCTGCTTTATCCGAAGTGTGAAAAACTAGGACTTCAAATAAGCCCTTTGATTTTCCGGTTGAATTCTGGATTATATGCTTTGCTGTCATCTTATGGTCTTGCGTGGCACGCTCGCGTCCCTCTCCTAGAACCTCAACTTCTGTCTCTCCTCTGACAACGGTAGCGCGGTTAAAACCGGCTTCCCTGCATGCAATTGTTTTCAGAACCCTGCTAGTACAGAGAGATTGACTTAGTAGTCAAGCTTAACAGCAATCCTTTATGAATATTAAGTTAGGAATTATTTTATCATGCTCTTCAAATGCTAATTTATTATTTTGTTTTGATTATTACTAACTCTTAAGAAATTTATGTTCTTAACACGAAAGAATTTTCAATGTTGAAACACGAAAAAATTGAGTGAACCGCACCGTTTGACCCAGGACGTCTATTCGCTAAGAATTACAATGTGCAGGTTCTTTGATCGGAACAATAATCCATAAGCAGCGTAAATTAATCTATTATGAGTAATTTAGCAACGAAAACTGGCTGAAACTTTTATTTTTGTGTTAGCATGAACTATTCTTATAATTCCGATACGGCTTCTGTATTTCACAAAACAAAAAGAAGTCACGTCGGGATCTCGTATTATTTTTATCACTTCAATCACGTACTTGCTGCTTGACCATATCGTTGTCTATCATAATACAAGAGGAAGATTAAAGAAATTGATTGCTATTAGCAGTTTATGTTTTTCTTCACTTCCAAGCCCACCATTTGGTTACCCATTGGGTCGATATTGTATTCCACGATAGTGGTATATTAATAAACATCAGTAAGGAACTGGCGAAACAGCCAAAACATCGTTTGCGGCAGTTATTTAGAAGTAAGAATCAACTATCTTTTATATTTAATGGCAAACGTGTCTGTGCTCTGGTGTAGGCCCTGCCAAGGCAATTTATTAGAGTAAAACAATGAACAGAAAATTATGTCCTAGCTGAATTCATTAAGACTATCATTTCACGAACCACCAAATATCCTGAGACCAGCTAAATGCCAAAAACCAACTGGAATTGGTAAAACCATAAACAGAAAACTGTCCCGCAGCGTGAATTAATTAATATATTCATCTAGATGTTATATGATATTATGGAACATCTTGAACCAACTCAATTCGATAAATTATTCGCCGTAGGCGGAAAGGACCTAGTAATGTTTTACGCAGATTGGTGTCCTTTTTGTCAAAGGTTCAAACCCCTTTTTGAATCTGCTGCTGCAAAATCTAAGTCTACTACTAGTTACAAAATGTATGGAGCAAAAGTGAATGATGATGATAATCCACTATGGGATAGATTTTCAATAAAAGCTGTTCCTACTATTATTGCCTTTGACAAAGGTAACATCATATCAAGGAGAGATGCTAAGATGAGCGCAGGTCTAAACGAATCAGACCTTGATTCTATACTAAAAGATGTAGGAACATAGCCATTGTAGACCTTAATTCACTTTCAGGTAGGCAGCAAGATTACTTGGCAGAAAGAGGCCTGAGTAACTGTCGTTTTTGATGAAGTATGCCTGCCTCGGACCATAAAAGGAGATCGTTAGGAAAGTCGCCATGGATTGGCCTTGCAGAAAATTCATGACTTGCTCTGCCAATTTCGTTCTAGATTCGATAAGGATTGGTATCATGACCCAGATCAGCATAATTGTGAATACATTTCTCTTAATGAATTAAGCTATCATGAATTAAGTCGTCTTAATTAATGAATTGAGACGTATTTTCAACCTTCTGCTACAGAAGTGCCTGTGAAACACTATTTAATTGGGGTTTGAAATAAAAGGAGAAGAACAGGGTCTTGTATGCCCTCGTTATACGTTGTTACTACATCCCGTACGCCAATTTGAGCGTAGTAATCGCTTCCTTAGTGTTGTTATTTTTTATTGATCGAATAGCACGTTCTATAAATAATTTTGATGTTTGATTTCCGGCAGTTGCTGTTATCTGCTGATCTGCTAAGGTTAAACGTGTAATCGCCTCCTCGATGTTGTTATTTTTTAGTGCTCGAATAACATCTTCTACACGACCCTTGGTGAGATCATTATACACATCGTTATCTTGTAATATAGAATTCTTCTCAGGTTTTGTAGGGGGCATAGTAGCCGCAGGTATATTGACTGTTTCAAACGCCTTCTTGATTTCATCACGGATTATCTTGTTGACCTCTTCTATCGTTTCAGTAGGAGATATTTTGTCTTGAACTACATTTTGGATCATAATCGTAATGTCTTCCATTTCTTAATCTATCCCTCAGCTTGTTACATTTGTCTGAATTAAGAGCTATGATCAACAATTTATGATTTGAATAATCTACGTGAGGCAAAGGTTCGCCATCAGGAGGTCGAACCTCATTGTATACACTTACGTGTATACAGGATACCAGTGGCATGTCCTTTTTGTCCTAACGAAAGTGGGGCAAAGTCAAATCTGCCGTCTCTCGCAAGCAATATCACTATATGCTCTTAGTTTCAGCTTCATAACAAAATGACCAGGAGAAGATTCAATAAGTTTTATTTCTTTACGATGACAAAAATAGGGTTAACAATACTCACTGATAGTCAATAATTACCCTGCACAACGTAGTTGTTGACAACTCTACGAGAACAGGGTTCCTGGCCGAGTATTGTCTTTCGTAAATGCATTGCTTGGATGAGGGATGTTAATATCCTGTGATTGAATGTAGGAAATAAAATATTTCAGACAGATCACAAATAAACCTATCGGATATGATAATCACTCCAAGATCAGCTCCGCAAGATTTTGGCAACCTGCTACATGAAAATATTGCAAAACCTTCTTTCTGGAAGAAGATCTTGGATGAAGTTAAGCACCTCTTCACTCATTCCTAAAAATTAGAACAAATTCTTCTTTCATTTTACCCATTGTAGAGTGGTACTTACCACGGCTAATTTCTTTTAAATGAGTAAAACCGATCTGAATTGCATTTTGTTTTATAAATTCATTCAGCTTCCAGGTTTTGCCACCGTAGATAGGATTACCAATGGTGATACAGCAATATTTCTTCTTACGTAATACTCTTTTCATTTCTAATAATGACATCTCCATATCACGAAAGAATCGTTGTGGGGTATCGGGACGACTCCGTCTACCCCCTATCAATGATTTTTCTAAATCGTACTGGCTATATCCAAGCCACCAAAGAGACAATTTTTGATATTCTGCGTACGGAACAGCTGCCATGTACGGAGGATGGGTGCAGATGAAATCTATTGATTCATCGTTAATGAATTCGAGTTTCCTGCTATCTTGTTTAAATATTGTTACTTTAGAATTGGTCGCTACCGTACTGAAATCAGCCACGCTCTGAAGCATGTTCGCAACCGCAAGTGAAAACTTCTCAAATATCCTATTTTTAGGAGGAGCATTTTTGTTTATCATTAGATTTCCAAATCCACTTGTTGTGTTGGAAACACTTCGCAAGAGTGAGGAGAATGCTACAAGTAGAAAATCCCTAACTTCAGTATTTCTTACTGCATTAATTTTAGTTTTTATTACCACTAGCTCGTAGATCACATTCTCATGATACCATTTTGGTATATTAGGATGCAATTTCTCAATAACAGGGCTATCTATTGGTTTTTTCTCTCCAAGACTAGAGAGCGTAGTATTCCTACGCAAGTGGACTATATCGCTATGTAAAGATACCAAAAAATGCGAGATTTCTCTCATTGCGGGTTTTTTTATAACTGTCGTTTTGACCTTTGATATTAAACATGCAAGGGGATTAATATCGACACCAATTGCATTTCTACCCATTACTTTCGATTCGACCAAGGTCGTTCCGCTCCCAACAAAATTATCTAGTATAAGATCATTCTTATCACTAAAGGTGGATATTAATCTATTCGGAATTTGAGGAATGTATTTTGCTGAATATGGATGATATCCATGTGTGTAGTATACAGTGTGAGCAGTTATTAATTCCCAATCTAAAGCACAAAGATGCTTTATTTTTGCTAATTCAGTTTGTAATAGGTTTTCTGATCTTAATTTCATATTTTCTGTCTAGATCATGCGTTTCTTCCCATTTTACATTCTGCTTAATCAGCTCAATATATTCAGGATTAATCTCATAAACAATAGAATTTCGGTTTAAGTTTCTGGCTACTTTCATAGTTGTCCCGCTACCTCCAAACGGATCAAGAACAGTCTCCTCTGGAAGTGTGTATAATTTTATCAATCTATCTGGTAGCTCATCAGGAAATGGTGCAGGATGTCCTTTGGTATATGATACTCCCAAGTCCCAGACACTCCATGAAACTTTCTTAATGAAATCTTCTGGTAGTCTGTGTTCAGGCTTAGGGCATATCTGCATTTGACCTTCATTTTCAAATATTAGGATATACTCGTGCATTATATTCAAACTGAAGAAACAAGGATATGGCTCATTTTTGAGGAATTTAGTTACGCCGCGTTGCCACAAACCCTGTGTACCCTTTGGCTTAATCCAAATAATCTCTTTCTTAAAAGTAAAATTGAGATCCTCCATCAATCTCATGATGTCGCCATTAATAGGTTTCATTCCGTTATTTGACACTGCAGTTCCAACATTGATTGCAACAAATCTGCCTGGTGCCATGACTCTCTTCACCTCTTTAAGAACGCGTTGGATTTCGTGCAAGTATTTTGCATAAGACTGATTGGGCCTTAACCTTTGTTGTCCATACTTTTTTAGATTCCAATAAGGTGGAGAAGTAACGACTAAATGAATCGATCCAGAATCAATCTCAGTCATGGAGGCTGAATCTCCAATAATTAAAGTATGACTATTCACGTTGCAATGTGGTAGACCACCTTTTACCTATTAAAGTTAGCAAGTTAGTACTGTAGTAAGGACAGCAGCCAATTGCGTGCTTAGCAACTATTTAGAAAAGATGGATGCTAATAGTGATCCTTTGGAGAATCTGACCAAAGCAAAGCGGGCTTAATGAATGATATTCAAGGAATAAAGTACGAGTTGAAGAAAAACACCTTGAGCAAGACCAATGAGCATGAATTACGAGAAGAAACGAGCCCACGAATTATTAATCTGTAATAAACAGAAAAGAAAGGCAAGAGCGTGAAGCTGCCAAAAACATGTAGATTTTAATCGGTACTACCTCGCTTTCGGCAACGATTTTATCGCCCTCTGAAACGTTCAGCATACGATATGCTCGGCAAGGACAGGCAGTATCGTGGCCAACAACTAACGTACCATTTGATAAGGTAACTATCAACATATCGTCTGGTCGCTAGCACCGGCAGCAACAAGTAATACCGATACTTGAACAACGACCACAACAGTAACCGCAGCTACATCTCCAGAAGATGGTGTACCGGAACGTAGGTTGTCTTATCTTAATGTGTGTGTCCGCACTCCAACCGACCTAATTTGAATACAGAGGGCGAGCGCGACCACACACAAACTAGCCCACTAGCATTAGTGGCCAGCAATCTACAGATGACCAATACGAAGATAAAAACACATACCAAGCGAAACATATTACAAACAGCTCAACAATCTACTGTTTTTCTTTTGTAGACTGTCTGAGGAAGGCCCACTGGGTGCCGGTTGACTGGACCCATCTGTCTTCGACAATTAACTGAAGATTATTGTCCCAGCCCTTGCCAACTTATTTCTATTCCGTCTGAGCATAGTCCATCTCCTGGATAAAGATCAGATCTTTCTCCATTTCAACCAACTCGCAAGATCGAAGCGGGATTTGGAGAGGCATGAATGCTGCAAATAATCTTACTTTGAAGATTTGCCAGAAGGGAGTAGTTATGAGATATCCAAGTTGAAATTTTAGGAATCGCTTAATTAGCTGTTCATGAAAGGACATGTAATAGCCAATCTTTGGCTTTTCTAATCTCTTCTAAAATTAATTCGTGTCCACTGTTTTGCCAATTTATCGATATGTCTGCTATTCCAGCTTTTTTTAGTAGGTTGAAAAGATTCTTGGTTTCGTAGTCTGGCACTATTGGATCATGCATTCCTGCAGATATGAACACGCGTTTAGCCGAAAGATCTGGCAATACCTCGGGTATGAGCGGCACCATCGGGCGGAATAAAATAGCTGAAGAGAGGAAGCTTGGTCGAAGGAACAATTCACTTGCTGCTATATTTGCACCATTTGAATATCCTAGAGCTACAACGTGCTGCAGATCAAAGCCATAAACTTTCGATGCCGCCTCTACAAAATCGGCCAGTTCATGAGTACGAAATTTCAAGTCCTCTAGATCAAAAACTCCTTCAGCTAGTCTTCTAAAGAAACGAGGCATTCCGTTCTCCAGGACTTTGCCTCTAGGACTGAGTATAGCTGCGTTCGGATCTATTTCGCGTCCCAGAGGGATGAGATCTTCTTCAGTTCCGCCTGTACCATGAAGCAAAAGCAGAGTGGTAGTTCTTGCTTCACTTTTATTTGAAGGGATAAAGCGGTGGGTGAATCCACGTTGGGTTTTCTTGTCCATTCTCCTCATTAATTCTCCTTTTTATCAGGCTGTTTCTTAAACTTCTTACTCTGTATCTTTTTTGGGTAATTGTACTCTAGGCAGAACTTTCTCAAGATCCTTACGCATAGATTCAAGCCAAGGAGGAAGCACGAGATGTGTACCTAGGTCTTCGAGTTTTTCGTCTATCATGAAGCCTGGCGGATTCGTAGCAATTTCAAAAAGTATACCACCAGGTTCACGGAAATATACAGAATGAAAGTAAAATCGGTCTATCACAGGAGTAGCATTTAATCCAGCTCTGACTATATTGCGGCGTAAGACCATTTGTTGTTCATCAGTAGGCGTACGCCATGCTACATGATGGACTGACCCAATCCCTATAACCGCTTGTTGTGTATACGGTATACAAAGAACATACACGATATTAGCTCCTCTTGATTCTTCTCCCGGACTAGCAGCATCTCCATTCGGAATCTCATAACGGAAGCGACTCCCATCTTGACGGGTGGGCATGAATCCCAATTCATCAGTCAAAACAGAAGCAGTACGTTCGTATCCTTCTTCTGATAGAGTTACAGAGTAAAAGCCTCTTATGGCCTGTTTGGCAGGTATGAGACCTCCCTTCCATACATGGACAGTTCTTTCTTCGGCAGATTTATGTGCTACAAGTTCTAATTCTAAACCATCTGGATCGTGTAGTGTTATTACTTGTTCATCGTCAAAACGTTTGTAAGGTCCACGAAACTCGATTTGTTTGCTCCTCAATCTATCTATCCAATAGTTTATGGAATTCTCAGGAATCAGAAAAGATGTTGCAATCACCTCGCTAGTTCCCCTATGTCCTCTAGGTGCATCTGGCCAATGAAAGAAAGTAAGAATGGTACCTGGACGTCCTAACTCATCACCATAATAAAGGTGGTATGAAGTTGGGTCATCTTGATTTACCGTTAGTTTTACAAACCGAAGTCCCAAACTATTTGTATAAAAATCTATGTTTCTTTGTGCGTCGCTAGTTATGGCTGTAACGTGATGTATTCCAAAAATACCTCTATTCATGTTGTTCCTCTTGTTGTTTCTTGTAAGAAAGTACAAGAATTATGTCGTATATATGCATAGAGGGCAAAGGGTGATGTCGGCACAAAAACAACATATTACTAATTATCATATTGTATTGCTGTTTATGTCTGATACAAAGTTCTTTGATCTTATAGTAATTGGGACAGGAGTAGCAGCATCGACAGTGGCTTGGAAATGCCGTTCAGCAGGATGGAGTGTTGCAGTAGTTGATTCTAGGCCGTTTGGCGGTACATGCGCTCTTCGTGGTTGTGATCCCAAGAAGGTACTTGTAGGCGCAGCCGAAGTAGTAGATTGGAATAGACGATTGGAAGGCAAGGGTATCACCGATCCAAGTAAGCTTAAGATACACTGGCCTGATTTGATGCGCTTCAAGCGATCTTTCACCGAACCAGTACCCAAAGAAAGAGAACAGCAATTCTCCAAAGCTGGGATCGTTGCATTTCACGGAAGAGCAAGGTTCATTGGCGAAAAAACCGTTATTGTGGATGACACTCATACACTAAGTGGGAAGCATATACTGATAGCAACAGGAGCACAGCCAATGAAGCTGAATATTCCTGGAGAAGACAATATATGCAAAAGCGATCAATTCTTGGAGCTTAACGAGCTGCCATCAAATATTGTATTTGTTGAAGGCGGGTATATTTCGTTTGAGTTTGCACATATTGCAGCGAGAGCTGGTGCAATGGTGACGGTTTTGCATCGAGGTACCAGGCCTCTAAACAACTTTGATCCTTATCTTGTTGATATCTTATTGCAAAGGACTCGCGACCTAGGCATAGAGGTGCGTTTACAAACGAAGGTTGATGTAATAGAATCTTCTAAAGCCAACAACAACATGAAAAATGGACTTGTTGTACATGCCTCGACTACTGACGGTGAGAAATATAATGTAGAGACAGAAATGGTGGTCCACGGAGCAGGTCGAGTTCCAGAAATTGATGACCTCGAATTAGTCGCAGCAGGCATACGACGCGAGGACAAAATGGGTGTGAAAGTGAATGAATACCTGCAAAGCGTTTCCAACCCCGCAGTCTATGCAGCTGGCGACGCAGCAGAAAGTGGAGGGCTACCGTTGACTCCTATTGCTACATATGAAGGAGAGATTGCCGCCACTAATCTGCTTGAAGGAAATCACATCAAACCTAACTACAGCGGAGTTCCTAGCGTGGTATTTACCATTCCCACATTAGCATCAGTTGGTCTACAAGAGGATGCAGCGAGAAAACAGGGTCTGCATTTTAGAACTAATAAAGCAAATACATCTAGTTGGTATTCTTCTAGGCGAGTAGGCGAAAATCATTCGGGATATAAGGTGTTGATTGAAGAAGATAATGATCGTATATTGGGTGCGCAAATATTGGGTCCACATGCTGAAGAAGTTATCAATATATTTGCCATAGCGATACGATTGGGACTCAAAGCTGGAGAGATCAAACAAGCTATCTTTTCCTATCCAACAAACTCCTCTGACATCAGCTATATGTTATAATCAGTGAGTGAGTTATACCAAAGTGAATATTAAGCCCAACCAAGAAAATTGAAAGATTGATCATATTTTGACATTAAAAGAAAGCTGGGAATTATTTTTGCTATAGGATCGGGATACATATTTGCCATTTAATGTTTAAGGATGACACTCCGCATAATTATGACGCCTCATTGGGTTGTTTGGAATCAAATGGTCAACGGGCTCAGAGGGACTTGAACCTAACATATAAAGGGGTTCAGTAGCACCCTATTTAGCTTTTGCTCATTCCCCTTCATCAAGTAACGCTACGAATAGATTATCCTGAGTGGCAAACGATCTATAATAGGGTGACCGCCAGTCCCACCTCTTATCATGGACGGGGCGAATTTGATGTCCCCTCCTTTAATCCCGGACTGTCGGAGCCTAGATGGAATCGCAGAATGTTGTTACATAACAAGATCCACAGCTAAAGCTTCTAGCTTTCATTCTACAGCTGATATAAAAACAAAAGCTCATCTATTAGTCTGTTTGGCTTCGAAAACGTGGAAGGGAAGTATTAGCTTTGGGTTGGTGAACATCCCCGTAGGAGTATATTTAGCTACTGAAGGCAGAGAATTCTCTTTTAATCAATTGTGTGCCAATGGTCATAGGATTCGCTATAAAAAATGGTGTCCGGTAGAAGAGCTAGAAGTAGCGTACTCTGAAATAAAAAAGGGTTATGAGGTTACAAAAGATCAATATATAACAATTGAAAAGCAAGATTTGGACAAGATTAAGCTAAAAACGACCAACACTATAGACATTAAAGAATTTGTAGACGAAAAGGAGCTTGACCCTATTAAGATCGAGAAGAGCTACTATGTAGCCCCCGACAATAAGAACAAAAATGATAAGGCATATTCACTACTTGTAAAAGTACTAACCGAAACCAAAAAGATAGCAGTGGGGAAGATGGTCTTTAAGGATAAAGAGCATATTGTCGCACTTCGGCCCTATCAAAGAGCAATGGTAATGCATCTCCTTCATTATCTAGATGAAATAAGACCAGTCGATGAAATTCGTGAATTGAAAGAATTGCAGCGAGCGAATGTGGATAATAAGCAATTGTCATTGGGAAAATTGCTGGTTGAAAATCTATCGAGTGAGCACTTTGATCTAAGTCAATATTCAGATGCATATGCTAAAGAATTAGAAAAGCTGGTAGACTCAAAAGTCAAGGGTAAAACGATAGTCGTCAAGCCAGAAAAAGTGAAAGAGGAAACCAAAGATCTTGTTGCAGCGCTAAAGGCTAGTCTACAGAAGACGAAGAGTAAGAGCTAGGTACAAAATTTAGCCCAATAGCCTAATGGGGCTGTGGTAGATAAGTACCTACTAATACGAGAGTTTCATGACCAATAAATTCTGGCTTGCGGTCTTTTGATAGGAACATACCTAGTTGCAGATATTTATGACGTCTGTGAATGTGTAAGGAGCCACAAAGAATGCTGTTTCCTCAAGACGTTCCTATTCAGTCGATTATTATCCATATACTCAAATTGCAGTAAGCGGAAGACCAGATCAAGAAAAAATTATGGAGAGTGCGAGCTTGTGCTACAGCTTCCATCACCACTACTCTGGCCATCGTCAAAGTGTGTAGCAAAACCTGCGTGACTCCCTGACGCGCTAGGACATGTACCAGTCTTGAATCCTGGATCATTAAAAGCGTCAACACCACGAATATGGGGCGATCCCTGTCCTGCGCGACCAACCACGGCGGTGGAACAGCTTCCACTCGAGGAGACAGGGTGTGACACAATGGATCCGAATTTATCGTTCGTTTAACTCGAAGCACTGCAAGTGCTTGCATTCACTGAATGTTGCGGCACCACAAGCATAGCTGTTAGAGCGACTATACCGCTCATGAACAACACTTATTCTTAAGATTTAGGCGAGGAAGTAAGTATAAATACATAGTGTAGAATTATACTGAAAAATGTAGCCTAAAATGCCCGACATGCTGCGTTCTCATTGCTGTTTTTGACTTACCCATTCAGCTATATGCTTAATGCAGCAGTCCTGCGAGGTCTAGCTCCTTAGCTACTGCTTGTTCCTTGTTGATCATCCTTTTTCAGAGTGTTTAGTCAAGCGAGTGAGTGGATGTGCTTCCTGTGTGAATTGCACAGCTGGGAATCTCTCCATACGTTATTTTTGAGCAACAGAAAATAATAAACGAATTAATTGCAAGCAATCTGAAAAAATGATATGAGAGGCGGAGATACAGTAATGGGTGAGCTCCTGTTAGGTTGTTCTGGATGGAATTATCCTGAGAATCAAGATAAAGGAGGCTGGACTGGTGTGTTCTACCCGGACAAGGATACTAAGAGACTGCGATATTACTCGCAATTTTTTGATACAGCAGAGATGGATTCCACTTTTTACGAAAAATTCTATTCGCATATGACGAAGGGCACATTTATCGGTATGAGCAGAGCATCCCCGGAGAAATTCCAATTTTCTATAAAGGTGCCAGAAACCGTCACCCACGTCAAAAGACTTGATATCAAAAAAGGAGCCGTGACGTCGTTCGAGGAATTTCTGGATAAAATATCTCCATTAAAAACAGCAAACAAATTGGGGGCAATATTATTCCAGCTCCCTCCAAGCTTCACTGTTAGCGATTTTAAGAATATTGAAAAATTTCTCGATCGATTACCCAGCACTGCTAGCTATGAATATGCTGTTGAATTCAGACACCCTTCTTGGGGCACTGAAGGCCCCTGGGAAATGCTCAAGCATTACAATATTGCAGCTGTGATGACAGATTCTCCTCCAAGTGAAAATCTCCAATATTTGTCAGATGTAACCGTTACCGCAGACCATTCCCTTGTAAGATTTCATGGAAGAAATACCAAGGGGCACTATTGGTATAATTATTTGTATTCAGCACAAGAATTACAACCCTGGGTTGACAAAGTGGATCAAATAAGAAAACAGACAAAAATTCTTCGCGTGTACTTTAACAATCACTATGGAGGAAAGGCCGTGGTTAACGCCTTACAATTCAATGCAATGACCGGTCATTCATTATCTGAGATGGAAACAAATGCGCTTGAACACGCGGAGAAATATTTGTCTAATCAAGGGTTAATGACATCATCTTCAGTCTGCCCATCATGACCATTTCTCAGTCTCAACATCTTTTCGACGTTCCTCCCTAAGCTCATACCACCACTTCCTGTTTTTCTTCCGGATACTGTCCCAGTAGACTGTCCTTTCGAAACCGAAATATCCTAATACCGTTTCGCAGCCTCGAGCAACATTTCACGATATTTTTCTTTGTCATTATCATGCTCTTCGCTAACAAGATCTACAGGCATGACCTGTGAGGTAAATTTTTATGAGCGGCATCTGTTTTGGCTGCCTGCCTTTCGCATGACGACTTGGGTGATAGACCCGTAATTACCCGATGGAGCCACAATCACTCTATTTCTGTACGTCGTTAGATTCCGAACGATTGCATTTGCAGATGCGCCCCTCTCCCTTCGTAAATTTACATAATCAAGAACATCATCAGGGATTTTTATTTTGCATACGAATGTGTGAAATTGACTAGTGTTGCTGTTTGGAATAGGCTGACTCGCAAGCAAAATCAATTCGCTCAAATTTTTCTGCAAGACTTTTGATGCAATGTCCTTGGTCAGGATCAACCTAATCGATCCTGAGCCGTCATATAATCTCGAGGAGACTCGCAGATCCCAGCCCCAGCCTTCTTCGTTTGCACAATTATTGGGTCACGAATCATAGAGAATTGATTTGCATTTGTTGCATCTTTTAACCAATCCGGAATTACCGTGAATCGTGGTAATTGCCCCTTGCATGGCGATATGGTGTACTGGTCTCTTTATTGATTCTTCGGCGTCCAAACAAATTCTCTATAATCCTCGATATTCTTAAGCTCAATTTTTGTGTGTTCGGTTACAACCAATAGGACGGACTTGTCTTCAAATTCATGAACATTAGTGGAATAAAATTTGTAGACAGAATTCCTTATCAGAGGAGGAGAAGATTTTGCAAACATATATGTTTCTCAATATTTGTTCTGGGTCGGTTATTCCTCTATTCTCAGCTATCTGGTGAATCCTTTCGGGCCTGAGTGTGTTTTCAGTGTCTAATAATATTACGTTTCCTCCAAGACCCTCCTTCTCTGTGGGCATGATAGTGGTTACACATAGGGTATAACATAGCTGGCATTTTCCGCTACCGAATTCTCAGGCTATCTCTGTCATTGCTTGGGTTTCTATACCACCTTTCAAGAATGAATCCAAATTTGAAGATCCAGTAGTACATTTCAGTAACGCTTTCCTTCTTTCCGCAGCAGAAGAAAAATCTTTGGCAAGCAATCCAGGATCAATTAGCGCTTGTTTGGCATCCATTACAAGCTCGAGTGCAATCTGTGCGTGAGCGCCGCCATCTTCAATGAGCTGATGTGGTATAGATATAGCTAAATCAAAGATTGATTCTATTCCAGCCCCTTTGAGCTTGGGTTATTAGGTGTGGTTTTACTTCAGGGAGATCCTCCAGTCGCATCTTGGTAGCGTTTTGAGACATGCTTTCTATGGTGTACCCTTATTGTCTTGTTTTATAACAAGGAGAGCTACATTAGGACGGAGAGGGTAGTACACGTCATATACCGTACTGATTTGGTACGATGTGGTTACAGCGACGGGATTACTATAAGCGGCAACAATCCCATAAATTTCAAAAAAGAGGGAAAATAAAATGCCTAAATTTATATTCCGGAAGATTGTAGACTAGCCGAAAAATTTCCTATTGCTCACGACTCAATACTAATATCTCATTCAATACCCAATTCAATGTCTCTATCTCTGCCCACAGACGATCGGTAACCGCTCTTTCCTGGGTCTAGTGCATTTTGTCTTTCGTTTGCACGATTTTGTGCTTGATTCTATGTTCCAGCTCGGATAATTCATCCATATAAAATTGAAATCTGGATCTTTATCGATATATCTGTTGAAGGACCTCCGGGAGAGGGGATGCCGTTTATGACATCTGACGTCTGTGCAGTAGGAGAGAGGCTAATGTCCTGTTGTAAGGACCGCTCGAAATCGTGCCTTTCCGCTCATCATTAGATCGTAAGCCTCTGTTGCCTGCTCGAGTGGAAAGATTTCATTCATTGGTCGGACGCCGGAGAGAACACTAAATGAAAGCGTGTCTTGTGAGTCGATTGACGTACCGGCCGGCCAACCCGCTACTGATCTACGTCCAGAGAGGAAAAAAATCGGAGATACTTCAAGCGGTTCATCAGACGCACCAATCATGATTAGCTTTCCGTTGATAGCCAGACCACCCAATACTGCGCTCATTGCTTTTCCGCTTGGGACCGTTCCAAGAATAATCTTGGCACCTCCGAGCTTGACAAGCTCTTCGACAGGATTCTGCGATTTGCTATCAATATAATATCTTGCGCCGAGCTTTTTCACAAGCTCCTCCTTATCCTTTCCTCGCGCGATGGCAACGGTCTTAAAACCCATCTTGGCAGCAAATTGTATTCCTAGATGACCAAGTCCGCCTATCCCGAGTATTGCAACGACATCGCCTACTCGTGCACCACTATTCCGAAGAGCGTTGTATGTTGTGATTCCGGCACACATCAATGGTGCAGCTTCTGTAGCTGAAAGCTCGTCAGGGATAGATGCAAGTGCTTCTGTTGGCGCAATCATATATTCAGCGTAGCCGCCGTCGTAGGTGAAACCCGGTATTTGAGCGTAGCTACAAGTGACGAAATCCCCCCGTCGACAGGATTCGCAGTGGCCACAATGGCCCCCGTGCCAGCCTACAGCGACTCGATGTCCAGTCTTCCATTCAGTGACATCCTTACCTACTGTGTCGATAACCCCCGCGATTTCGTGGCCAGGAACCCGAGGGTACTGAATGCCTGGAAATAATCCTTCTTTCATTAGAGAATCACTGTGGCATATTCCGCATGCTTGGACCTTGATGCGGACTTGCGCCGCGCCAGGTTCTGGAATGTCTCGTTCTACCACTTCTAATGGCCCTTTGGGCTCCGACACTTGTACCGAACGCATATTCTCTGCTCACATTAATCGTATTTGAAGATTCACTTGCAGCCCCGTTTGGTGGTTGAAGATAAATTAGGTTTGGAAACAAATTTGGAGTCCCTCCCCATACCGCGCTTCATGCCTTAAAAAGAAGCGAAGAAGATTAAGACACAAATGAGCCTCTTCCCAAATGAGGATATACTTACCAAAGAAATTGAGTCATGGAAAGGATTTGAAGATAGTCTAGCAGCCGAGGAAGACAGAAAGACGTTCATGAAAATGCTTAACAATTGTTACAAATACGCTAAAGCAATTAACGCCAAAGCCCAGCCATTTCCTGCAGAGCCTGTAATTATGGCCCTTTTGTTTTCACAGCACAAAATGATGGAATGGTTGGAAGGACAAATTTCTAAACCGAAAATAAATATTCTGAAACCTCTGGACCAATCAATAAATGAAATTTCACACAATTATAGGCTCAGCGACTGACAATGTTATAGGAGTTATACTCAAAGCACTCAAATTTGCCAATTCTAATGTTAGGCCTTAATCTAGGAAATCAGAAAGCGTACTCTGCTTCAAGTCCAAGTCATTCGGAGGACTTGCTTCTTGTTCTTTTCCTCTATCCTCCCACTTGGCTTCTGCGAACCC
>QHBN01000274.1 GCA_003176995.1 Candidatus Nitrosopolaris wilkensis
CTAATAGCATGCTATTTACTTTACCGTATGTAGACAACACAACTATTGTTTTGTTTCAACGTGTGCAGCTGTGGAATTAGTGATTGTCGGTGCTGCTATGGCGGGTTTTTGGTAGTTGGAAAAACGGAAATCCACCAAAATTGCTACTACCTACTGCCACCGCTGCTACCACGAGTTTAATGCACTTGACTATTTCATCTGTTGACAGCCAACTACTGAAGATACTCCCGACGTTGTTCTAGCTGTGAAGTAACAATCGGGAGATCCACCGTTAGCTCTGGCAATGATCATTCTGCTAGAAATTTTTGGATCAGTACTTTCTGGGTTCTTGCAGAAAGTGTCAGACGTGCCAACAATTCTAGAGTGCAGCATCTAATCCGTAAAATAAGCTGTCAAAAGAAATCATGAGCAATAAGCCGCGCCTCGCAACTTGTGCATCAAAACTGTAGAGTACATCATCAATTAACTCTTCTAGTCTGTCGATCTCGACAGAACCCAGTTGGATAGGTTGAAAGCCATTGAGTAGGATCGCGCGATTACGTACGGATGTTCCCAGAATGGGATGTCCCCATTTTGTATCAAAAAAAGACCAATACTCACTTATAAGCCTTTTATGTAAAGATTATTAGTAGTTCGATTGTATCCTAGATCTGATACACGGGTTACTCTAAAATTATTATCGTGCAAATATTTCATTTCTTGCGAAAATAGCGCGATACCCGTGCTATCACGTAAATTGCTGTTTTGTACACTATGATAGGCTATAATCGGAATTGCATTAATAATTCCGCCATTATTGTACTTGTTCTGGCTATTAACTTCCTGAACAAATATTTTAAAGATAGACGTATCATTGTGCATATAGGCGAGGTCAACTGAATTATGGCTCCATTCTCTAACAGAATACCTATTGGCATAAGTTAAAGTGCCATTGTCAAAAAATGTTCTACAATCTGTCTGACTTGAATAGCGCTTCCAACCATCACATTTGAGGTACATAAGATTCGAGAAGCCATTAATAGCAAAGTCATAATACTTTGCAATTTCATTTATTACAGTGGCATTATCCCCTCCTAATCCTCTCGGAGTGGCGAAAAGTGTGGTATTAACCCCATGATCACGTAGACATTGTTTTGACTGACCTACTTCATAATTGAGACTACTGGAGGAGATTTTGGTCAAAGTCTTATATGTCATGGTCTTCGACCCAATATCGTTCCCATCGTTAGATAACGAAATTATATCCTGCCAACTCATACGTAACGGCAATCCTACCAGGGTGCAGGTAATGAAGAAGCTTCCTTTAAAGCCATACCTGTCCAAAATTGGCTTGGCACTCGTATATTGGGTTTTCCAGCCATCACCAAAGGTTAGGATTACTACTTTATCATTTTTTGGTGTCTGACTCTGAGCTTGCGTAAGGTAGATACTCTCGGACGAAAAAAAGCCCAAGACTAATAATGCGAGCAACGCGATAACGACAACTATGTAAACAGTCATGTCATGTCAAATCTTACAGCATCTATGTCTTGCTTACCATTAAGCGAAGAAGTCGTCCTTTTTTAATCTTATGATATATTCGTCTAATGTATTGGTTTTGACAAGAATGTTTCGCGGACAGAAAGGGGTAACGGGCTACCATAACATAGAAGTCCCAAACCAAGCCATTACCGAAGTAGTAATTAAATTCAAGATTTTTATTTCTAAACTGAACAAGGTCAAGTTTTGCCGCAACGTCAATCAGAACTCTGTCCTTTTGTCGACATCACATATGCACCCGGAGAGGGAGACCTTTGAGTGCATCAATAAGGTGCATTAGAGGAAGCAGCGGGGGAAGCCAGGGTAGCAATCCTCAGTAGTGGTGGTGGTCTGACCCATACCGCCCAACAGGTAACGACGTCTTAAGCTGATACTAGGTGACATTTAAAGAATTAAATAATCAACAGATCGGCTTCCCTTCTCCTAGGATGACTAATACTAATCCTATTATAATCCTCTTTTCTTTCTTCACGCTCGATGTAGGCTAACCGCTAGTAGGAGGAATAAGTTTTTGATACATCAAGCTTATCAAGAATGAAACTAGGGGCTCGCTCGCTTAGATGGTACATAGCAATGCTAGTGCTTGGAGTAATATCAGCGGGTTCAAAGTCCTACTGACCTTGTGGCCATACATATGTTCATATAGTTAACATCTATGGGCTTGTCATTGATACTGATGGTTGGGGTCTCCATCGCCTACGGCTGTCCTCGAATATCACGAAGATAGCCTTAGTCATAAATCGGTGCATTTTCATAGGGAATGCAAGTGATTTTTTCTGTATGTGTTTCGTTTAGAAAATACTCAAGATTGCGTGCTACGCTTTGAATTGCGCCCTGATCTTCAGCAAATTCCTTGAAAAAGGTTCTGGACCTTAAAACATCCACAATGCTTTTCAACTTGAATCGCATTATAAATATGAGTGTCAAATCAATACAGTCAAGATTCAATTAAGGATATAATAGATGAGCTAGATAAGGAAACAGCCAAAATAGTTATATCGAAGGAAATCAGAGGCAGATACAAGAAAACATCTACGGTAATAAGAGGTATGGCGCACAGTATGAAAGACCCGGAGATAATAGCCATAACTAGCGAGCTAAAGACCAAAATAGGTACTGGAGGTACCTATAAAGAAGGACGAATTATACTGCAAGGAGATCACAGGCAGGCTGTTAAACAGTTGCTAATTAAAAAGGGATTTAGTGAACAATCGATCGAGGTGTTATAGTTCAAAGTGAAAGCGATGTGAAAAGCTGCTGGATATGATATATCATTTCCATATTCAGTGGTTCATGACTTTAGGCGCATGAATGAATATCATTTAATTCCAAAATATATTTTGGACGAGGATTTTTATGCATAGAATGTTGGCAGCGTGAGAAACTAATAATCAATAAATGTGCTCACGTATCTATAGTCTGTTCTTTAGCGTCAATTATTGCTTCATGAACTGTATCATCTATCTTGATAAAATATTTTTGTTTATCTCCATGCTCAACTTGAACTTCGACGGGTAGTTCCATGAGTTCAAGATCACGCTATAGAATTTAGGCGGCATAGGAATGTTTACGTTAAATCGCTATTCTTTCGAGCATAGGATATACAACTAAAAATGACGCCCTGATAATTTCTAAACAGATGCCGAAATAAGTCAGCTACGATCCTGATTGTTAGAACCATGCAAGAATTACGAAATACGAAATCTCAAATCAAAAATGCATATCATACAATTAGATAAAAGGAATAAGGCCCGATCTAAGCAACTATTCGAATAGTTGTACAACACATTTTCGTAAGCTTGTCTGGTGCTACCGAAATGTTTTCCCTATAATCTGATCTTTCTGCTGCCGCTGACTGTTACGTTGTGAGCTCGGAGTACCTCATATGGGATTCACAAACAAATCAAGACCATTTATGACCCGAGGTAATGGTAGGCTGTTTTTGATAGCGATTCATAAGGTTCACTGCATGAGTGGAATGTTCATCTGAAGTGCGCTATTATTAGCTGGTTCCAGTCAACATCAATCTGCGCGTTTCTGCCTGTTGTGACAACCTCATAACAATCAAAGGAACGAGTACTCGGGCAATGCATTGAATTGTGATAGGGTCCTCGTATTTTTACGTGTTAAAAATTGATTCATCTAATAATCTGTATCTCAAATGTGCTGTTAAAGAAAGGCTTCAGAAATTCGTAGCCACGATCAAATGTGATTAAACGATTAACTCTCGCAAACTGAGCCATAATCGCATGTTGTATATCATTGTAATCTGCTCCCCTATACCGATAACTTTTATACTGACGCCTGCAAATAGGACAGAAATTCTGGTCTAAAATTTTTCCAAATGTCTTCCGCTGTATCTGCACAACCCTCCTGAAGAATTCATTCGTCGGGATATTTGATTCCACAGCAACGAGTTTTTTTGCCATAGTAGATTCAGTTATTTTTGCAAGAAATTCTTTTGTGTATAGATCTATTTTCGACGTCAACGTATCTGCTACTCGACTCCCACTCTTTATTGAATGCGTAAAAGACTCTTTCTGAACTACTTTGCTCCTGAGAATAGAGACCATCTCAAGTATGACCAAGTCACTAATTACAACGACAGACTGAGGATTTGCGATTATCCCATCTATGATATTTCTTGCTTTATCATAAGTTTTTTCATAAGTGCCTTTCGTAACATACGAAAACCAGACATTTGAATCAATATATGTTTTCTCTAATTTGGTTGACAAACTCTACTGGGTCCTCGTGATCAGCATACTCTTTTAACATTCCGCACAAATCCTTCACGGCGTCATGTCTCGGTTTGGTTTGTAATGGAGGCAAATCATAGATTTTGCGCCATTGTATAGCAATTTTCTGACTATTCGTTAACCTAACCGCACTGGAAGCGTAATTAGACCGGGCGCCTATCGGCTCTTTTTTTGTTGGGTCTGATTTCATCTGCTTTTTCGCTCGTGGGGACGCGGCCATAAGATGCTATATTGTATAGTTTCTTGAGTATATATCAATTTGTACATTGCCGACTAGTCTACGGTTGAGTCTTCTAGTAAGTTTACCGTAGTATCATTTAGGACCTTTTCTGGAATAGAGCAATCCCTGAACAAGAAAAAAGAGAGATTGATAAAGAAACAAGACTAGATCAGGTATTATGAAGTTCATTCGAGGGCCTGTTAAGATACAATAATTTGCCACTAGAAATTGGAATGGCAGCTAGAGTTGAAATCTTATTAGTTCAACGGCTGCTACATTCTATTCAAGTGAAATTATGACCAATTCAGTGGAAGGCTAACCTAAAGTTCCTATCGGTCGAACTTGCTTGAAGACTAGATATTTCCCTATACGACATAGTTCCAGTTACTACATAATTTGCCTTTCCCTCAACTATTTTGTTCCAAGCATTTGCTGTAGAATTATTCTTTTGAAATAATTGATTATCTTTTAAGATGACAGATCCGTCACCAACAATCGGATAAATTCCAGCAGAGGATGTAACAAATCCCTCCAACCTTGTTCCTATGGTTCCAGACACAACTCGCTTGCCATCAACCAGTATATCGTATGCAATTGCCTCTAAAATTGCAGTTCCTCTATTAGGATTGGTTGCGTTAAAAGAAACTTGTATAGTTGCTGAATGATTATTAATTTGGTTGGGAACGATGTCTTTTATAGACAGTGTAAGCGGCACAGCAGTAGTGTTCGTCTGGCCAGCACTATTATTAAAATGAGTTCCAGTACTGCTAATAATAAATATCGCTATGGCGATAGCAACGATTCCCCCACCGGCAGCATATATGAGCTTTAGACGCATGCTTGAATAGTATTGAATTCCTAAATATAATTTGTGTCGACTCTTTGGCTAATGCGTAGTTATGTGTAGGTGTTACTTGAGCGCGGGACGTACCTTGGCACCAGACTCCTCGTCAGCCCTTTGGCTTGATGTCTGGAACTTGTCTCAATATTAATACTGACAGGCATGTTTCATAGTTTAGTGATCGAGATGGGTGTATTTACCAACAAGATCTGTTTTCAATGTAGTTAAGAAATGTTCTTTATATTCCGTTATGATTTCGGATTGTTTGACCGGGATAATTATGACCATTTAACTCTAAGGACATTACCAAATATAGGGTGTAAGACGGTTTACATCGATTAGTCGGGTAGTTGCATTTGCTGCTGCAGTAGGACTAATCGATACGGAATTCAGAATAATGTTCTGACGTATAATAGTCCCAGCTAAATAGGGCGCCAATATTGCTGGAATTTTGGATGTTTGTCTTCTCCTTCTTTTCCTACTGGGTTGCAATCTGTATCGTGGTTCTAATAAATGTCAGATTAAGGTACTTTTTCAAAATCATCGTTGCGCAAACCTAACTGGTATTTTCCCCTAACCTCGAAGTAGATTATGGGTTAGGCTTTAGCGAAGTTCTATGCATTCTCGCATTATTTTACAGCTATCAGAACAATATTCAAATCATCACCGAACTCTTTATAAAATCCAGGACCATCACTGGTATTGGGCAAGAGGGGGGACCTTAACATTATCCAATAACCGTCAAAATAAAAATGAATTAGTAGTGACATTGAAAGGTGCAAAGTACGGAGCGTTTGCCGGTCTTATTGCAACTTGGTCCATTTCATCGGCTATTGCTGCATCAGAACTGGCATTGGGCTTGCAAATAGGTACATTTTATTCGATTATAGGTATTAGTCTCGGATTGAACAATGTTATAATTGCAGCCCCATTAGGCTTTGGCTTTCATTTACTAGTTGGGACTGCATTAGGAGCAGTGCTTGGGACAGTTGGGATTAGATGGAAGAAAATTCGTATGCTTAATCCATACAAGAGTGTCTTGGTCGGTATAGGTACGGGTCTTGCCATATGGTTAGTCTTATTCCTACCAACAACCGTACTTTTCATACAACCTTTCATTCAGCATGTTGTTGTCATTCTAGCGGTTTCATCGCAAAAAATGATATTATCTCAGCAACTAAGCCAGTCAATCGTAAACATATCTCTTGCGGCAATTGTATTCCATATGCTCTGGGGGGCAATATTTGGGTTTATAATGAGCTCTTTGCTAAGGATTAGAGTCTTTAAAATAAAACAGCATTACGTAGATATAATAAATATCGATCCGAAGATTAGGTTAGTGACGATTTGTGATGCAAATGGTCAGATAATGTATTCTCGTCACCGTGAAGGCGTAAAAAATCTACTAACCAACGAAGAAAGCAAAAAATCACTAGAGCTTGCTATGACCTCATGGAAAATTCGGAGTGAACTTGCAGACAAGATAGGAAAAGGTAGGTATGTATTGGCAGAATATGAAAAAATTAAACGCATAACGATGCCGTTTGGAGATAACCTTCTTCTTTATGTAACTACCGAAGTAGCGGCGGATCATTCGAATATCTACGATCGAATTCGAAAGTTAGAGTCTGGTCTAAAGTATTCTAATTCGCTCCTATAAATAGTTTGGATAAATATTAAGTTGAGGGTAATGACCTGAAGCTAAAGGTAAAGATGCGGTATCATGTAGGTTTGTTGTGAATATTCGACTTCTCTTTCAAATACCAGAGACCAACTAACTCCATCTATTAGATGTTGTTATCGATTTTATTCTGCTTCACTTTCCTAACCTTGTCTCTCCGATTAGGCCATTCATGATATGTATGAATAGGCAGTGATGTCAAAGATAATTGCCGTTTAAATATCAAAATCAACTGGTAAAATTACTTACAACTAGCTTCGGGATGTCTTCAGACAGAGCATTTCTAATCATGATCAAGGTATTATTCTTCTTCGTGAGTTATCAAGGATCATAATACTCTACTTTTGTAAGTCCGTACTTTTTTCATCTATGAGGATTAGATTATCGTTTATTGCTATTGCCTAGTAACCTAATTATCTTTCTAGAACCAGAGTATACAGGAACATAGGCAAGACCTCACTGCCGATGGCATGATCACGAACACGAATCATAATCCAAAAGGAGAGAGAGCCGGTATGGAGCAGATATCTACTCATACAAAAGTTCGACATGAAGGAATTGGAACGATGCTTTATGATGCAAGGAAAAAGCTAGTCAAGACATTAAACTTACGCCGAATCATGGCGCAAGATTATTCTACTATTGTGAACCTTCAAGTAAATCGTCTCCACTAGAATTTGCAGAGAAGGTCATCAAAGGGGAAATCCATGATCCAGTTCTTTCCTTCGATGTAGACAATGGATTTAAATTCATAAAAATATTGCCAAACTTATCTTGAAGATATACGTTCATTGAAAAATGCCAGCTTTAGAGAATGTTCCAGATTATCATCAAGATCGATAGCGAAAGTATATCTTTCAGCAGCCCTTATCTCGCTATCGATTTTGCAGCACGATAGTTCTTGCCGGTTTTGGGCTATAAAGTCTTTCTAGGGGCTTAATTTTTGATATGCGGCTTTTGCTCCAATACTCAAAGTTATAGAATTAAACTTCGCAGTGATGTATGTCGGATGCATCAACTATTTTACCAACATATTTTCCCCCTTCCGCGTCGTCAATAATTTGAAATTTACCTCTCCTTATATGTATAATTTTTACTCTAGTACTATTGTAATCATCAATAAAGAGTTGACACCAAGATGCATTATTGTTGTAATCATTTGACTCCTTACTTCTATTTTTCAGAAACAACCGGATAACATTATCCATATCTGTATTTAAGGATTGGAGCATGAGTAGTTAAGTTGCTCCGTACTATTTAGGAGTGACGTTAATCTCTTGGACGGTTAAAATGCAAACGCGACAAGGGAGAGAAGTCTATCACAGTCGTGTTTTACCAATATTGTCTCCTTAGACTTTAGGGGAGAGATCTCATTGTACTGGGGGTCCTCACGTAACGTTAATTCAAAAAGCCGTTATACCAACGTGTTGGACTAACGTGTTGGACTAACGTGCGTACAACAAGGAATAGTTAATCATAGACTGGCTTCCCATCAGATGTGTACCTCTTTACTTTTTTTCCTTCCTTTTTTTCGGAGTTAACTCTACTTTCATTGTAATTCTTACTTTTAGAATTCTCTCGTAAATAGGACAGGAATCCCCATACCGCTAACGGAATACCGACTCCGAACGCAGGGTATATGCCTTGTTCCACCGACAACTTTTTAGTCCCACCTCCATATCAAATACAAAGGATTTATGATATATAAATCTGATTAGATTCGAATATGATATAGTCATTCACAAATAATTGCAAGAGTTTAATACAAACTAAAAAAATATTATGTACTATGTTCCTCGTCTACAAGGTCACAAAACATCCTGGCTAATCACTGAGGCAGATACAACGGGAAAATGTTCCAGGACCAGACCAACAGACCGGGACACTGGAAAAAATACTCCAACATACAGTCTTGTATTGAGAAATAGTTACGATTGATAAACAACGACCTATTATCAGAAATCGACATAACTTTTAGTATGTTAAGGTTTTCATAAATAGTAGATTGTAATTTCTTGTCAGATAGACAAGATGAGATAATGAAGTAGTATCGAGATAGCTAGGTCGATTCTGGAGGCAGCTATTCCAGATGGAGTCTGACCGATTAGCATGCAGGACAAATCTAGTGTACAAATCATGCGTATGAGTCTTATTAAAAGACCTCTATGACACGGAGATCACCGTCATATTGCTTGTTCCTGATTGATCGACCTTGCCTGTCGGCCTTGTACACGTGAGCTGCTGCCACCTATCTATTGGTAACTCGTGGTAAGCTAAATGCAAACGAAGCTCCTTTACCTTCAGGATAATTATTTTTACCCCATATCTTACTACCATGTGCTTCCACGATATTCTTGGAGATGAACAGCCCTAATCCGGTACCTTTGTTTGACTTGGTAGTAAATTTTGTAAACAATCTGGGCAGAATTTCAGGGTCTATACCACTACCAGTGTCCTTTACAATAACGCTTATAGAACCATCTTTTTCCGTTTCCTTATAGACATGGATGGTACCTGTCTTTGTGAAATTAATAGCATTACTCAACAGATTCGAAATAACTTGGGTTATCCTATTTCTGTCTGCTTTCATAAAAGTGCGGCCTTCTTGCTCCTCTCCTCCTTTTCTATTAGTATCGTATAAAATTCTGAGGTCCTGTTTATTATCAATCTGACTTTCAATATCTTGTATTGCATCGAGGATTACATCATCTATTTCGAGTGCTTCCTTATTCAGGCTTAGCGATCGACTTTCTATTCTGTTAATGTCCAAAATGTTCTCCGTAAGCGTCTTTAGTCTTTTTGCGTTCCTAATGATGACAGCTAGTACTTCCTCTTGTTCATTGGCGTTCATCTTCCCCTGCCCGGAGCGAATTACTTCAGTCAATCCAAGTATTGGCTGTATAGGCGCCCTTAACTCATGAGCCGCCACATTGATAAAGTCTCTATGCAATTTGTCCTCGATTTTTAGCTGTTCGTAAAGTTTGTTCACATTTTCATTCAATTCTACCTGTTTCCAAAGACTCTCGAATACCGCCACATATGATAACACAGTTGATTTGCTTCTTGAGTAAGTTGCCTCGTAGGTAGGATCTCTCTCATCATCTTTGAGTTCTACCGCTAAAGAAAATACTCTGTCAACTATCAATATTGTCATCTTGGTCTGCAATGATTCTTCAATGTATCTAAAGTCGATATTCAGCTGTTCCTTCAACTCAGGAGATGTAGCTTTTAATTGGTCATCGAGAGGAGTTAAAATTCTGATATTCAGATCTCGCTTTGTTGTTGCCGGTATTGAAGTTTCTGGGAGTATATCTTTTAATAATTGAATTCCTCCAATGTGTTCTGGCCGGTGAACTACATTAGATGTGGAAAATATTATCAGGAGTTCATGTCGAGCTGTTTTCACTATTTCTGAAGCAATTTTACGTATCTCGCCAAGGTCCTGAATAACCTGTATAGTATCTGGTCTAACTCTTCCTTTCTCAATCTCAATTTCTCTAATTTCCCCTTCCTTTGGAATTGCTCTATCCCAAAAAGGGTCTGAAATGAATTGTTCCTGTGCAAGAAATCCTTTAAATTCATTGCCATATACACTCTTGAACCTTCTAAACATATTGAAGCAATCCTCTGTATCAAACGTATAAGAGGTTCCGCCAATCACTTCCTGGATCCTGGTAGATTCTCCTTGTGCTGACGCGCTCTTGCCACACAGCGAACATATAATGTGAATTTCCTTGGTTTCTACATCATCCGTGTTACTGGAAGGATTCATTTCCTCCGACCATCGCGTCTTCCTATGGGATTACCTTTCGTTGTTCTTAACGGTTTATCTGATTGCGAGAGGTACTAGCTCGAGAAATCTTTCCTAATGCTGCGTGCTCTTGTAGTCTCTGGTGGCCGCGGATTCGCTAATCAAACTTATCTAATACAACAACGAATCACACAAAGCATCATTGCCGAGATTATCAGCCACTCGAGTAAATAATAGGATGGATCTATATCATTGAATAGCTTGGTGAAATAACAACTCGAAGGCAAAGATTGCGAAGCGTTAGGAGATGCCAGCTATGAATAACAACAAGTGAGTTGTCTGTGACCTAGTAACAGGTGGTAAGACCCATTCTTCACAGGTCTAGCGAGGTAACAAAAGCTGCACAGAGATTGGGGCTTATGTAAAACTTATCTCCAGAGTCATGAGGATTTCAAAAAATAACTTCCTTTTGCCTATGGTTCGTCTTCTTAATTTCATTTGTACCAGAAATTCGTCTATTTTTGTATAGTTGGACAAACTTGAGATTATTATCAAAATTTTACCATTATCGGCTAAAACTGAAATAGCAGATTTCACGAAATTTAATGTTGTTTCTATACCGTTAGAATTACCATGTATTGCAGAATCCTTCCTTTCATTATCTTCGAGTGGGAGATAAGGGGGATTGGTTACAATCAGGTCAAATTTATGGCGAAAAGCGGAAGCTGCATCGCAACAAGCTAGCATGATATCATTTGACAGATTCTCTTTGCAATATCTAAGTGATACAAAATCAATATCTGTTCCAGCCACAATCTGAAAATTTTCATGAAGAATTTGTAGTACGACCCCTGAACCGACTCCGATTTCTAACGCTGATTTCCCCGTGTAGCCTTTAACAGCATTTGCAAGGAGAAAGCTATCTTCAGATGGCAGGTACAACTTCTAACTAAAAATCAAAAAATTGGCAAATAGTAATGTTCTGTTTACGTNNGTTTACACGGTGAAAGCAAACTAAGAAGAAGGACCATTTGACTGATTTGGGAGATTTCTCATCTGGTGTAGCTGTCGTGGTCTTGATGAGCCAAAAACAATGCTGATCAACATCGAATAGAAAACATCAAGTTATATCGAATCTGCCACCACGATCCATTTCATTTGGAGCTGTCTATTGCATCCATTATTACCTGGGTTGCACGAGAACCAAAGTTCGTCTTGCAGTAGTTCTCATTTCTTAGCTTTGAATCCAATTTATTTGATTTGATTAAGGCAGAAACTCTGTTTACCGCTGCAAGGTAATTCATCCCGGATACCCACGTAAGTACAATCACACATTTATCGCAGACGCTACTTTTTGCATTCGTCGCATATATATCACTACAAAAAATACATTTGTTATATACCATCGATTTTCCAGTCCTCGGATTGTTTATGCCAAAATGAACCATGTTAAAACAATTAATGCACAAATGCTGGTTACATGTCGAGCATGTATGATATTCTTCGTTCTTGTGACATTTTTCACATGTTACCATAGAGTTAAGATACCCTCTTCTCTTTGTAAAGATTGGCATGCTGGATGGCTACTGCATTCCAACTTATTTTTTTCTTAAATATATCGACAGATTCCCTATAACAAGCATAGTTGGAAGTTAAACTTACAAGTCCAGTTGCAAACGCACTAGGATTCCTTCTGACTGTTATTCCTAACCCTTGAGCAGAGAATTCTCTAAAGAACTCCAGATCTGTTGCTACAAACGGTAGTCCATGAGCCAAGCCATCAAACATTACTCCAGAAGCCGAGCTCACTTTATATGGCAAAATTATTGCATCGGAAGCATAGAATAAGATTGATAGATCGGATTCGCTCAGAAAATCATTCTGTAGGATAATGATATTACTATTACTACCAACTCGTAACTGTAAATCGTACTTAATGTAATGATTCTCTGAGGAGCTTACTACTATAGTCCACCCTTTTGGAACTTTCATCTTTTCAAGAATATCCCATCCTTTAGTAGCTGTTCTGAATCCTACAGCCAAAGCTATCTGTCCTTCTTGTGGTAAAGAGAATCTCGCCCTTGCTTCTTTTTTCGTCATGCGCGCAGCTGGTTCGGCGCCATGATAGATTATCTTTATATCAGCCTTATCCACTCCACCGTCAATCATCTTTGACATATAGTACGAGAAGACTATGCCTGATTGGCCATTTTTGAGCTTATTCTTATTCAAATTGTGAAAGGATCGATAGTTTAGAAGACGCTTCCAGTAATCTCCAACTCTACAAAGCAGTAATTTAGTTGTATTTCCATTTCTTCTATTCGTCTTCGTTGGCCCCAGACTAAACCATTGCTTGACAGTATATGCAGAATGAAAGGTAGTAACTATCGGAATTTTGCATTTATCATAAAAGGACTCAATATTAGTACTGGTCTTTTTTGGATTAATTGGATCTAATACTAAGCCGTATAAGCCAGGCTCATACTGCACATGTACGATGTCTGGTTGTATTTCATTAACTATACGCAGGAGTACTTCAGAATTGTGGATATTAGTTGGAGATAGTCCAAAAAACTCTCCACCACCTTTTTCATTGCAAGCAACATAGACTTGCAAACCTATTTTTCGCAGTTCCTTTGTTAAATTAAATGTATACCGGCCTACTCCTCCTTGCATTGGAGGATATTCTGTAGAGACCATCAATATTCGAATTGGACTTGCAATCATGCCATGAAATACTTTTGATATAAGTAGATATTAATATATAGGTTTATATTTACAGCTATATTTAAATATGAATGCTCACTAATGTTTCAAGTTGAATGCCTGTTAAATATGCTGTTACTATTACTTCCATAGGTACTAGCTCATTTATAGTAATACCTAAGCCTGTAATAGACGGTTTCAATCTAAGAAAAGGACAAAGATTGGATTTGATAGTCAATGATGATGGAATTCGCATTCCACTACTGGATCAAAGAACTGCTGATGGAAAAGAATTTCCCACGCCTTTAAAGAAGGAGGATATGTCAAAACATTAGATACCGTTTCAAAATTTCCTCCATCGTTGCTGATCTAAACATCAAATGCAAATAATCAATTTTTCTTTCTATAGCAACTTATTACTCTATTGTTATGTTCAATTATCGGCATCTTCTCTTGATACAATTTACCAACGATAAAAGAATTGTATTTTTGGCTTACTTTCTTGTGCTAATCGTATTTTTGGCTCATACCATCTCTTATTCGAATATCGCGGTAGAGGGACAACAACAAATATCATCCAAATTGAATGTAAGAATTACATACCCTCCACCACGTCAACAAATTCCGATTGGTAACAGTCTCACAATATTCGGAACATCGATATATAATACAACTAAAGATTGCACTGTTTATGCAAATTCAAATGATTTGAAGTTTCAAAAAGTTATAGCGGTAGGATCCTCCGAAAATAATAATTATTCGAGTTGGATTTTTACCTATGCTAAGAACTATCATCCCGTTACAAAAGGAGTGAACAAAGTAACAGCTAAAATATCTTGTAAAGCTACTCCTTCCAATTTGACTGCGTATTATATTACCAACGTTACAGGAATAACAGGGAGAAACAACCTCAATATTTATAACACGAATCAACAGGGTAACAGAGGTAACAGTATATTAGAATCTACAATTCATCCCCCTGCTAATATTAATAATAATATTAATAATACTAACAACTACGGGATGGCTATACCAAGTTCCAACAATGACAGAAGGGTTTCCAGTTCCCCATTCTGGTTTCCAAATCTTTTTCACAATGATATAATTAATAGCAATGACAATTTGAGTTCAAAGACAATACAGTCTCTGCAGGCATCTGGGAAAGTACTAGGTATTACCATTAAAGTTGCTAAAAACCCGATTGCTTGGGGGAATGAACAAACTATCAAAATATCAATATTTGATCCAAACTCTAATCTACCAATAGCTAGTGCCATCGCAACAGGGTCTATCGTTTTTCCAGGGCTAAACACAGGAATAACAAAAGATTTTACGATAGCCTCAAATAACATGGGAACTGCCTCGTATTCATGGTTAATAGCAGACAAGAATGCAAAGGCTGGCGAGTATAAGCTGGTAATACACGTATCTGCATCAGGCTATACCATGACCTCAGCTTTAACCAAATTTACGGTAATGCCTGTTGTGCTAAGTAACGAGAGCAATATTCAAAACAAGACCAATGGCAATCATCTAGACAAAAGTACTCCAGCAATATCTACTCTAAGTGCAGGTTTAGCTTTATTGCGTTAGTATCACTTCTATTGTGTATAACATATTGATCATAGTATGACGGACGTCTTTCAATTTGGAACTAAATCGTTTTACAACACGGTTGACTCATTTCGTGGTTGGGGCTATTATTCTCCTATCTCTCAGTTCTGCTGTTTTGACTAATCTATCCGTTGGGCAAATATTTCCAAAAACCCCACTTTCAAAGTCTAGTAGTAACCCCAATTCCACTCTTACTCTACAGCACCAAATCAAACCAAATATGGTAAATTACCTCACCCACTAATGGTCAACACGTTCCTGTCAGGATAGATCTTCTGATTTATGGAACATCTGCAGGTAACAGTAATCCTGCCTCTATCAACTGCCAAGTTTTTGTAATCGTAAATGGGATAAAGCCATATCAACAATCAACGCCAATTGGTCCTAATGGAGCACGTGACCTTTAAAGTGGAGTTTTTCGTTAACTCCAAAGTATACTACTATTAAAGAAGGACAGAATAAACTAACTGCTAAGTTCTCTTGCGCAAACGGTCCTACCTCATTTCACAGTAGTCTAAATGTAACCTGGGTAACTGTCACTCCTAACGCGACTACTGTTAAGAGTTAAAACGTCCAATCAATGGTTGTTTTTTTTATGTACGCCAAAAGTCGGGTTAACTTATTCTGAAAGGAATACCTCAATCAGGATTAGATGTCTCGATACGATTAGTTTAGGAGCATGGAAAATTCTGATGTGAGGGATATTGTCACATCACGTTATCACCGATAAACGTAGTAATACACGAGAAGAATAAACATTGACTAGTAGATGAACGAAATTGAATATACTACTGCCGATACAATTTCATCGCGACCAACCATCATGTTACGAGGTCAAATTTGATTAACACACCTCCTAGCTCGCTACGATCTAGTTGCTTTTAACAAGATGTTGTAAGCTAGAAGTATGTCCAATCGATATGTCTCCAACAAACACAAGAGGATACATTGGTAAAGCCGCTTAAGAATGAGCTTGGAACAAGCAGTATGAGCAAGGGAGTAGTACGAATCAGTAGAAAAGACATAATATTTGAGAAACCAGAGCAGTTTTTCCTGATCAAAACAGATGGAAAAAATTATGAGTTATTCAGAGTATGTAATGACGCCTCAGAGGTAATTTTATTCTCTCAGATTTTTGATCTGGAACATCCGCCAGGCACTGGTTATGATTTGATAATAACAAGCCGGGAGCCGTCCAGGGTGGAAACCTATTTCAGCAAACAAGTAAAAAAAGTGAGGCAGCGTGAATGGATTAGAAAAACCAGCGTTACAGATGAGAGAATGTAAAAATAGATTCTTTACAACGACACGAATTCGAGTTGCTTAGGTATGGTTTACTATTCTTTGTCATTGTCTTGTACTGTTCAGTATCACGGGCTTGCCAAAAGTATTTCCACTATCATTACTTGCTCTGAATACTGGCATAAATGTTCCGGTTTGGTTAGTCCACCATGTTACGTCAACCTTACTGCCGGATGCAGTTATCTTTGTATTCTCGTGTACTACATGTCCTGTATTACTGGGAGCATTTAAGACTAGTGTCCTAAAGGTTTTTCCACCGTCACCACTCTTTGCAAAGAACACTTTCCAATGTCCTGTATCGTTGTTTGTCCATGCCATGTATACACTATCTGCCGTAGTTGATATCGGAGCCAGAAGTATCGGAACACAACAATCATTCTTTTCTTGTTGCACATTCACCTTATTCGTTTGTAGCAAAATAGAAGTACTGTATGCTGAATTTAGCTGCGTTACACTGACGAAAAAACCAATGACAGATACTATCAAAATGAATCTCATTGATAAAGTAGGCAAGAGTTTTTTGAGTTTAGTCAAGGTACATGGCCTCTCCATCTTCTCACTTGGTCTAATTCCATATAATATTATTGTATTGTATTTTCAATCGACGACACCAGTATCGTCTAAACAAACGCTAATCTGTCAATTTCGTTCGGAACCAAATGAAGAGATGTTTTAAGGCATGTTCATGTTTGTTTTTCTTTCTTTCGATTCTTTAAATACTCAAATACAACTGTTGACGCTCCCCCGGCAAAACCTGCTCCAACCAATGATACCAGAGATCCATACGTACTCCAGAAGTCTTTTACCCGTTGATTGACACTGGGGGGTTCTACCACGGATATCGTTAAATTGGCTTTAGTAGTAATATATCCTTGGGTGGGAATTGATACGTTTGCTTTAGCAAGCTGGATGAATTTAGATGGAAAGATTGAGCCTGTAGATATATTTACTAGAATTGGTATGACATATTGACCAATCTGAGCATTACCTGGTACTTGTATTCTCAGAGGCGCTGGTGCAATACCAAACGAAGATGCATTTAATTTATCTGGATTGAACAGTACTTTTAGGGCTGAATAATTCTGCGATGGTATGAAGCTGACCGCCTTGGCAAATATGCCATTATTTGATTTTAGTTGTACTCCTATATCTTGTTGTTCTCCTTGTGTGATTACCAGGGGGCTTGGGGATGTGGTGAAAGAATATTGAGCAGGGGGAATATCAATCCATGGTGTAAGATATAGCAGCATTTTTGATTGATTGTAAATAACTATTGCCTAATACAATACTCTATAGTTAGCAGGAGATGTTATATCCTTGAGACTCAATGATAATAAGACATATTTTTGATTATCAGAAAACCCAGTGTAGTTCTTCACTATATTTATGGTTCTATTGTTAATTGGCGACGAATACTCCACTCCATTGTATTTCTTTCTGATAATCAACTCCATATTTCCCCGTAGCTGGATTATTATCTGAATCTATTAGCATGCCATAAACTACGGTAGAAGCTCCGTATCTAGAGGGAATTTGTCTAATACTTCCCCCCAACCATGGAGTTGCATTTAAGGTCTTTCCATCACTAAAGTAGGTAACTCTTTGTATATCAGAAGAATTATCCATTAGGCCCTTATAATCCACCTTTGTTTGCATATGGGTGATTGCATTTACTTGAATTGCATTGTGAAAGCCGGTATTGATTTCTTGACGAGAAAAAGAAGGTGATTCAGCGAAAATCTCCCGGTTTACTGGATATCCAAATGTTATTAATGCTATAAGAAAAAGAGATATACCAATCAAAATGGGCCTCTTCATAAATTAATATCGAAGAAGTATGTATTGGAGTAGTAGATAACATTTCTTTTTGTTCCTCCATATAGCCACCACGTGGCATTTTTGTCGTAGCGAAGAACGCGATGATACAACAAGGATGGCCATTGGAGTGAAGAAGTCGATCTCTGCCTTCGCGGGCTATGTTCTATTCGCATTGCCGGTGCAAGTAACGCATAGCCAGGAGTAATTATTTTACCACCATTACAGGACATGTGGCATAATTTACAACACCTGATGCAACACTTCCAAGTAATAATTTTTTAAACCCGGATCTTCCCCTAGTTCCTAATATTATCAAATCGATATCATGGCTTTCTGCGTATTCTGCTATTGTTCCATCAACTGACATCTGACTATCAATTAGTTCTGTTTTTAATTGAACGTCATTTTGTTTTGCACGTTGATTAATCTTATCAAACCATTGCTTTGATTCAAGGGCATGTTTTTCTTTCGTTTGCTTTATTGAATCTGGAAGACCTGCCAATCCATACGATGACATTGATATATGGGACACAGTTAAAGTGGTTAGCTGAGCATTGTACATTTTTGCCATATCTATGGCGTAATCCGCCGCATCCATAGATGATTCAGACCCATCTACTGCAACCAATATTCGGGAGAACCCACGCATTGTAAAACCCAAGTCATATAGTCTTACTAGAGGAGTTTAAAAAAACTTTCTTCTGTCGGCTGCGGATTGTTCCTAAATCAATATCACAAAAAGATCGATAGAGTCAGTGTTCTATTCCATGGTGCGCTTGTAATCTATAGGCGTATCAACAATAATAACTTATAATGTTGCAAAATAATATGGGCTTTTAATTGAATGATTATGCTATTAATAATTTGAACGATATTGCCATCCGTTTGAAATGTAGATCAGAATTACTTGCAGCAACTAACCCCAATAAACAGGCTACGGAGTTCAACTCGATGCAATATCACGAGGCCAATTGGAGATATATCCTGAACCGTTCGATCATGGATAAAACGTATTAGAGATGATTCGGCTACAAGCCCTACCTAAATTGTCTTCACTACGGATAAGATTTCTGATGCGAGAAAATGAACAAGACTAAACAAATAGAGCATAGCAAATTCACAGTCACAGTCACGGTATCGAGATCAAATGTACTGACAACAACAACAACACCAACAAATAAATCTCCGAACTATGTCCGCGTTTAAAAGCCACATGCAGGCTAGAGTTTTATCGTTAAAGTTAAGGTTCAAGTTATAATTTGATTATGATTAAATCGATCCTTGATAGTCTGCATGCTCTTAAACCTGATTCAAGAATAGCGGTTCATCCATCACCGGTGTGTAGGTACAACAGTTTGTTAACCGTAAGAGTTTTTCTACCCTTGTTTTTTGGATAGAATTGGAACGTAACTGGAATTCATTAGCATTTGCTTCACCTTTTCCAGTAGATCCTGATTTCGAATCGGCTTTCGTAATCGTTTATACAAGTTTTAATAATGCCGTGATTATCAGTAATTAATGGCTACAACTTCATTCCAGCTATTCTACAACTCATTAAAGTCTAGCAAAACTAAGTATGAATATAGCAGGCTTTTGGAGGACTTTAAGGTATGGAAACAATACAACAGTATTGACCAACTACTAGTTAATCCAGTTAAACAAGATTTAATTGAATATTTGATGTATTTGAAGGATGAAAGGCATTTATCGTCTTCGTCAAGAAGTAAATCATTAGCCGCAATGCGGCACTTCTATGAGATGAATGATGTAGTGTTTCCTTGGATTCAGATTGCAAAGTTTATCGGTGAATCTGAAAAAGAACATGTAGATAGAAATTATACCAATGAAGAAATACTTAAACTAGTAAATGCTGCGGATATAAAATATAAAGCAATTATTTTATTATTGGCGAGTAGTGGAATGAGGGTTGGCGCAATTCCTGATTTACTGTATGGAAATATTACAAAGATAAAAAATACATTCAAGATAATAGTCTATCAAAAAAGTAAAGAGGAATACTATACATTCTGCACTCCTGAAGCACATGACGCAATCAATGAATACCTTGATTACAGGTCGAGATGTGGTGAGAAAATAAAACCTGAATTTCCATTATTCCGTGAAGACTTTGATCCTGATCAGCCAGATAAGGTTAGACGGCCAAAGAAACTTGCACTACCAACTGTAATTGGGAAAATCAGAAGTTTGTTAATTAGAACAGGAATATCTGAACACCATCGGCTGACGGAAATAAATAGAAGAGGTAAAAGAAGAAATGAAGTGCAAACCTGTCATGGATTTCGGAAATATGCAGTCTCGGCTATGGGCAAGGCTCGTCTGAATTTAGAGATAAGAAAAATGCTAACAGGGCATAGTATTGGAGTAGAAGGTGCATATTTACGATATGATATAGAAGAAATGTTTGAAGAATATACCAAGGCCATAGATTTGCTAACAATAGACGAAGCTAATAGATTAAAGAAAAAGGTCGCAGATCTAGAAAAAGAAACTTCAGAGATTCAAAGGTTATCAAAACAAGTCAAGTCACTACAACAGTATCAAAAGAAGGCCGAGGAAATAATGAGCGGAGCCAAAGAGCTATTGGAGGTTTTTAAGATATTTCCACATTAGTAATTGTTTGTAAAACTAAGCCTTTTGTGTTATCAGTTTTTCTCTCTCCCTTCTTGACTGGTAAGGGTTGTATTCTATCACCTCTCTGTATACGCTGTGTCTGTTCCCAAGCGGAAATGTCTTGCTAGTTAAAAGACTATTATCAAAGTCATCAAAGAATTTCAATACTGATACGTATCTTCTCTTAAAATTATCCTCGTCACCTTCCTTATAAAAAGTAGGTACTTGTATGCTTTCTGGTCTTTTAACAGCATAAGAATGCCAGATAGTACCATATGGTTTCAATATTTTTTTTGATTCATTCTTATTTTCCTTTCTACCAGTCTTCCTTTCTTGTCTATCTGCCCTTATCCTCGCTCTTTTCTCAAAGTTTTTTGTTACCTTGGCCTGAGTTTGTTTATATAATTCGGGTGAATAATGGCCAATTCTCATGATAACCCTAATTTTACCATTGCGATAAGGTCTATGTTTATGCATCTTAGGATTAAAGGCCACTTGCTGAACAGTTCCATATTTTAAACCACAAGAACAAGGATATGGAAGTAGTTCTTTGGCTTTGGCATACGTACACAACTTAGTTCTCATTATCCTTATAATATTATAATCTATTAACGAATGCCAGATTACAGCATTTCCATCCCTGAATCGATAATTCAAGCGGTGGATCAAAAACGCTTTCAAGTGTCGCGCAGCAAGTATATTTCTCAACTCTTAGCCGCGTCGCTTAACAAGGAGACGACAAAATAGATGACCGGGTTTATCTGGGTCAACTGTCAACAGGCGTACGTTACCAAACCCGCACATAACGCTAACGCATGGAGTACCGAGAATTGTTTTCATTGCTCAGCCGGCCAGGACGCGATCGGACCAAACTAGTGATACAAATGGCAAAGACAAAATTAAAAGGAACTTGGAATTGCGACTTAGCTAATGTGATCTCAGCCGGTGCAGGAGATCAGTCAATGATATGATTGGTCGATGCGACGCTGAGAAAGAATGGATATTCCCACTTACAGGTAGCTTCGATGTCCGAAAAAGGAATAGTCAAAAACTGTTTCAGCCGATCTTCAGCGAACCAGGTATACCAGCGGCGTCCAACCAAGTGTGTCCCTGCCTTAGATCGTCGTACGGTCCATTCTGTTCACCTACCCCGGAGCAGAATATGAATATCATAACCAAGATGGTACTTGTCCGTTGCTTTTCTGTTTCTGCGAAGGAGGATCTTGTATCTTGACACAGGTTAGCGACAATATTCCTACTGAAGAGCTGCTTAAACTTCATGAGATTGGCTTTAAATTGGTACCACTAAGTCACGATGCCAAAACTCCTGCTATAGAATGGACACCCATCTATGAAAATCCTGACTATTGGACGCTTGAAAAACTAATGGGAGAGTCACATAGATTCAATAACGTAGCTACGACGTTCGGTAAGACTAGACACGGGTTATATCTTTATGAGTTGGATATCGACAGCGAAGCAGTCTATAATATCCTTTTTAATCTGAAGCATGAAGGGGCTGACGAGACGTATTCCTTTGTAGACAATGCTATCAAAACTACATATGTAACTAAGCCACGTAAGCCTAATGGATTTCATATATACTGGCTAAGTAGTCTGCAGCATGAACCGATTCTTACGAAAGATTGTAGGCCCGGTTTTGAGTTTGAAATAAAGTCAGGTAAAACGGGTGTTTCATCCTTACCACCGTCTACACATAGGAATGATGCAAGTTTTCGTTACAGGAGCTTCGGTCAGCCTAAACTATTCGTTTCAGATGAAATGTATGATAGATTGATATCAGTCTTGGCAGAATGTTTAAGGACGGATAATGGAAGTGACAAACGTGCTACTATTTCATCTGGAACCATCGAACTTAAGGACATCGAAATAGAGCTGTTCTCGCAAGTTATATTGCCATATTATAAGAATGGATGTAGACATTCATTAGTATATGGCCTATCGGGAGTATTACATAAGTCAAGCATATCGAAACACTCGACTATAGCACTTGTTGAGATATTAGCGGTCAAGCAAAATGACGAGGAATTACGGTCAAGAATTACAACTGTGGAAGAAACTTATCAAAAAGATGCTAAATTAGTTAGCGGAAATAGATACCTGTTAGATGTCCTAGAATCTAGGACTGACGTTACAACTGCGAAGGACGTATTAAATGAAACCTATCGAATCATTGGTAAAGGCAGTTGCACTTTATGGCTACCAAAGGCCATTATGACAGAATACACGTTCAAAACAATGCGAGATAATCACGAAATATGGTATTATGATGGAAAAGTGTATGTAAATCAAGGCGAGTCCGTGATACAAAAGCTTTGTGAATTAATGCATTCGAAGATTAAGACTCATGAGGTGACTGAAGTAGTTAATCACATAAGCCGCCGGAGTAGAGTTGATCGCTCAAAGTTTGATTCTAATCCTGATATTCTTAATTTGGATAACGGCTTATTAAATATACACACCGGTGAATTTACAGAGCATTCATCAGATTATCTATCATTTGTGAGGATACCGATCAAATACGATCCAAAAGCAAAATGTCCTGAAATAATGAAGTTTTTACATGAAGCATTAAAACCAAAGGACATACTCACAGCACTAGAGTTTATCGGATATTGTATCTATAGAAGCGCAAAATATGAAAAAGCAATGCTCTGTATTGGCGGCGGCGATAATGGAAAAGGTACATTCTTAAAACTAATAGAACACTTTGTAGGAGCCAATAATGTAAGCCATGTCAGTTTACAGGATATGAATGAAGACAGATTTTCGATTGCCAGATTGTATGGTAAATTAATCATTACTTATGCGGATCTCCCGTCAGAAAAATTAAAGTATACCGGTATTTTCAAAATGCTTTGCTCAGGAGATTTTATTAGAGCACAGAAGAAAGGCCGTGATCCATTTGACTTTACGAACTTTGCTAAATTGATATTTAGTGCTAATCAAATACCGCAATCTGACGATAGGACATATGCATATTTCAAGCGCTGGATAATATTTCACTTTGAATATACCTTTACTCGCAACTGTAGAGACACTAATTTAATACATAAACTGTCGGCTGAAACAGAGCTGTCAGGACTATTAAATCTGGCATTAATTGCACTTAAAAAACTGATAAAGGATAATGAATTTATCTATGCGGATGATATCAAAACTGTTGAGGAAAACTATCTAAAGGATAGTGCAATAGTGCAGTTCCTTAGTGACAAATGTATAATCAATGTTTCTGAGAAAGATTGTATAGCCAGAGACTTATATCACGCCTATATAGCATATTGTAAATCCAAGAAATTCGCACCTGTGTCAGACAATGTTTTTGGCATGGAGATTCAAGCCCATAATGTAACTAAGCAGCGCCGAAGGGTAAAGGGTTCACTTGAATATTGCTATTTGGGGGTGAAATTGTGCTAGGTGTTCCTACTGTTCCTAGTGATTAGCAACTCCTTATACAACTGTACAATATCCTTTCTGAATATTCTCTTATTTCATGGTTAGGAGTAAGTGAACACCTAGAACACCTAGAACATTTGACAGATTGAAGAATCAAAACAACCAGCTATGTGATTTGCTAAAGGATAGGAAGAATTGACTTGAGTTCGCTCGGTGATGACTTGTTTGCAAGTAGAAAGAAGCCGTTACCCTACTTAATCGCAGAAATTAAGAAGCATCAAGAAAAGGCCTCCAAGTTCATAAGCAAAACTGAATCAAACAAACAAACCTCAATTAATAATTCTAAAGACCTCCCCAATAATGCAACGATAAGGCGTGAGTATATTGATTGCGGAAAGCTAGATTGTCAATGGGTACATGGCCCTTATTATTATGCATATTGGAAAGATGAAGATGGGAAATTGCATAAGAAATACATCGGTAAATACCTTCCAGCTTCCATCAAAAATGAGTGAGGAGTTACATAAGAAAACTCAAACTATGTCAATAGAAAACAGAAAATGAGCGTGATTCTTTGAAAGGCCTCATCATTATTTTAAAGGAACGATCATCGAACGCGTTGTTATAG
>QHBN01000275.1 GCA_003176995.1 Candidatus Nitrosopolaris wilkensis
TTTGATACGGTAAGTGTTCAAGAATTTATCTCCTGAAATTATTTTTACATCATTGAACGTGCGAGCTTTTCTTTCCACTTTCCTGCTGCTTCGTCGGGCCGCGAATGAATGCAAGAAGGCAAAGGCAGTCTACTCGACTCTATTCGTTTGTTTTCATTTGAAATCGACTACGAGCTTTATATCGTATTCTGTCCAACTCAACACATAGGCTGGTGATATCTGTTTGTCTGCAAAATCCAGTAATAACCATGAGCGAGGCGACACAATTAATACTGTAACGACTGATGAGCCGTTAGAAGAGTCGAATGGACAGGTTAATGCAACTGACATTCATTTAAGGGAGTCAATCGATCATCTTAAAGAAGACAACAAAGAATTAAACACTAAATATAATAAACTGAAGGAGTTTGTAAGTATTGCAGCTCACGAGTTGAGATCTCCCATCATGCCTATCTTAGGAACTCTAGAATTGATAGAATACGAATTTGAGGAAGCAGATAAAAAAGAGATTACACTGAAAAAAGAGTACTTTGCACAGTAGGAAGTAGACTTACATAATCGAAGATTCCCTCTACTATAATTTCTTGAACGTTAGAAAATTAAGTGAATTCTGGTATCTAAAATAATGTTCATATTAAATGTAAGTAGTTTTGGCAATTAACGGACGGATATGTCGATATTAGAGATGCTAGATTCTCCTGATAATGTTATAAAGTATAAAAAATATTGTGCTCTATGCGCAATAAAAATCATAATACCCAGACTGAAAAAAATAGCGGCATGAGCGGTAATAACGACGATCGCAACAAGCGAAAATTAAATGATGATGGTAATACTGCACTCTCAAAAAGGATGAATTCAGAAAGGGCAGACGAACAACACGCAAAGGAGCCCATGATAATTAGACCTCTTCCACTTAAATATACAAAAGTCTCAATACTGCCTTCACATCTAAAGCTTGAGAGAACAAAGAAGACAACTAATCGGGAAAGTAAAATCACAAAATAAGTAAATCATCGATGGGATTCCATGCTAGAGTAGTTCTTTCTAAATTCAGTAGGAGAAACGAATTGCGATTATTACCGATGCAATAAATGCTACAAATCAGGTACGAGGAAGCTGAGACTAAGAGGCAAACTTTTCTAACCGTTATAAATGATAGACAACAATATAATGTATAGAATTGTCACAGTCAAAAGATAGCAGGGAGGATCCAGAGAACCATAATACAATTGATACTTCTAATAATAGCCAGCTGACCTCGACAGAGTCTGATGCAACCACTTCCACGACGATAGCACAAGTTATTCCAGTTATCGAAGAGACTTTCTCTATTTCTAAGAAAATGAATACCGATAATGTTAAAATACAAAAAATTTGCAATACGAAAACTGAAAAGGTAGAGATATCCAGGCGATTCGAGGATGTGTTTGTAAATGGTAAGAAGATAGAAGCTTTTGAAAAACATGATAGCATTGGTGACGAAATATTATCTAAAGTCAAAGAGGGAATCAAGGAGGGCCTCGATAGCATTCATAAGGACCACAATAAGAAAGAATATTCCGTTTCAGAACAAATCGAATCCAAAAGAGAATTAATTCCACTATTTGATTACGAAAGTAGTAATAACGAAGAAATTGAAAAAGTGATTCCTATTTACGCTGAAGAAATAGTGATCAGTAAACAAATGGTAAAATTGGGAGAAGTGATAATCAAAAAGAACCGAGTAACAGTAAATAATAAAATTGATGTAGATATTCAAAAAGAGAAGGTAACTGTTCAATATCCTGATGGAGTCGTGCAGCAATTAACTGAAACTCACGCAGCAGATATGGTACAAATGTAGCTCGCAAGCCGGTAGCAATCGCAACCTCGTCATCAACTACCAAGTATCCGAACTAATACAACAAAGACTAGACTAACTTTCAAATTGTTGTTTGATATTTCATAAAAGGAAGAGAGTTGCGATTTGAACAAACGCGGGATCCCACATAGTTATAATATCATTACTACTGCACTATTACAGTCGTCCATAAACCACCCTTGTTTCCTTCAGCAGATTGTGTGAAATTCTGCGTGTTGTAAATCTTTCCTGAAAGCTTCCATTGTTCTTCTTTTTGATCCCATGTAAGACTAGGATCATCAGGTAAGCCAATTGTTGTAGCAAGCATTTCCATAGCCATATCTTCAGGGTAATCTCCAGCCTTCTGAGCTGTTTCACCAGTTGAATGGTGTTCTGATAGACTGGCCTTTTGTTCCAGCTGAGCCGCTGCTTCCTTGATGCAAAAGGTTCGGGACCGTCAGCAACAGAGACAGATGATGATAGATTAGATAGATTAAACTTATTTTAAACTATAAACAAATCCTAAAATCCTTATCCAGTATATTATTCCATTCAGGCTAGACAAGTATTCTTTTATTTTTATTTGAACCCAATCAGTTAGTTAGTCGGCACCAATGTGGCTAAAGAGAACAAATGAATAGTAACGAAACAACTGAAAAATATTGCATCATCTTTATTTACAATGGTCTTTCATATTGTTTGATTTAGGCATTGGGACTAGGTGGTGGATTATGGAATCTAATTTGGATAATTATTGCGATAATCATAATCATTATTCTATTAAGGTTCTTGGTTCACTTATTCTTTATTCTACCTACAACGATAAATGGAGAAGAAATCGCGAATACATATAAAAGTATTAGTGCTATAATGAATCCCTAGGTAAAAATTTTTAATTTCCTTGGTAGGCTATCTATAAAGCGATTGGACAAAGGTATCTTCATTCAATGTTGGGTCCCATAATAAGAAATAACTGCATGTACTCTTATCCCATATGGTAAAGTAGTTTAAGAGGCTAATGCAGGAATTTTCAAACTAGTTTCCAACATATGAGATAATCAGATAAGATAATACTTTATGTGTAATACCTAATCAGCAATTACTATAATTACTATTTGATGGTACTTGTCTATAATAAACCTAAAAGTACGGCCAGAGATGACTGTTATGTATCCTAAGCTCTTCTAAACTTGATATCTTTTTCTACCAAACCATAACTGTGTATATCCGTCATGTGTACTCATTTGAACCAACTCCATTCCGGTAGTCTTTTTAATTTTTTCTAGTGCTTTGGCATCTGCAAAGAAGTCATTTGTACTGAATATGAGAAATTCTTTGTTTCCATCTTTTAAATACTCGAAGCCGGAATCTTTTGTCCAGTCTAAAGTATCCCATATCCACTCCTCGCATTCATCTATTGGTAGTTGCGTTGACTGGTTTGTAGTAGTCATTATTTTGTGTTTTTACTAGCTCAAATTTTACAACAGGAAATTTATATGTTAGCACTTAATGTCATAACAAAAACATGAGTAGCAACCAAATTTTTTATTGTAGCAGATTCAGCTCCGGCAGATGCCGCAATTCAAAACTGCTTTATTACGCGTTGCTATAACCTTTCATTGATTCCACTAGGAACTGTCTATCGAATCAACAAAATCATATTTTGTTAAATAGCTAAAGATAATTTAACGCAAGATGTGATTGACAATATTAGAAATAATGCAATGCGTATACGAGCGTCACTTTTCATGGGTTGATTCTTCCTTGGACCGGATATCAGATAAGTTCTTCATATTTTAGGACATGCAACATATCAGATATTTTCATCAACACAATTGAGTTGCTATATACTGAAATCAGTATATCGATTCTAAACATTAGCAGCTGAAGATATATCGAATCTTATTCGTTAATGATGATGCATGCACAACAGCAGTTATAACTCGACATGGATTTATGCATATGAAGATTCTAAATCGGCATTACAAAATTTCCAAGCTCGCACCTATGATCTCATTATTCTGGACGTACTACTGAAAGATCTCATTATTCTGGACGTACTACTGAAAGGATTAGATGGTTTTTGAGCTTTATAATAAAATGGGAAGATGAGGGTACTCAGATATGCTTTATAACAGCATCAAACCCGTTTTACGAAAAATACAAGGAGGCATATACTTTCAACGTTGTTAACGACAATTAAACAATATAAGTATAGCACTGCATAAACACAAGGAAGAATATTATTTGAGTGACTACGTACATGTCCTCCAAGATATGAATCGAGCCCTGACATAACATATTCGAAAAGCCATTTAATTATTGCAAACTAGAAGGGTAAATATGCGATCTGCATTGCTAAAGTTTCACCATTTAGAAGATCTTATGGATTTATCAAGACCTGCCTTCGAGTTCTGTTGTTGGTTTTTATCTGCGTTGTTTTTGCTTTTATGAGCCACTAATTGGGGATTGGATAATTGCTCATAGAAATGAGAACAACAGCTAGAGCCATAATTACGAAAATCGAGAGTTTTGCTTGAAAAGTGATTCTAACCATGCTGTGGGTAGAGCAAACAAAGAATCAGACTTATATTCAAAGGAAGATGAGCATCTAGGTCAAGGTTTATCGCACTGTGTATAATGCCGGTACTTCACCGCATCTATCCATCTAGACTGTGTAATTGAAATGCTAATAACTCTTTCCGACCAACATCTTATGATGAAAACTATTGGGATTGTATCCGTAATTGCTTCAGTAATAATATTGATAATAATAACCAGTATTGGTAGTGGGTCATTCCTTTCTACCGTGGCGATAGCATATGGCCAACAACCTAGTACAAATGGTAGTGCTATAGTAGGATCTACCGCACCGAAACAACCGCTTCCTGTGCTCTTGATACATGGTTATCTATCAGACTCAGCGATATGGAATAAATGGCAGGATTTGTTTAAAAAAGATGGTATTCCTGTATTTGCTATAACCTTCCAGCACTCGGATGATAAATGTGGATCTGCCGCAGCCCATGCAAAAGAATTATCAAAGAAAATTGGAGACATTAAAAGCCAAACAGGGCAGAACCAGGTTAATGTAGTTGGCCATAGTAAAGGCGGACTTGATGCAAGGGTATACTTAGCTAACGGTACACATGATGTCGCCAATCTTATTATGATTGGAACCCCAAACGCAGGTTCAGCTTTAGCTCAATCAAGCAACATATGCACACCAGCTGTATATGATTTGAAACCTGGAGCAGCAGATACTCTAGTAAAAATGAATCCAAATGCCAAATACTACACTATTGCGGGTAACTGGAATCCTAGCTTAGGAAACTGTCAGTTATCTTTATTCTTGCCTATGGAACAAGCAGGATACAATAATCTTCCCAAACCTAATGATGGATTAGTACCTGTATCAAGTGTTGAGTCTCAGAGATATTTTCATAATCTCGGCCATACCAATAGTTGTCATACTAATTTGCTAAGCGATTATGAATATGGATTAGCAAGAGACATACTACTTGGAAAGAAATGATCATCTTATGCATAAGTATCTGGGGACATCCAGGCAAAGACTAAAGCTGGAAGATTTGAAGAATTTTGGAAAAAAGTGCTATTAACCGCTATAGATTGCTATACCGAAAAATTTGTTAGAAAGAGTAGACAGAACATCCTCTCCAGCTCACGCAGGAAACCTTCGAAACGCAATAGATTTCATAGTCCCAGAACATGCGCCAGTACTCGCTGCAGCCAATGGTATAGTCACTTATGTTAAAGACGATTCTATCATTGGTGGGCCTAATCCAATCTATTGGAACTTTACAAATTTTATTGCAATTAGGCATGTGAACGAAGAATATTCCAGGTACGATCACTTGGCACCTCAAAGCTCAAAAGTCAAAGTAGGTCAAGCTGTCAGCGAAGGGCAAGAGATAGCCAGAGTCGGGATGACAGGATATACATTCCATCCACATCTACACTTTCAGGTTTTCATTTTTACTAGAACTAGTATCTGGATAGATTTTGATACGGTGAGTGTTCAAGATTTTATCTCGTGAAATTATTTGTCTAACTATGGCGAACACTGCGAATGGCCAAGAGTCAGCATAAATATATCAAATATCATTAGTGTTCAAAGAGGTGCCAAATCTTGGGAAGCTATAATTTTTCTGTATTCAGTAAGAAGTGGTTGCTATCCATTATGTTTTAGTTGAGTGTGTAGACTTTGTAGAACTTGCCCATGTCAGGATTAATGTATTTCCATTCTGAGTATGTGTATTTTCGTCCTGTTGCAAGCTCTTTGTTTAATATTTGCACTCATATTCCGTGTGAGATCCGATATATGATGGAGAGGGTAATGATGGTCTAGATCAATGACTACTATATGGGGGATACTTTATTGACAGTATGGCCGCTCCCTATGGTACGAGCTTCAGCACACCAGGCTGCGAACTTGGAGTAGATCGTGGCCTCGGTTGCAAACTAGTAGGTTGATGCCTAGTAGGCTGTATATTGAATGTATATACTCTAGAAACACTATCGCTAATAGGCGATTTACTTGTAGCGGCAACGGCTCCATATTTGAAAGTAATTGTTGCATTCGTCATTCCAGGAGCTGCGGTTCTGTATGTTATACCTGAAAGATTTGGACTCAATATAGGCGATTGTTCTCCAGGCTTTAGAGTAACCAGTTGCGCTTTACAAGATGCAGTTGTTGCCTGAGGTTCGGTCATGATTTTTTTGTTAAATGTGATAGTGAGTGGTGAAGTGCAAGTTCCATTGCCAAATGTAATTGTAGCTGTGGAGTTGTTAAACACAATGCCCCGTAGGCCGAATGTATTACCAACGGCTACCTTTGATGGCACGGTATGAACACGAAAAACCTTCACACCTTTGACATGATGAGTTGAAGTAGTGGTCGTCTTACTTGAGGTTTTAACACTGCTACTACTTTTCTTAACGGCTAGGACAGGGCCAGCGAAGAGTGAAGCTATTGTGAGTATTAAGGTCATAGTAACAACGGCCAGTAGTGCCCATCCTGCTTTGGGGTTTGCCGTTAGAACTAATCATAGATGTTATATTTTATAACTTTAACCATTATGAGTAAGTTTGTAACTCATGTATTTGTTCTGAATTCTATTGTAACTCCATGTATTGCGCTATGACCGCCTATGTATTTTACATCGAACTTTGCTTCCTGTTTCCAAAGTCCAAACTGTTTAACTACGATGGGTGATTGTTACAGAAGTACCCAGAGGATCAAAAGATGCTGCAAAGTGATCTACATATCTATTAGATAATTCATTTGATGTTCCTATTTCTAGGAACGTGACATTCTGTGGATCCTTTATTGAGCTACGGTTTACATTAGAAGATTGCACAATGTAGTTTTTATATATATTAGGTTGCCAATAATAAAAAATCAGGGCTAACTTTTTATCTAGAGCTCATATTTGTAAAAAGGAAATGTAATTTACGATTTAATTATGTATAAAGCTTTAAAAGTAGAATATCAAGAAATTAGCGAAGCGAGGATGGGTATCACAAGGTGAGCGTATGAATACTAAGGAAATATTATCAACACCATGCCTAATGGCGGTTACATTCTCAGTATTATTAATTACAACATCAACAATGCCACATGCTCTTTTAGCACAGACAAATACCAATTTTACAATATATCGAAGTCCTGTTTACGGAATACAATTACAGTATCCATCTGATTGGGAAAAGCAAGAAAATGGAACAACGCAAGACACACAAACCGATGTTGTTACATTTCTTTCTCCTGTAGTAAACTCAAATGCCAACCTCGATATAACAATAGACAATATCTCAGATGAGAAAGGTATACTGTTAACTCAATATGCAAACCAAAGTATTGCTGATTTAAAACAGTCTCTGACTAACTTTAAGCTTATCGAGTCAACTAGTAAAGGTGTTGTTATTGCAGGAATACCAGCGTATAAAACAGTATATACATCAGCAGACGGCATTACTATTCTCAAGACTATGGAGATTGGAGTAATAAAGGGAGACAAAGTATATGTTCTAACATATGAAGCAGCAATGCAGGAGTATACTAAATACCTACCAATCATACAGAAAATGATTGATTCATTTCAGATAACAAAATAAACGATAATAAAGAACGGTTAATCACGGCGACTACGGGAAAGCCATCCAGTAAATAGCAAGTAGCAATGATGAATATCTGTATCACTTAGTCTTAGTTTTCTAACAACTTAGAGTCGGTAAGCTGTGGAATGTAGAAGTCATCAATGGTTTGAGCATGAATTGTTAACGTTCTTATCTGATAGAACAAACTATCATAGACTAAACCTTGCGCAATAACATAGATCTAACCAAATTGTAGTAATAAAAAAAGAAGTCTAGTTCTAGTTTATAGCGATTGGAGTTGTGACAAGCGAAAAGAGGTCAAATACAATTGTGAAGATACTTGAAACAGCTATTGCGAGCAGCGCGGCAACTTTTACATAGTCAATAGACAAATCACATCTAACCGAATACCCAAACAAGTTGAAAATTCATTTGTCAGATTTAGAAGATAACAGGTTCATAGCGTATCATAAGGAGGATGGGGCTTATAGAACAACTTACAAACGAATATGCAATCATACTCTAGCAACTTGGAAAAAGAATAGAAGTGACATTTTTATCGCTTTTTCGAAGGATGCCGAGATTCTTTTAAAATTTCCATCTATGAATTTTATTATAGAAAATGGGAAGACTAGTTTCCAACAATACTATTACAGATTACATAAGATTCATAAGAATCACATATAGTTGATACTATTTCACAATACCAAAGTATATGAACGACAGCAACACATTACAATTCAATAGTTAATTCATTATTATTACTAAAAAGATCTGGAATTGTCTTAAACACAGGTTAATGCTATTATTACATATATCGAAGTTTCTACAATAAATTAAGAGCTGCGGATAAGACCCATAATCTTCTGTGTCAACTCAGGCGTCATATCTTCAGCTTTTATGTTATGTTCTTTCATTGCATGTTCGCCAGCCTTGCTCATGATTTCATCTTCTGTATCTCCCTTGATAACAGCACTGCAGTCAAATCCTGCATCACTGCACGTTAATGTTTTCATTACTCACAATGGAGCATTCCGTTATTTAAATAAATATAGGATTGAGCAGTATTGGAGGATACCTAACAGGATAGTGCTAAAACTGACGATGCCAATAATTTAGACAGTTGATGGCTTCATTTGTCTTACAGTTAACCATTTCTCCTACCGAGGATCTATCCTTTCTCTAATAGGCTTCCGTTCATCTCAGAGTTGTTCTTTTGTGTATTTCATCAGTAATTGTGTTATTAGATGGTGCTGAATCAATTACTTGATCATTTGAGAATACATTATTCTTTGATGTGGGATCTTGATCAATCTCTAGTCCCTCCCTGTTGGCACTAATTATTTTATTTGAATAGAATGTGTTTCCGTTTGACCCATTATTGACAAGTATGGCATGAGATTTAGAGTTCGTGAGGGTATTATCATATAATTTATTATTAGAAGAACCAGAAATTACGTAAATTCCATTTCCACTATCTGAGACACTGTATTGTATACCTGATTGCTATGTGATTGTGAAACAAGGACCCCTGTAGGCTCATTATAGATAATATTATTTCTGGCAATAGAATTATACATATTTCTACTAAAATCTATTCCGTCGCCTGTATTATCATGAACTTTATTATTCTCAATTAGTATATTGTAGCAATTCAGAGAACAAATTATACCACTTCCGTTGTTATCGTATACTTTATTATTTCTAATTATCATATCATGCGTTCATGTATGTGGGTCAAGACCATAGTGTCCACTATTGCGTATAGTATTGTTCTCAATAATCATATGACCTACGCCAAAAGTGTATAGTCCGTACACGTTATTTCTTATGATACTTCCATCACCCCCGTAATAATAGCTCAGTCCTGAACCGCCTTTGTGTTTGCCTTGTTCATATCCTAAATATGCAATCTCTGAATTTGTGATATCTGTTGTGCCTGTTGCATTATTTTCAACTACGATAGAGGGCCTAGGAGCGCCAAAAATAAATACACCACTTCCAGTCCTTGATCCATTAGTAATAGCATAGTAGTTTGTTGTTGGATCCCATGATGTTATCTTCACAGAGTCAATCTTTAAGATACCATGAATATCTATGATGTATGCAGGAGCTATCTTGGCAACACCAGCACCGCGTGTTACCTTTGAGCTTATCTTTAGCCATTTAGTATCTGTAGAATCAATATGTAATGTGGCTCCTTTAGCAATTACTAGATTTGCATTTAGAAACCATACACCATTTGTTGATTGCTTAACAAGAATACTGCCATCATGGAGTTTGTTATCAATAGCTGTAAGTCTGGCTGAACTGCAGCTGGCACTAATTGTTCTTGTGGAAGGATTGTAATTGATGCAACTAGGAGGAGCAGAGGCAGTACTGGGTTGAGAAGACGGTGAAGATCGAACGATTGTATTAGCTTGATTTGAAGATGGAGGCTGAGGAGAAGATGCTTTGTGTTTAACGATGGCTACCTCCTGCGTGCTTGGGGCGAATAGACCATACACCGCATTAGCGGAGAATAGAATTATGAGAGTTGTTGAACTCAGGATTAGGATTGTGATAAAGGCTTGGAAAGTCATCAGAAGATGATTCCTCGATTACTTTTATCAAAATTGTGTATGAATTAGCTGGAAAATTCCACTACTTAAGTCAGTAGCGAGTGTTTGCTTCCTTTGATATCATAATTGATCTCAAGACGTTAAAAATAAGACTATTGAGTACGATTAAATTGTTCCCGCTCTCATCCATCATAACGAATCAATGAAATCTCTGAATTCAGAACTGTGAATATCCTTTGTTTTAGCCCATACATTTCTCAATTTCGGGATGGTCAAGATCGTGCTTGCAAGTAATCTTCCAACGAGACCAAACCTCCGTATCCACCATCTTTGCTTTGTTGAGTCGGAATAAGAATTCGATTAAATCCAGAAATGCCATTATAGTATAATACTCTTCAGGAGTATTTACTAATGTAAAACGTTCTGCAAAGATTGGGCTTTCCTTTGCCATGTTTGTAAATGTTTCAGTGTTTTCCAGTCTGATCCTTGCTTCCATTATCCTTGAATAAATCTCTTGTTCTGTTTGCATACGCATATTTTTTCTTATCGTAGGTAATTGTAGGATTGATATGCTAAGCAGACCTCCAAGTACCATAGAAGAAGCAATTAATGGTATTATCACAGCAGAAATTAAAAATGAATCCATGTCATTTTAGCTCATCGTCAAAAATATCCTCTGCGTCTTTTAGTAGTTTCGCAGTGATTGGAATATCGCATTCCTTAATCAGAATTATCTTCATGTATCTGACTTAAAATTCCAACTTGAAAACCTGACCCACTGACGTGACAAAAATATTTGGTCATAATCTTGAGTAATCGCTATATCCCCTAATACCCAGTAAATTCTTCAATCCTCATTCTTTCTTTTGGAATATATAGATCATCTTCTAACAGTTTTTGCATTGCTTTTAGCATTCCAGGAGGACCACAGATATAGAATACTGAATTATCTAGTTCGCTTGTAGTCAAATACTTAGTTAGCATAGTTTTGTTTATAATTCCCCGTTCTCCTTTCCAACTGCCCGAAGAAGGTGCTTGCACATTTTCTTCTGTTGCTGTGATAGTGTAAATGATCTTTAAATTCTTGTTTGTCTTCAAGCACTCATCAAATTCATTTTTGAAAAGTATATTAGCGTGATCTCGATTAGAATCAAACATATTTATCTTTACAGGCAACTGTTCATCTGTAGCATACTTTATCATACTTCTAAACGGAGTGACACCTATTCCTCCTGATAGAAATACTGCAGGTTTCGAATGATCGTCGTGTAACACAAATTTTCCCTCCGGTCCTCTTACCTTGACTTTAGCTCGTCCTTCTAATGATGAAAGTCTCTTCTTGTAAGGTGTATCTCTGATTCGAGTACTAATCATAATAAAGTCCTCAGTTGGAGAAGAAGCAATAGTAAAATGCCTAATTGGTCCCTTAGGATCATTGTTAACTCCACCGATATCGAAAAAGGTGAACTGTCCTGCTGTATAATCCAAGTATGTTCTATTATCGCTATTTGATCCTCCTTGTTGCTCATTTTGCCTGCTAAACTTAAACGACATAATATCAGTACCTTCAAACTTTTGTTTCTCTAGTAATGTTAGCTCGTAGCCAGTGGAGGCTCCCTTTCCTCTAGCTGTTGCCTCTGTTGTAATCCCATGTTGCATTGGTTGTCCTTGTGCTTCTGGTTTTTTCCTGATTAGTATGTCATTATTTTCTACTTTTACTTCATAGACTGATTGTGGTGTTTCTGCAGGAGGATTTTTCACTTCGCCTGTCCTGACGTCAAATTTGGAACCATGCCACGGACATTCAACTTCGTAGCCCTCAAGGGTACCTTCTTCTAGAGGACCACCCTCGTGTGAACAAACTGCATCTATTGCGTATACTTTGCCATTAACCATCGACAAAACCACGGGCTTTCCACCAGGTTCAACTTTCATAAGACCACCCTCTTGTAAATCTTGTTTGTTTGCTACCTTTTCATATCCTCCTTCCTCTTTTGTCATTTTATTCACCCTCGATTAATACCACGAACAATATTATTAATCCAATTGGTTTTCGGCATAGATATTCTTTTGCTGTTCACGGCCTTAGTATTATTTTTAAGCATTGGTGTAACTTCAGACATTTAGGTCATATAAGAAAAAATTAGGTGATTTCCTACCCAGCTTTCGTACTCGTACTGTGGGTAGCATTAGTAGAAGATGTAGTGCCAAAGGTCGTGGAGAATTTGTCCGGGAATTGCTTTATTATCCCGTCTGCCAACTCATCGGACATCATCATTGCCTGTCTGTGAATTTTGTCAAATGCAGCTATATCCCCTGTATAATTCCCTGTGAGTCTAGCAACAGCTTCTGATTTTGTACGGGCTAGATGATTATGCAACATAGTCTTCAGATCTTGTACAGGCCAGTTAGGATTGGCACTTGCTAGGAAAACAGCAATTTGATCAGCGTTTTCATACCATTTCTTTCCTGCTGAAGCAGCTCCAGTTGAATTTCCAGCCTTTGCCGCCTTTAGGATAGCAACAGCCCCCAAAATATGACCCTTAAGCAAGCCTGTCAATTTAGTACCTGCTGACTCTCCGTAGAATGGTTTAATAGCATTCCCGATATCTTCTTGATTCTTAAGTAGTCTTTGTGTAACAACATTAGTATCAGGCAAACCCGCAACATAACTTATTATGTAATTTCTAGTGTAAACGATATGTTCTACCCAGAGATCACGCAAACCTAACGCCAAGTTAGTTGCGATACCAGTTGGAATGGCGCTTGAATTTTGATCTGTAATAGCAGTAGTTCCAGCGGCTGTTGCCCTTTGGACATGGTAGCCATAAAGATTCGATATCATACCGAACAACAATGCCGCTGAAAACATAATAGCCGCAATGGTGATCTTACCTTTCGTCGCATCTTCATGTTTCATTAACTTCTCATAATGGTCATTATATATATACTTTACATGCTATAACGTATCTATAATATATAATCGCGAACCACAGACTATCATCAGCTTGTCATCGTGCAAAGGAAGGAAGGAGTAACTGTAAAGAAGTATCTAAGTTGGTAACTTTACTGTAGGATAGAACTACGTCTGAGAATAGCATGGTGTTTTTATGCTAGACCCTTTAAATGCCTCTGTTTCATAAAAATTCCACAACTTTGCACAGGTAGTAAGAGCAACCCATAAATATTATACAGACTTCTTAATGTCTAAAATGGTACACGATATGCATTCCTTAGGCAACAAAAATACAGAAGAACGCGAGATAAGCAGTGAGTGTTTGATATGAAGGCAGCAAGAATTGTTAAGCCAAAGGAATCTTTAAAAGTACTACAACTTGAAACTCCAAAGCCCAAGGGTTCTCAAGTTCTTGTTAAAGTTCAATCGTCGGGCGTTTGCCATAGCGACATTCACTTATGGGAAGGCGGATATGACGGCCCACATGGATTATTTTTAAAAACCACAGATAGAGGAGTAAAATACCCATTAACCCCAGATCACGAAATAGCAGGAACAATAGAGACTATGGGTGAACAAGCTGAAGGATTTAACAATAATGA
>QHBN01000276.1 GCA_003176995.1 Candidatus Nitrosopolaris wilkensis
ATCTCGAATATTGGGAATAAGCGGCGGAGGGTCCAACGGTAGGCAATCTGCTGATATCGGACCAAATAGTGAATACTCTGGCTATCTGTTCCTGCAAAAAGCGGGGATCAGCATTATCTAGCGATTGGGTATTTCGATTAGGATTACTGCTACTTCTATTATTGGTAACTTCATCCTCTATAACCATATAATTCACTTTCATCCAACCTGCGTTGGTTTATTAACTCTGCTTTTGTTCCGTATACATTATCAATTGCAGAATCTATGAGTATAAGTATGTGTATTCTGTTGGTGTTTGGTTTGTACTATGTTGAGTTCTATATTTCTTACATAAATCCAAGAGATTATTGTATCTATTATCGTCTAACATGAGCTTGATTTCATGTTGTTTTTGTTCTGCTTTTTCTCTCGCCAATCATAGAAGCATTCCACCTTTCCGTATATATGTGTGTTCTTCGAACTTTTCGAATTAACATAATATCCCGTCGGGGACAGGGAAGTTTCTTTTGTATTACTAGCTGCCACCTTATTTCATTCTATTGGGTTGTATTAATACTCAAAAGTACGGCGCAATTGAACAATCGGTTCAACTCATACTTAAAAGAAGATAGAGCAAATTCCTACAGACAACGCTGAAAGAACAAGAATGTATGATATCCTAAAATATCATAGTTGCCAATAATATTTGGGCAGGCCAACACTACTTCTTTTTTATAGGAGGTCATTTTTGTATACTTGATCATTCTTTAGCGTCATGTTTTGCCGCCCGTACTAAGTGTGCTAGCCATCTCGGTCCAGCAATTCGTATTGCAGATTGATACATGGAATTCAGTGTCTTTCTATAGTTGGAATAGCATCACTACTGCTATTATTGTATTATGTCCTTTTATTTTCTTATCATTAGCCATGATCCCGTTTCTGGAGATACAATAAGGGATACAGGCGGGGCTGGAACCAAGGTGTCGACCAAGAGTGATTCTACAAGGGAATATGAAACTAGAGAGCCAATGTCTCCTGCCAAAATAAAAGAACATGAACCCACAGCTGTAAAAAGCGAGATAACGGAAAAGATTACTCAAGGCGGAAAAAGAGATTGCTCGAAGAAGTGGTATGACTAAAGGAACCGTTGGCGCTGAAGCTACCAGCGACGAGTACGAGAACGATACTGGCAGCGGTACAATTGAATAGCAGTGGTGGCGGAGGTAGTAGAAATGTCATCTGTAGATAGAGAAAAACTAGAAGGAAAAATAGGCGAAGCAATCGGTTTGGAGATGGCTGCGCAGAAGGCAGTCAAGGAACTTACATCAAAGGGGTTGTTGCCCGATCAGAGATTAATAAAGCATAAGATGGAAGGAATGAAAAGAAGCCAATAACCATCAGACAGATATGGAGGATCTCGTTGGAAAACTATCCCAGTCAGACGGATTAGACGCTGCAAAGATTCAAGAGGTTGCACAGGAAACCGAGCCGAAGGCTTCAAAAATAATGGAAACCTATTTGGGAGAAGATCCCGACTCTCAAGAAGCATTAGAATTTCTTTGTCTTGCAGAAGGTGCTGAGGTTACTCATTATGAAGTCTTAAGTGCAATGACAAAATGCATCGAAAATAAGCTATTCCCTGCTAAGGTAAGATCCATACTCAGTCGAGAAAAAACACTTATTTTTGTGCATCCAATTGGCTAAGAAAAATGCTATTAATGGTTCGTAGCTACAGCGGCAGAGTACCTTTCATATTCTTTATTTTGATAGAATGGGAGGGATGGCATCCTTGTTAACCCAAGTTACCAAGTATTAAATCTCATGTCTTAATCTAAATTGTGTCAAGCTCGGAAACTATCGACTGGTTTGAGATAGGTCTATCCAAAAAAGAAGCAAGGGGCGTCAGTAATTGTGACTTGGGGGAGGTACAAGAAGTTGGTCAGACATATGTTGTGACTCAGAAGGGAACTATAAAGAAAGAGAAGTTCTATATTCCAAAATATCTAGCCGAAGGATATGATGGAGAAGTATTAAGATTCAACCTAAGTGAAGAGGACGCAAAAAATAATTTTGCAAGAGATTCGCCACCCTCGGCTGATGAGTATTACAAATACAAAACTCCGGACGTACCAACAGACGTAGAAACTCGCATACCAGTCATGGCAGAAAGACTAGACATATCTAAAAAAGAATCTGTGATGGAAGCAACTA
>QHBN01000277.1 GCA_003176995.1 Candidatus Nitrosopolaris wilkensis
TATGTAAGTACTACAATTAGTCATTGAATGGTTATACTTTTATTTTGAAGTTATCCAAGTGCTGGAATTATCCAGTGCAACCATTGTGGAGCAGATAAACCAGAAGAATAAATAATCAATGGAGTTGCAGTTATTGTTAGCAGGATTCCCGAAATTAGCCTTAGTTTGTCCAGTGGTATTCTTGCAATAATATGTTTAGATCTCAATGCAATTATGATAATCATCGCAATAGAGATTGCAGCCCCTATTAAAGCACCGCTGATATCTATAAAAGTTAATGCAGCCAAGACAGTTGCATTTTCCACCGACTCCAGGCTTACAATCGTGATGTATCCGTATTTGTGGACCTTTTCAATCAAATTCTTTTTCTTCATGTTCTTTCTCAAGCACCTCTTTGAACATACTAGCAGCGAAGAAATACAGTGTTATTACTAGTGCCAATTCAAGCCATCTAGTTGAAATTAACGCATGCGAATAGAATAATAAGAAAAACAGTATAGTTGCAAAAGATATTCCTGCAATAGTTATTCTGATTGTTTCTTTTAATCCAATCTTCTTTGCAGTCTGTATACCAACGATAAATTGTTCCCCACCTTCAACAAAAAAGAATTTCAAGGAGGCAACCAACACGACTAGTTCCATATAATTACTATCTTAAAAGCCGATAGTTACCCCTTTTATGTTTTACAGACAAATGTCTAGGAAATAGTGTGAAATAACCCATGAATGGTTTTCTTTAATTTGCACCCCGGCTATTCCAAACTATTTCCAGTGATCGCGGATCTATGTTGCCTATGTATATAATTAGAGAGAAAGTCATCTGAACGGCTGCACTCTCTGAGAAGCCTCTTATACTATAAGGACAACAATATCATAATACTAGTTATTCTCCACCAAATAATATAATAGTTATTGAGAGTTATTTGTTTTTTCTTAGTTGTTCTATACACTCCAATTTCTTTAATAGCTAGACTCAATATTTGATCCAAACTATGATCATATGCTTTGTTTTGTGAGTATATCACATGCTTAACTTTATGTCTTCCAATTGATAAATGTCACTTACTTCCTTCGGTATCACTCAAATTTCGCTTGAAGATATATGCGATTACGGAAGTTCCAACAAAGGTAGCAGACCAGTAAAGCCACAAATTAGTCAAGACACCAGAAAGCAAAGCTGGCGCGAAAGAACGGGCTGGATTCATAGAAGCACCCGAGATAAATGACAAAAAGAAGATGTCTAGACCAACTATACCGATAGCGATTTCGCTAAAGCACTTCAATCCTTTAGTATATACGACTACTCCAGTCTGACACGTTGTGGATGAATAGAGTAGGACATGATTCTCTTTGAATACAACCCATGTTTAGTCTAGCATTAGATTGCCTAATCATATCTTCAGTTATAATCCTCGGCCTTTGTTTGCTAATATCTTTGCCAACTTCTTTCATTGCTTCTATTGCAAGAGGATTGAGATTTCCTACTGGTTCCGTTCCAGCGCTTAATGCTTCATAATTGTTGGGGGCGTACTTTCTGAAGAAAGCCTCAGCAATCTGACTTCTTTCCAGCATTTTGTACGCCTACAAATACGGTCTTCTTGTTCTTCTCGTCTTTAGAGCTGCCAATGAATTTCAAATTTTCATCACTTTAATGCTTTTATAACTAGACTAGTAATTTTTCTGCCATCTCGTTCAATGTACGGCTTTTCCTCTGATGTTTCTATATTATTGAATCCCGCTTTTCTGATGCTCTCAATGTAGTTTTCCTTTGTTAACGCTCCATCTATGCAATCCTCAGAATTCACTATTCTAAGCCAACTTCTTTACTTGTAACTAGGTCAGAAATTACCATTATGCCATTACTTCTTAAAATTCTGTAGATCTCCTTGAAGGCTGCGACTTTGTCAAGGGTCAAATTAATGACGCAATCACTGATGACCACCTCTGCAGCACTATCCTCAATTGGAATCCCTCTTTCCAATCTCCTTTTTTGAATTCCACGATTGTAAATCAACTCTGTTTTGCCTTATTTCGTGCCTTTTCTAGCATTTCATCCGTCATATCAATACCGAGTACTTGTCCAGAATCTTTGACCTTCTTTGCCGACAAAAATACATCAATTCCTCAGCCTGAGCCTATATCAACAACCACTTCACCTTCCTTGATATCTGCGAAGTTTACCGGCGTATCGCAACCCACTTCGAGAATAGAGGATTCAAGCGCAGATTCCAATTCCTTAGCATCATAACCAATGTTTTTTTGCAATTTGGACAGGGGGGATCTCTGAAATACTACCACCGCCGCCACAACATTCAATAGGCGCACATCAACTCTCAGAATTTCTTGTCAACGCAATCTTTCCATATCTTTTCTTTATTCTTTCTTTAATCTGCTCGTCTTTCATAATATTGTTTACAAGAGAAACTATTTAAGTTGTCAGGAAAAAACAGTAAAACTAAGTATAATTATGGAAACTAAAAGTATGATGCAACCTCACCTCTGCTGAGCCTGCAAAACTGCAAAAATTGATTACCAAAAGAGTAACGCTTGAAATTCTGATTTCACTATGCTGTACATGAAATCCAGTAAGAAATTTAGACAGCCATTACTAGGCCATAGTAATAAAACACTTGCTATTAGGCTCAAAGAACTTCAAAAGAGTGGTATATTGGAGCGGCAGCTCTCACATTGCTGATTATGGCAACCCAACTGTTATTCAGAGCAAATAGTGTCAGTCCCTGATTCTGAATATTTTGAAGTGATATTTTGTGCTTGTCTTTTTATCGGAGGGGATGTTTGACCGTATTTCCCAGTGATGGTGGTGCCGTCGATGTTGTTGTGGTTGATATTCCTCCTGAAGTAATTATTTGATTATTAGCAAACGCATTATTCTTTGATGTTGAATCTTGAACAATTTTTAGCCCTTGTGGTGTATTGCTAGCTATTTTATTAGAAGTAAATGTATTGACTGATGAACCGCTGTCTATGAGTATTGCCTCTCTTAGAGCGTTACTTATAGTATTTCCAAATATTTTGTTAGTGGAAGAGCCTGACCCTACTTGAATCCCATTGCCACTCTTTGATATTGTATTGTTATATATCTGATTGTTATGTGATTGTGAAACAAAGATACCTGATGGTTCATTATAAACAATATTGTTTCTGGCAATGGACCTCGTCATGTATCTGCTAAAATCTATTCCGTTCTCTGCATTGTCATGAACCTTGTTATTTTCAATTAGTATATTATAGCAATTCAGAGAACAAATTATACCACTTCCATTATTAGCATAGACTATGTTATTCCTAATTATGATATCGTGTGTTCCTGTATGTGGGTCAAGACCATAGTGGCCGCTATTACGGATAGTATTGTTCTCAATAATCATATGACCTATACCAAAAGTATAGACGCCAAAGTAGACATGATGTATGTTGTCATTTCTCAAGATACTTCCATCACCACCATAAAAGCTGAGGCCTGAATCAGCTTTATGCTTTCCAGCTTCAAATCCCAAATATGCAATTTCCGAATTAGTGATATCGGTAGGTGTTGTTGCATCAGTATCAACTTCTATAACAGGCCTAGGAGCACCAAAAATAAACACATCACTTCCAGTCCTTGATCCATTAGTTATAGCATAGTTATTTGTTGTTGGATCCCATGAAGTTATCTTCACTGAATCAATCTTTAAGCTACCATGTACACCTATGATGTATGCAGGAAAAGTGGTTCTGGCAATACTAGCACGTGCCACCTTGGAGCTTATCTTTAGCCACTTAGTATCTGTAGAATCAATATGAAACGTAGCTCCTTTAGTAATTAGTAGATTTGCATTTAGAAACCATACACCATTTGTAGATTGCTTAGCTAGGATACTGCTATCATGGAGTTTGTTATCGATATCAGTAAGCCTAGCTGGACTACTACAGCTGACAATAACTGTTCTTGTGGAAGGATTGTAATTGATGCAACCAAGAGAGGCATTGTTGGATTGAGGAGTATAAGACGAGGTTCGCATATTTGTCTTGCCATCGTTCGAAGAGAGTACCTGATTAAGAGGGGAAGAGGGAGTTTTGTCCTAGATAGCTTTTGCCTCCTGTATGGGAAAGGGAAGCACATTGAACGCAGTAAATTGAGCTACTAGGAGTGCAAAAGCCAAAGCAGAAGAAACGAAAACAAGCATAAAGATTGACGTAGTTATCCAAAAATAACTTATCATGTTCTATCAAGAAAGTTCTTTGGTGAAATATATATTTTGAGAATTATCTGTGTGTGTGGCATTTAAACTTGTAATTCCAAAGTATGTACATAGTAATGAAAGGCTGTGATGTACAGTAATGGTCGGTTTCGATTTTGCCGAATTCTGCTATTCTAAGTGCATTAAACGCCACAGATACGAATCTTAGCTTAGATTTGTGAAATTTGCGCGTAAAAAGCTAGACGTCCGTTCAGAGATTTAGTGCAACTTTGCGAGAAGAAGAAGGAATTATACGGTGTTGATACTTATTGCCATACTTCAGAAATTCTGAGAAGCCAAGTCCTTTCATAAGGCATATTTCATCGCCCAGGGAGAGACCGATCACGAACAGTCGTGGAGGGTCATACGAATTGAGGGACTCAGGTAAATTAATGGTAGAGGGATCAGGAGCCACAAGTGATCATATCCTCACTATTGATAAGTAAAAGAAGAACGGCAGCATATGTGAGGAAAGGAAGAAATGACTTCGAGAATTATAGTCAGCGATACAGCTACAACAGGACAACGGGTTTATAATCAGATAACTGACCCTTCCCTAGTCTGTACAAAATGTGTACATTTTTCAAGTATGCACAATACATAGACAAATCCACAGAACAATAAGTATGGATTTCAATAATGTAAGCCGCCATTTAGTTAACAGACGTAGCAAAGATATGCGAACACCACTCCAGAGAGACTGGCATATAACTAGAGTATAAATAGGGTTAGACTTTGGACTTTTACAAGAAGGAGAGCAAGAAATGACTAGTCATTCGATGGAAAACAACTTAGCAGTTGTGACGCTTCATGACGCCGCGCCTGCGTTCTCAAAAAGGATATTCGAATATACAGATGCATTTGAAAATTTGGAAATAAATTTCAATGTCGGACTTATTCCATTTTATCATCATACGGAGGACCTTGGAAGGTTTCCAGAATTCGTGGATAAACTCAAGTCATACAAACGATGTGAAGTAGTATTACATGGTCTTTATCATGAAGACAGAAACGGTCAGATGGACGATTTTCATGCCAAGTCAAAAGCAACTACAGAAGAAGAAATAAGGGCAGGCTTAGAGATACTTGAACAGGTAGGAATAAAGACTAATGTATTTGTGCCACCGCAATGGAAACTAAGCAGTGGCTCTATTGAGATATTGGAGAAGTTAGGATTTGGTTTAGGAGAAATGCAGGAGGAATTCTTCCTGCTTTCACAGAGGCCGTTTAGGAAAATCAAAGTTCCAAAAGTGTTAAGTTGGGACTTGACCGGACATCCGGACCAGAATATTGTAAGGATCGGTACAGAGGAAAGACGCTTCGAACTGTTAGACGATGCACAAAGACGGAAAATGATCCGAATTGCTTCGCATCCACGTGACCCGCCCAGTGCTCTAAAAGATCAATTGGAGATGATACGTGAATTAATAGATCAAGGCTATACAAATACACTATATCGGGATCTTATACAGAAATTGCAGGACGTTCCCTATACGACTATCTGATAGGGCACGCAACAATTTCATTTGTTAAAAAGCCCACTGGCACTTTAAATATTCCTCAGAGAATAGAAGATGAAATCGAAGAAATTGTGTTGGATTTAGAAGTATCACTATGGGACACACGAAGCCGATCCCTGCTACACGATATTAAGGTGAAATATATCAAATTAATACACTCTGCAAGGGAATCCAGAAACCTCGCTTTCCATAAAATATTTATCTGATAATAAAGCCAACCCAAAGAATTTCTGGCATAATTCATAAGAGACAATACCATAAGGTTTCATCTAATTTGACTTATAGTTTCGGGAGTAACTGTCGGGACAGATAAGGAAAAGAAGATGAAGAATAATATAAAAGAAACGGCATAGGAATGCTGATGATAGTGACATTGATATTGATATTGATGATGACATCGGTCCTTCTATCGGAGGAAAAGGATGATACTTTGCTATACCTGAACTAGTTTTGAGCCGTGATATCGGAGTGAGATTGTTGATAAATTCGATAGATCCCCTAACTGACCAAGGGCGTCCAATTTATTTGCACTAGTAGACGTATAGCATGATCTTCTGTAGAAGTTCTTCATATCAATTAAAGTGTTACAAGTATAACACATTGTAAATTTGCTACTAGGTCATTGTTGGTGACAGTTATCGTTGCATAAACGGCATACCTTCATTCTAATAACCAATGCTTACTATAACGTATGACTTACAATTTCCTGTCTATCCGTCTCTTGTTTCGTAGCCAAAGGTACTATAAACAAGAGTTGAAATAAGAACGTCATTAATATAACGATGATGAATATCGCAATAATTATCAAGGTTATAACAACGACTATTGCGTACGTTAATCGTCAGCTAAAGTATGTTATGATGTGAATTGCCGGTAATTTTTTTTGGATCAATAATTTAGTTCAGTCTTAAATACGCGTTTTTTTTGAATAAAGCATTCAAGATTCAAGCAGTTATTCTTGATGTGCAGATAAGACATCCCCGTAATAGAGCTCGTAGATTTCATTCGCGTACATTCTAGCATCCCTCCATTAGAGCCCCCGTATAGCGTATGACACTTTTTTTGAGATAAGTCTAGTATATTTGCTGCGCATAATGCATGTTTGTATGAATCACTAGTGGAACCATAGCCTTGTGAGAAATTTGCGGAAAACCCTGCACGATATTAATAACAACCGTCCAATTACGGGATCAAAATAAGTAAGAGTTGGTCGTCTTTTTATTGAGATTAATAAAACTAAAATAAAATAAAAAAGAAGAATTTATCCAGCAACAGATTGGTTCTTTAGAAGTGATTCTTCTATGAATTTTTGATATGCTTCTTTGGGAGCTGCACCTACGGTTCTTGCGATTTCTTTTCCAGCTTTGAATAGTAATAGAGAAGGAATCGAGCGGACACCATATCTCATTGCAATTTCTTGATTTTCATCAACATTTAGTTTAGCTACTTTTATTTTATCGCTCATGGTTTGTGACAGTTGCTCTACTACTGGACCAACCATCCTGCATGGTCCGCACCATTCAGCCCAAAAATCAACGAGGACAGGTAAATCTGATTTTGTTACGTCTGTGTCCCATGAATTGCTTGTCACATGAATTATATCTTATCACCTAAGTGGCTATAGCATAGTAACTACATATAAATTAATTAGTTGCCGTCTGAATAGAAATAACATATCAAGATTGCTAATATAGTGGCTGTTTTGGCAGCTATAATGAAGTAGGTCTTAATAATCTAAGGTAGCAAGACGGCTAAATTATTAACTGAACAGTTTGCTAACCTGAATTTCAGCAACCTCCCTGCTATATAGTTGCTCGAACAGTCTTCGTTTTGCATCTTTGAACACATCCTTACTACAGTATTTCATAGAGTATGCAGCCATAATATCAAGAATAGGTTGCAATGCTAACCCCTTATCAGTAAGATAGTATTTTATCCTCACAGGTTTTTCATGTGGGTACACTTTACGTATTATCAAACCATCTTTTTCCATTTCTCTCAACCTTGCAGATAGAGTTTTTGGATTACTCTCTTCAATAGAGTTTAACAATTGGTTAAACCTGCTCTGCTTTCCATTTATCATATTTCTTAGAATCAGAATTGTAAATTTCTTGCCAATAATTCTGAATGTATTGTTTATAGGACAGCGTTTCATTTCGATATTACATTTTGACGGATTTATTAGGTGGCGAGTAGTAGTCGTTGCTGCATTAGTAGTGTTTGGGTTTGTCGGCATATATCAACCATTATTGCAACGTCTAATTTTAAATAGTTACCCTTCTATAGTTCGTTAGGAAAATACTTACAAGTTGGTAATCTGCTATCCATAACGTAACTTCACTGATTATACGTAACAAGTACACTATACTAGATTAGTGAATCACCATCTATTACATCTATTTCTTTACGAACCACCTTGTTTTGGGTGCTGTCTTAAGATTTAATCAGAAGGAAAAATTCTTGTCAAAGGTGTGCCTATACAGTGCCGCATAGAGTTTGATTCTTTTTAAAACTTTGCAGATGAATATAACTGCTAATCAGGTGTTATTGCTATATATTATAATGATGAAGAGCATAAGCAATTGTAGATCGATATTAAAGGAATTGAAGATCGTCATGGTTGTCATTTATGAAACATAGGAAGAACGGATCAAGTAATTGTAATGGTGTAGTGATGTCCATTAAGCAGTAGGGTATTCAAAAAAGGCTCCGGACAACGGCGAGAATATCGTGCTAAAAACGACTAATATTACCCTAAAACCCGTAGCTCTTTTGCGTCGGCCTTGAATCCTATCTTTGCGTGAGCTCCATCACAATACGGTTTACTGTCAGAGGCACCGCATCTACACATAGCAGCAAACACGTTGCCATCTACCACTATCAAGTTAGGCCCATTCTCGGTGCATTTAATTTCGACTTTTGTCATAATTCATACACGGCTTGTAATGTATATAAAGAAACCTGTTAACCATGACGAATAATCATTTAGGTGACTTGTGTGTTTTCGTGTATTTCAACAGTCAAAAGCTGCGGTGTAGATTAAGTATAAGAAGATTGAATCTTCTAGTCGGCGTTTCCTCAGCGACTTCTGAAGATCGCCCTGCAATTCTAAAATTATGCCAGATAGATTTCAATCTCAAAAGTGCTGAACAGTAAAAATCGAGCAAACTTCGGCTCTGACGAACCCAGTATTTCTAACACCTAATGCCATATGGAACTGTGCAATATGTGTGCATGATCTGGGAAAGAGGATTTCACTGTAATTAAAATAGACATAAGGTCAAGTCAAACATAAGCAATGAGAAAAAGAAAAGAGTCCGATTACTTTGACGAGGAAGGAAAAGAAGGTGAAAGTAGAGACTATGACAAAGACTTTTCTGGAGCCGGAGTAACAGAATTTGGCCTTGACTTAAATTCCAATCAATTAAGAAATCTGTCTCCAGAAGAGCTAGAAAAGTATTTGCGTAGAGAGGCTAGAAGGCGGCGGAATAGAAGATAAGGACGATTTATCTACCCACCTATTAATCCGTTTATCTTGTATAGCGAGTATTAACGAGGCGCTGATTCTAAATTACTTCTAAATTGGCTGTTAACCATCGCCTGATTCTATGCGGTTATGGCTACACATTGTCGTACAGTGGGACTACGCAACCGAGAACGATAAAAGTTAAGTTCATAAGTATCTCAATATGCAAATTTCGAGGCCTGTTTTCAAACACATAATCAATCATTCCAGATCTATGAAAACAGGTGAAGAATCTATTTCTATATCTGTCCTTATTATAATCTATTGAATACAATAGATTACTACGCAACCTTGGTCAACCAAAGTGTTCTGATAGAAGACATCTTTAGAAATGCGGGCCTATCAATTACTACAACCTATAGAAACTACATTTATGCGGTGGTAACATTTCAGTTGTAGACGAGGTGAATTATTCCCCCAATATTTTTAATGTACTTTTACCTTGTGTTGTAAGGATAACCTTGCTATGAATGGCTTTGTACTCCACTTCTACTAATGGATTATGAACCAGCTACGCTTATTGAATTAAGTAGTCCAGTCAGCTTGCTGTGGCTGGCTGCTATTGAGAGGCCCTTACCATTCCTCTTTGAGTTAGACTCGATTATAGGCGGTTTTGGTCTCGTATAGTGCACCCTATCCATTTATGCAAGGGGTCAACACTTTCGGCTCTACGGAAACGATCCAGAAATGATATGATCATTGGTGTTATTGTATCAAATTTGCACTCTATATTCATAAGTGGGTTCTTTTATCATATTAACATGTTGTTAAAATGTTGGAAAATAAAGTTGCAATAGTCACGGGAGCAAGTAGCGGTATAGGGTATGCTACTTCTTTAGCACTATCAAAAGCTGGTGTAAGAGTAGCAGTAGGAGCTAGGCGCATAGATAGACTACAAGAGCTAGAAAAGCAAATTATCAAAAATAATGGACGGGAAATTTTTATTCAAAAACTTGATGTTACCACCAAATCGGATTGTGATTCATTCGCTGACGCTGTAGTTAAAAAATGGGGAAAAGTTGATATTCTAATTAACAACGCTGGTCTAATGCCGCTAAGTTATTTCGTAAATAGAAAAGTGGAAGAATGGGAACGGATGATTGATGTAAATATCAAAGGAGTCCTATACTGCACTTCTGCAGTAATTCCACATATGTTAGATAAAAAATCAGGACATATAGTGAACGTCTCTTCGGTTGCAGGGAGAATAATATTTGCTGGAGGAAGTGTCTACTGTGCGACAAAACATGCCATTACGGCATTTAGCGAAGGATTAAGAAAGGAATTAAGCCCAAGGTATAACATACGAGTTACATGCGTGGAACCTGGAGCAGTTTCAACAGAACTATTGGAATCAATAACAGATGAATCCATGGCAGGATTTATACAATCTTCTAAGACTATGGAAACATTAGGGTCAGATGACATAGCAAATGCGGTCTTATATGCAATACAAGCACCAAATCATGTTAATGTCAATGAGATATTAATAAGGCCCACGGCACAAGAAAGGTAATTAGCTCTCATTATCTAGCCAGTCTAGTCTGCCGAATAACTTTAGACTGATGACAGGTAGACGAGTCTGAAAACTAGTATCTTCTATAATACGGTAACTGACGCTCAGACCTAGAAATTACTTTCAATGGTGGTAGTCATTGTGCCCTTCAGGCTTACGGAGATGAAGCAATAGCATTGTACAAAGAAGTACACAATTCTAGATTATTTGGCAAGGTACTACATTTTGACCCTCACGATGAAATCATTCCATTGAATCCAACTGCAACTGAGGTTATGATTACCAGCAGTAGATAAGAAACTTGCGTCTGACGATTCGAGCATCGTTCAGACAACAGATGGGTGACTGCACGGTACTTTCTGCACTTTATATCCTTCTTAGAGGGTGAATATGACACCATCCAAGACGTCCATACAAATTTAATTGTATAGAACATCACCGAAACTATTATGCAAAACTGCAAAAGTGTATTAAAGTCAAGGTTAACACAGTTTGATATTTAAGTTAGGATTGGTAGATCAAAGTATGATAAAATGCAGTATTTGTAAGGTGATTTCTAATGGGATAGAAGAATTTGAAATACATTAAATCGGTCAACATGAGATGTTTGATGTAGTTTGTAGCTCAATTCT
>QHBN01000278.1 GCA_003176995.1 Candidatus Nitrosopolaris wilkensis
ATCTATTGTGCTACAAGCTATCTGGGCTTCTATAACGTCTTCAAATCCCTCATTCTATGTGTACTCTGCAGGAGTTATTGAACTTGCTCTTGCCTTCTGTCTTATTTTTGGTTTGTTGCACAAGCCTGTATATACAATTAGCTTGCTTCTGAGCTTGATTATATGGTCTGTTCCTGAAGGTTCGGCGGACCATACGGCCCAGGCTCAACAGACATAGGAACTGGCATGGTATATGCGATCGTCGCCTCTTTGTTGCTAGTCATTAATGCTGCCTTCGGACCCTCAAGATATAGCTTAGATTTCATTATTGAGAGAAAATGGCCTAGGTGGAAGAAGATAGCTGAAATAAAGGGATCATGAGCAATAGATTCCCCTACAAATAGAGGCGGAGTACAATATTGGGCTTTATGCTATACCAAACGTCTGCGCCGGGTCAGAAAGGTAGCAGAATAAGATTGAAGAAGGGGTTCTAACTGAACAATTAAGCCTAACTATCTCCTAGGTTTGGATTTCACCCTGTCTAGTCTTAGGCCCGAAGAGTTTGTCTACAATAAACTCTATATCTTTAGTTGATTTGTCGAAAGTACCAATCTTTATACAATCTCTCATATCTTGAGATTTACTTCATACCGCGTTAGCTATCATCTTATCTTGCGACGCTTCCGTGTATCTTATAACCTGACCCTCTGTAATCTCACGGAATTGCTCATAGGTATATGGTTCCAGTTCTACATCGTCAAGATGTCGTGTCTATAACGTTAGGAATTGAACCATACGTCGCAAAGATAGTTTATGAAGCCAAAAAGATTAGAGCTGAAGGTTCCTTGGTTATTCCTTGACTCCTCTACTTTTTAATTTATTATCAGCAAACTGTCGCATTCTACAAGGCAAGAATTTTTGATTCCAACTAGTATTCGAGTGAGGATATGGATTCTAAATTCTACGATGATTTTACTGATTGTAAACTTTTTAATCCAAGGTGGGCATAAGTGACTCTAGAACCCTAGAGATCTTCGCTTTATTCCTGGAAGTCGTTTCAAAGACGATTTAACTTTAGGGTTCTAATTATATAAAATTTTCGATTGTAGGCGCTGTATCCTTAGCGTCGGATAAATTTGTGTTCCTTTCCTCGGAGGTCTTGGCATTGTACGCATGATCAATACATTAGATGAAACAAAAGGACTTCATAATTAGCTTGTCTGAATTTATATCTGAGAACGACCAAATGTACTTCGAGGGAAGTCCTTTTTAAGGACTGCCGACTCAATATCCGGATAAATTGGATAAAGTATTACAAGTATCTCTTTCGACCACAACAAACCCTGGTTGGACGAATATATTATTGGGAGAAAATCTTGTGTTGATAACAATTCACAAACGACCCGGCCAGTACTATGGTTTGAATGAATGCTGTGGTAATTTAGGTCAAATTTGTCTCTTCTTTAAAAAACCACCGTATGGACTTGAGATAGGTTGAAAATGATAATGTATAATTTCACTTGCGACTATTCGAAGTTGTTGATCAGATCAAAAGTATGATTGTACGTTCGTAAGAAGTGCATTCCCTGTAGGTTGTTCTATAAACTCCATCTGGTTTGTGATATCCTATCAATCCACTATTTTCTAAAATTAACAGGTACAGCTTCATCTTCTCGACGTATTCAGTTAGACGCAATTTGTCTATTAATTATCTGAGATTGGCTCCGTTGTTGAACAGAGCAGTCTCAAGTATCTTGACAACTGTGGTATACCTGTGTTCCCTTATCAAAAGTCAAAACACAAAGGATTGACTTTTGTTATCCGTGGTCGTTTTACTAAATCATTTCTTGGCGAAGTCCGTCATACCTGTGAAGTCTATTGCTACAAGAAGTTCATTCTCGACTACCGATGCGTTATGACCTTGTGGAACATGTCATACATCTCCAGGACTAAACTCTTCTTCACCTCTATCATCATTCTTCCAGATATTATATAGGACGTATGTGAGACTTGCCAACTTTTAACTCCTCACTACATCAGATATACGCACAAAATGATCCTACAACTGATCGATTGATTGAATGATTAATTGATTGATTTATCTGAAAGCGTCATCACTTAGCTCATTTGTCTTATTTCAATGAATGAACCTAAGGCTTTTATCACCTGTTTCCTTTAGAAAATTATTGATATCTTTTATGATATTCGAAAAACTATTATGGAATAACCCTGTATTAGTGGACATACCGTATATTCTATATCTTGTTGTTGAAAATGGTATCACCGATATCAACCAAATATTTTTATGATTTGGCTGTAAGAATTCCAATTGTGATAGTTTATCCGAATCCATCTTATTCCTTATAATTTCTATAATAATTGATTTATCAGGCGTTCTTTTTAGGATCTGTAGGCTCGGTACAACTACGTCAATGGTTGGATTATCATTTACTTGGATTTTTCTTTCAGATGGAAGAGTACTGACCGTAAGCATAAAATGAAGGAGTGCTTCACTTAAGACTGCTATTGCGTCAGCCTTATTGCTAGCATTTGAGCCAACGTTTATTTTTGTGAGGCATTCATCCATTATAGCATCAATATACTTTTCCGAGAAGTTTATGTTTGAAGTAGTGTCAGATCGAATTCTTTCCTTACCTATGCTTTCTATCGTCGAGTATAAGATGTCCTTTACTTCGTCACTGCTTAACATCTCTATTGAATGAATGTGTTAATCGAATATGTTTATAACGATTATGAAAGCACAGGCTTGATTACAAGTGTATGCCGTTCATATAATAATCAATTGAACAAAGCAACAGAGATTAATTAAATTCTTATTATGTTGCTAAGATACAAACATATAAAGATAGACTTTACAGTTTCTTAACTTTGGCCATTCCGGTAGGTCGTCTATGAGTTTTACAAATGGATCTGTGTTGGAACAAATTCGTGCTAGAGTTGCTAAAACACTAACGGCGGGCATTCAGCTCAATATGTCAACCGACGAATCTAAAAAATTGCTAAAGCGGCATGTAAATAGAAAAACTAATGTTGTAATCATGTTTACAGATGTCAATAATTCAACAGAAATGAGCCTATCATTATCGGAGGATAGGTTTGCTTTAATGATTCAGACATTTGCCCAAGAAATAAGTATCGCTGTGACCGGTTATGGCGGATATGTCTTCAAATATGAAGGTGATGCGGTTATCGGACTTTTTCCCGGAGAATATGATCAGGCAAAGGCATGCAAAAATGCATTAAATTGTACGACTTCAATACTGGAGATCATTAGAGAAGTAATAAACCCTGCGTTTAAGGAAAATGGTTTACCTGAAATCAGCGTAAGAATAGGATTGACTTATGGTTATGCTCTAGTTGTGCTTTATGGAAACAGTTTAGAAAAAGCTTACATAGATATCATTGGTTCCAGCATAAGCTTGGCTTCAAAGATCGTCTCTATCGCGAAACCTAATCAGGTTTTGGTTGGCGAATCTATCTATAATATCCTCCTATCATCAGAATTTATAAGCGATGGAAAGTTTATAGAGATAAATCTCGATCCAACAAAATGGAAATATCTTTCTCGTTCTGACCCTGAAAGTATGTATCGTGTATACGAATACCATAGTTAACCGATAATTATAAAATCTCTACTTATTTAGAAATTGAACGTAATGATAGCGCAACCACATGACATAGCACTTGTATACTGAATTAGTATTATGTGGGATACAAGCTCGCTTTTTACCGAACATCCTTGGGTCCACCCACTCAACAAACGAAACCTATAGGTAATGGATAACAGGCATGGGCAGTGGTGGGGATCCAGTTGCAAGTTCATCACCTGTAGATGATGTCCATGCTGTACGCAGATCTAAGATCAAATCCTTAAACTTAGTTGAAGTGTTGAGGTCTTTGACTCACCCCGCCTGAAACGGATGCTCGTTTTCCTCATTGATAGTGCGGTATACACTTAAAAGATCAGACGCTGTTATCATCATTGTTATGACTACTATAACCGACTCTATGAGGAAAAAATTAGAAACTATTGAAAAATCAGCTTCTGTTCAAGAAGCAGCTAAAAAAATGACAGATAAGAATGTGAGTTCATTAATAGTAGTAGGTTCAGATGGCAGACCACAAGGTTTGGTTACTGAGCGTGATTTAGTTAAAAAGGTATGTCTTAATGATCTTCGCACTAGCCTAGTGACTAATGAGCAGATAATGTCTTCTCCTCTTATTACTATCGATTCCAAATCATCGCCGTCAGTAGCAGCTGATATGATGCTGCAATATAATGTGAGGCATTTGCTTGTTATTGATAAGTCAGACGAAAACAAACCCATTGGTATAGTTACTCCACTCGATTTTACAAGATACCAGGAATATCCAAACGATGAAGTTAGTAAAGATGCTGTTGAAAAGATACTAGAATATTATATATAAATATGAATACTACTGCTTTGGCTTAGTAGAAACCAGCCTTTTTTCTGATAATCCCGTCAAAGCTTTGTAAGACCATAATACAATATACCTATTGAGAGAATCAAGGTATGTCAGATTAGCAAATACCATGCTGCGTGTTTTAAGAAATGCGAGAATTCCGTTATTTCTATGC